>NZ_JASTTJ010000007.1:0-377194 GCF_032248645.1 Streptomyces zaehneri
CGGCTGGCCGTACCCCTGCGGGGGGACGCCCTGCGGCGCCTGCTGGCCGTAACCGGGCTGGCCCTGCTGGGGGTAGCCGTAACCGGGCTGCCCCTGCTGGGGGTTCTGCGGCTGACCGTAGGGGTCGTTGGGCGGGCCGAAGCTCATGGCGATTTTCCTCCGTTGCACAAGCGGGGACGACGCGGAGTGCGCGGAGGAACATCTTCAGATGAGCGGTTTGCCCCCCAACACCGACCGCATACTGCGGAGACCCATCGTTCTTGGACAGGTGTGCTCCTGTCCAGCCGCATTCCGCAGGCTTTGTGCAAGTGCAACCTTCCCGATCATGGCCGAAACGCCACCGTGCGGACCCGTCGTTGGGGGTGGCCGGAGCCGGGTTCGCCGGTGCCCGGGTTCATCCGGATTGGAACCGGGGGCCCGTCATCCGGGAGGATGGGTCCATGACCGCCCAGATTCTCGATGGCAAGGCCACCGCAGCCGCGATCAAGTCCGATCTGACCGCCCGGGTGGCGGCGCTCAGGGAGAAGGGTGTGACGCCCGGACTCGGCACGATCCTCGTCGGCACCGACCCCGGCAGCCAGAAGTACGTCGCCGGCAAGCACCGCGACTGCGCCGAGGTCGGCATCGCCTCCATCCAGCGCGAGCTGCCCGGCACGGCCACCCAGGAGGAGATCGAGGCGGTCGTCCGCGAGCTGAACGACGACCCCGCCTGCACCGGCTACATCGTCCAGCTCCCGCTGCCCAGGGGCATCGACGAGAACCGGATCCTGGAACTCATGGACCCGGCCAAGGACGCCGACGGCCTGCACCCGACGAACCTCGGCCGGCTCGTCCTCAACGAGCCCGCCCCGCTGCCCTGCACCCCCAACGGCGTGCTCACGCTGCTGCGCCGGTACGGCGTCGAGATCAAGGGCGCCGAGGTCGTGGTCGTCGGCCGCGGTGTCACCATCGGCCGTTCGATGCCGCTGCTGCTGACGCGGCGCAGCGAGAACGCGACGGTGACCCAGTGCCACACCGGCACCCGGGACCTCTCGGCGCACCTGAAGCGGGCCGACATCATCGTCGCCGCGGCCGGGTCCGCGCACCTGATCCGGGCCGAGGACGTCAAGCCGGGCGCGGCCGTGCTGGACGTCGGCGTGTCCCGCAACGCGGAGGGGAAGATCGTCGGCGACGTCCACCCGGACGTCCGTGAGGTGGCCGGCTGGATCTCCCCGAACCCCGGTGGCGTGGGCCCGATGACCCGTGCCCAGCTGCTGGTCAACGTGGTGGAGGCGGCGGAGCGCAGTGCCCACTGACGGAACCACCGGCAAGGCCGGGAACCTCGACGAGACCGACTGCGCCGACGTCACCGACGCCGGCAGCAGCAACAACAGCAACAGCGGCAGCACCGACAGCGGCAACAGTGCCGACCTCACCGAGGGCATCGACGGCATCGAGGTGCGGGACCCGGTCAGCGCGCCCGACGCCGACGGGGTGCCGCGTCGCACCACCCGCCGCTTCCCGCTGTTCACCCGGGACACCGCGCGTCCCGAGGGCGGCGGCCGGGCGGCGCCCGGTGACGCGCTGGCGGCCCGGCAGTGGCCGATCATCGTCGTCCTGGGCATCGTCGCGCTCGGTCTGCTGGTGACCGCGCTCGACGTGTTCCGGATCGGCACGATCCTGATCGGTGTCGGGCTGCTGGTCGGCGCGGTGATGCGCTGGCTGCTGCCCGGGGTCGGCATGCTCGCCGTCCGCTCCCGCTTCACCGACATCGTGACGTACACCGTGCTGGGCACGGCGATCGTCCTGCTGTCGCTGATGGCGCAGCCCAACCCGTGGCTCCAGATCCCCTTCCTCAAGGACACCCTGCACTTCACGGTCAGCAGCTGAGCCGAACCGGGCTCGGTACAGCGCGACGCGTCGGCGGCCCGTCCCCATCCCCCGAGGAGGACGGGCCGCCGACGCGTTCCACGTTCCACCCTCCTGAACTGCCTGTTCAACAGTCGGCCGGTCGCTGTGGCACGGAGGTGACCGTTCCGCCACCGTGTGCGCGCCCCGCCACAGCCGCACCCGCTGCGGGAACCGTCCGGCCGTCCCGCGTCGTCCCCCCAACGGATCGAAGGAAAGGTGGGCGGGATGGGCGCCTGGCAGCCGCTGCCGGACGGGCTGCCGTCGGAGGTACGGCACTTCGTGGAGCAGTTGCGGCAGCTCAAGGACGGTACGGGCCTCAGTCTGGCCTCGCTCGGCGCGCGCACCGCGTACAGCAAGTCCTCCTGGCAGCGCTACCTCAACGCCGTCCAGCCGCCGCCCCGGCAGGCCGTCGCCGCGCTGTGCCGGGTGGCGGGTCTGGCCGGTGCGGACGCCGAACGGCACGTCGTGCGCTGGGAGCTGGCCGTCGAGGTCTGGCCGCGGCCGGCGCCGGTGAACCCGGCCGAGGAGTACCGCGACGACCCGACGATCCCCTGGTGGGAAAGCCTGGAGGAGCCCGCTGCGCAGGCTTCGACCCGGCCCGCCGGACGCCTGCTGCTGTACGCGGCCCTGTTGCTGCTGGCCCTGCTGTGCACCGCCGTCGGGGGAGCGGTCGTCTTCGGCTGACGTGCGTTCGTCGTGCGGAGGCGCGCTCGTCGTGTCGATACGTTGACGGTTCGGGTATGTGTCCCGAATCGTCTCGGCATCGGGTTTAACGTGGCCGATGGGGGATTTGGCGGAGGGAGGGGGGTTCGATGGCTCGCTGGAGGGCTCTGCCCGGTGAACTCGACCCGCAGGTGAGGGAGTTCGCCGAGCAGTTGCGGCGGGTCGTGGACCGCACGGGACTGAGTGTCGCGGCGGTGGCCGACCGTACGGGCTACGGCAAGACGTCCTGGGAGCGGTATCTCGACGGCCGGCTGCTCGCACCGAAGGGCGCGATCGTCGCGCTGGCCGAGGTCACCGGCACGCCTCCCGTCCATCTCACCACCATGTGGGAACTGGCCGAGCGGGCCTGGAGCCGCTCGGGGACCCGGCACGACCGGACCATGGAGGCCGTCCGGATCTCCCAGGCGCGGGCCGCGCTGGGGGAGTTCGGGCCGGCGCCCGATGTGCGGGAGTTCGACGCCGGCCGGATGGCGTCGACCCCGGGCGTCGCTGGACCGGCGGGCGTGTCACCGACGATGCCGGTGTCGCGGGAGACGCGGCGGACGCGGGAGGCGCGGGAGAAGCGCGGTTCCGCGGGGGGCGCCCCGGGTGGTTCCGGCCCACGGCGCACGACGCTGTTCCTCGCGGGGGTCGTGGGTGTCGTGACGATCGTCGTGGGCGCGTTCCTGCTCACCGACGGAGGGGACCCACGGCAGGCGGTGGGCACCACCAAGTCGCCGTCGCCCGCCTCGGCGGCGCCGAGCACCGCGCTGCCCTCCGGGGTGCTGTGCGCCGGCTCCGACTGCACGGGCCGGGACGCGGAGGAGACGGGGTGCGGTGGCGACCTCGTGACGACGGCGAAGACCGCGACGGTCGGGACGACCCTGGTCGAGGTCCGCTACAGCGCGACGTGCGGGGCGGCCTGGGGCCGGATCACCCGGGCCGCGCAGGGCGACGGGGTGCGGGTGACCGTGGGTGCGGTGCGGCAGACCGGCGCCGTCACCGAGTTCGGCGACACGATCGCGTACACCCCGATGGTGGCGGTGAGGAGCGCGGCGGACGCGACGGCGTGCGCGGTGCTGGCGTCGGGACAGCAGGGGTGTACGCCCTGAGGCGGCCGGACGCCGGGCCGCGCGCTGGGCCGAACGGGTGAGGTGAGCGGCGTCGGCGGAAGCCGCGCAAAGAAAGTCGGAGCGGGCAGGAATACCCGCCTTGGCCCCGGGCACGCGAAACGTACCCCCACGGGAGTCGGGCGCGACCCGATACCCCCTCCACGGCGGCCGCTCGGTTCCACCTCTCCCGGACCGGCGGCCGCCGCCTTCCGCACGGCCGGGGCCTCTCCGCCCGGACGGCCGGGGCCTCTCCGCCCGGACGGCCGGGGCCTCTCCGTCCGTACGGCCGGGGCCACCCCGTCGGGGCGGCCTGGACCACTCTGTGGGACGGGCCACACAACCCCGGACGCCCGGGATCCCGACGGCGCGATAGCCTGACCGCTGGTTGGATCTCTTGATACCAAGAGATCGATCATTTGTACGTCCCACCAGGGGCAGGGACGCCCCACCGACAGCTGTCATACGGAGAACGCCATGACCCGCACTCCCGTGAACGTCACCGTCACCGGCGCGGCCGGCCAGATCGGTTACGCCCTGCTCTTCCGCATCGCCTCCGGCCAGCTGCTCGGCGCGGACGTGCCGGTCAAGCTGCGCCTGCTGGAGATCACCCCCGCGCTGAAGGCCGCCGAGGGCACCGCCATGGAGCTCGACGACTGCGCGTTCCCGCTGCTCCAGGGCATCGACATCAGCGACGACCCGAACGTCGCCTTCGACGGCGCCAACGTCGCCCTCCTCGTCGGCGCCCGCCCGCGCACCAAGGGCATGGAGCGCGGTGACCTCCTCGAGGCCAACGGCGGCATCTTCAAGCCGCAGGGCAAGGCCATCAACGACCACGCCGCCGACGACATCAAGGTCCTGGTCGTCGGCAACCCGGCCAACACCAACGCCCTGATCGCCCAGGCCGCCGCCCCGGACGTACCGGCCGAGCGCTTCACCGCGATGACCCGCCTCGACCACAACCGCGCGCTGACCCAGCTCGCGAAGAAGACGGGCTCGACGGTCGCCGACATCAAGCGGCTGACCATCTGGGGCAACCACTCCGCGACCCAGTACCCGGACATCTTCCACGCCACGATCGCCGGCAAGAACGCGGCCGAGACCGTGAACGACGAGAAGTGGCTGGCCGAGGACTTCATCCCGACCGTCGCCAAGCGCGGCGCGGCCATCATCGAGGCGCGTGGCGCGTCCTCCGCCGCCTCCGCCGCCAACGCGGCCATCGACCACGTGTACACCTGGGTCAACGGCACGGCGGACGGCGACTGGGCCTCCATGGGCATCCCGTCGGACGGCTCCTACGGCGTCCCGGAGGGCCTCATCTCCTCCTTCCCGGTCACCACCAAGGACGGCTCGTACGAGATCGTCCAGGGCCTGGACATCAACGAGTTCTCCCGCGCCCGCATCGACGCGTCGGTGCAGGAGCTCGCGGAGGAGCGCGAGGCGGTCCGCGCCCTCGGCCTCATCTGAGTCCTGCCGGCCGGTCCCTGACCGCTGCCGACCGTTTCCGATCCCCGGGTGGCCGTGGCCGCCCGGGGATCAGTGCGTCCGGGTCCTCACGACCCGCTCGGCCAGGTCGAGGAACTCGTTCAGGGTCGGCGGCCGCAGCTGGCTCAGCTCCCGGTCCTGGAAGCGCGGCGAGCTCAGCGCCCGGTCGAAGGGGACCGCGATCACCTGGTTCACGCTCACCCCGATACGGCTTGCCAGAGCGGCCGGTACGCGCCGGGCCGAGGGCCCCTCGACCTCGGTGACGACGATGATCGCCTCGTCGGCCAGCCGCCAGCGGCGAGCGGCGCGCAGCCGCTCGAGGACCTGCCGGGCGGCGGTGAGGAACCAGTCCGCGGTGCCGCAGCACAGGATCAGCCGGTCGGTCAGGTCCAGCACGGTGTCCGCCGAGTCGTCGAGCCGCTGCGGGGCCCAGTCGGTCAGCACGAAGGAGTAGAAGGGCTCCGTCCGGGCCAGCACGTGCTCATAGGCCTGGGCGTGCACCAGGTTCGGGTTGGCGTGGCCGGTGGGGTGCGCGGCCACTTCCAGCCCGGACGGCAGACGGGTGGTGAGGGCGCGGACCTCGTCGTACGGGGAGTCGGCGGGAAGACCCGCGAGATCGCGCACGGTGGCCGGGTTACGGTCCGTCAGGAAGCGTCCCAGGGCACCCTCGTGAGCCGCCCCGTCGAGGGCCAGGACGGGCTCGCCCCGGACGGAGGCGAGCAGGGAGCCGAGCACCATGGTGGTGGTCGCCCGCCCGCTGTAGTGGTAGGCGCCGACGACGGTGAGGCGCCTGCCGTGGCGCAGCGGCGTCCGCAGCCGGGCCAGCCGGGCCTCCGCCGCACGGCGGGCGGCGCCGAAGCGGGGCGGGCGCAGGGCCGGCGGCGCGCCGGCGCCCGCCGGAGCGGCGGCCGGCGGCAGGGTGAGCGGAACGCGCTCCGTGGGCAGTGCGTTGACCGCGGACGCCGGCGGGACGGTGCGGGTGACGCGGGACTGGGCGATGTACCGGGCCAGGACGTCCGCGACCTCGGCCGCGCTGGGCCGCTCGGCCGGGTCGGCGGCCAGGCAGCGCAGGACGCGCCGCCGCAGTTGCTTCCAGGTGTCGCCCTGCCACAGGTGCATGCCCTCCGGGCGGCCGGGCAGTTCCCAGCCCGCCTTGCTGCTGACGATCTGGAGCAGCTCGCCCAGCGCGCGCACGTTGTCCTCGGGGGTCGGCGTGGGCCCGGTGCCCGCGTACGCGCCGTCCACGGCGCAGTCGGACAGGTCCGCGAGGACGACCGACCGGCGCAGCACGTGGATGTTCTCGGCGTTGAGGTCCGTGAGGACGATTCCGTGCAGGTGGCACAGGGCCAGGGCGCTGGCGAGGTGCCAGCCGACGACCAGCGCGGTGATCTTGTCGAAGGGGGCGCGGCCCCCGGCGTGGGCCGCGTTGAAGATGTCCGACAGGACCGCCAGGCTGGGCTGCTGCGGGCCGTCGCCGATCGGAGCCACCGCCAGCCAGGGCCGGTCGTCGCGGACCCCGGTGGCGAGCAGGGCGGGGGCGTACTGGCCGCCCAGCCGGCGCAGCGCCTCCGTCTCGGCCGCCAGGGCGTCGCCGGCCGGGAGTTCGGGGCGCGGGGTGCGGACCAGGGCGCGGCCGCCCTGCTGGTCGACGCCCTCGTACTCCACCGTTCGCCGCAGTCGTCGGCGTCGCAGCAGCAGGTACGGTCCGAGGTGCCGCGGGTCGTCCTCGATCAGCCGGGTCCAGCCGTCCGGCGAGTCGGCGCCGCGGCCGCGCCCCGCTTCCAGCCCCTGCGCCTCCCGCTCGAACGACACCCCGAAGCGGGTGAGCAGCCGGCGTTCGACGCTGGTGAACGGGCGGTGGCTGCCCGGGAGATGGGCTGGGCCGTCCGGGTGGGCGAGCCAGGCGGGGAAGTCGGGTGAATGGCCCGCGAGTCGTTCCAGGCGCTGTCCGATGCTGCGGCTGGTCCTGAGGAGTTCGGCCTGCGGAACCGCGTCCAGGAGCACCAGTCTGGAGGTGTCGGAGAAGTCGAAGACCTGGTGTTTGGCGGGCAGCGGCCCCGGCACCGGGGCGGGGTGCGGCCGCATGAGTCCGCCGAGGAAGACCTCCGCGAGGTGGGAGGTCCGGGCCCGCCACGGGACCGCCGTCTGCACGAGCCGCATCACCGGCACGGTCAGCGGCGACACGGCCGCCAGATGCGCCGCGAGCCGGTAGGCCTCCGGGGTGGCGGCGTCCCGGAAGTGCTGGGCGTCGCCCGGGTCGGGGGCGGGTCCGGCCGCGCTGTGCCGGCCGGGCCGGGACAGCAGGGGCAACGGGACCGTGGCGCCGGGGGAGGCGAGGAGATGGGCCCAGTTCCGCAGGGAGGCGGCCGTCGGCTCCAGGACGGGTACCGGCACGCCGTCGAAGGGGGCGAGATCGGCCGGGAGGACCGGGTCGGTGATCTCCCAGGAGGTGTTGGCTCCGCCGATGCGCCGGGTCGTGGCCTGCCAGCGTTCGGCGTGGATGCCGGATCCCTCCCACAGGTCGGGCGGGAGCGTGTGCAGCACCGCGGTGGGTCCGCGCGAGGCCCACTGCGACAGCAGCCCGTGCAGCGAGCCGCTGCGCCAGGAGGCGCCCGTGCCGTCGCTGACGACGAGGACGAGGGTGTGTCCCGAGGGGTCGCTGACCGAGCTGAGCGGCACGGGCGGGCTGTCGTGCCGGAAGGGGCGGGCGTGCAGCCGGGGTTCCTGAGCGTTGCGGGTGTCGAGGCCGAGGACGCGGTTGGTGGCGAAGGCGCCGAGCCGTTCGAGGAGGGTGCGCAGTTCCGCGCCGAGGCGGTGCCACAAGAGCATCGACAGGCCGTCGTCGACGAGCAGCACCAGATGCAGCCACCTTTCCTGCACGGGCCGTTGCACCACGTCGGGCAGCCGGGTCTCGGCGAGTTCGGCGGCGGTGCGCTCCTCGTCGATCTCCAGACGGTGCGGGCTGGGGCGGCGGCGGCGCAACGGCCGGAGCGCGCGGGCCAGAGCCAGTTCGGCCGCGAGGGCCTTGTCCTCGGGCACCCGGACGGGCATCGCCCGGTTCGGCTCGGTGCTCGGCCGCAGCCGGATGTCGGGCAGCCGCGGCGGTGCCGGACGGGCCGACCCGTACAGCGAGGACGCGGTCAGGTCGGGCAGGTCCGGGTCGTCGGGGTCGGGCGGAGTGCGCTCCCGGTCGGCCGCGTCGGCCTCGGGCGCGGACGGTTCGGCGTCCGTCGGGTGGCCGGCGGCGGTGGACCGGCTCAGCGGGGTGGCCGCTCCGGAGGGCAGCGCCCTGGCCAGCCACAGCACGTCGAGTACCTGGTCCGCGTCCAGCTCGTGCCCGCAGGCCCGCAGCACCCGCAGGGCCTGCGCGAGCCGCGCACCGCCTTCCTGGGCCCCGGTCACCGCACCCCCCTGGTCACGGCCGCCTCACATCGCGCCGGTGAGCTGGTGCAGTACGGCGTCCAGCAGGCCTTCCGCGTCGAGGTCGACGCCTCCGGTGCGCAGGAACACGGCGTTGAGGAGCTGGTCGGTGGCGAGTTCGCCGGGGGCGCGGCGGCGCAGGAACGCGTCGATCAGATCGTCGGCCTCGCGCAGCGCCTCCTCACCGAGGTGGGCGGTGACGATGGCGCGCAGCCGTGCCTCGTCGGGCACCGGCAGGTCGAGCCGGACGCAGCGGCGCAGGAAGGCGGGCGGGAAGTCGCGCTCGCCGTTGCTGGTGATGACGGCCACCGGGAACTCGGCGCACTGGACCCGTCCCTGGCGCACCGTCACGGTGCCCCGATGGTCGGCGGTCTGCACTTCCACCTCCGCCATGTCCTCGGGCAGCCGGGTCAGTTCGGGGATGTCGAAGTAGCCCTCCTCGAAAACGGTGAGCAGGTCGTTGGGCAGGTCGACGTCACCCTTGTCCATCTCGTCGATGAGCAGGGCGCGGGGCGTGGCGCTCGGTACCAGCGCGGTGCCGAGCGCGCCGAGCCGGATGAACGTCCCGATGGACGGCTCGCGTTCGCCCCGGTCGCGACTGAGGGTGGTCTCGCGCAGTCGCCCGATCGCGTCGTACTGGTAGAGCGCCTCACGCACGGCCGACCGGCTGTTGATGGACCACCGCAGCAGCTCGCCGAGCCGCAACTCGTGCGCGACGGCCCGCGCCAGCGAGGACTTGCCCGTGCCGGCCGGTCCGGTGACCAGCAGCGGACGGCGCAGGTGCAGCGCGGCGTTGACGACATCGGCGTGCTGCGGCTCGATCAGGTAGGGAAGTTCGGGTCGCACGGCCGGCGTCGGGCTGAAGCGCCGCCATGGCGGGGCCGAGGGCAGGTCGACGGCCCGCGGGACGCCGTCGCCGCGGAACAGGCGCCAGTCGGCGCCGGCCCCGGAGTCCTCTGGGGAGGTCATGCGCTCTCCTGTGGTTCGGTCAGGTGCAGCCGGGGCACCGTGCGGTCGGCGTCCGCCCAGGCGAGGACCGGGCGGCCGGGGAACTCCGGAGCGCGTTTTCCCTTGGCGTTGGCCCGGTAGACGCGGACTCCGTCGGGCAGTTCACGGGTGGCGACCGCCTCCATGTGCCGGACGACATGCGACGACGTCGAAGAGGTGGACGCAGTGGGGGCCGCAGAGGATGACACCGGGGGCGAGGACGGTGCGGAAGTGCGCGAGGACGCCTCCGTGCCGTCCCCGCGGTCCCACACCACCACCGGTATGCCCACGGCGAGGCAGATCTGGACGATGGCGTCGCGCGGGCCCGGGGGGACGTCGACGCAGACGCGGACCGTGTCGAGCCGGCCCATCAGCTCGTAGTAGATCTGGTGCGGGTCCTGGGAGGGGTCCGAGACGACCAGCGTCTCCCCCGAGTCGAGCTGCCTCCACCGCTCACGCCAGTCCGGGAGGAAACGCTCGTGCCGTCGCAGCAGTTCCGGGCAGTGCACCACCAGCGGGAACTCGACCCCGAGCACACCCGGCACGATCTCCCCCGGCGACTGGGCGGCCCATTCGTCGACCGGGAGATTGAGGTCGGCGCGGTCCACGAGGACCTCGACCAGCGGCCGCGCCCCGTCCGTGGCCGAGGGCGCGAGGGATTCCAGGACGCGCATCAGTTCGCGTGCCGCTCCCGACGCCGTGAACGCGGCGGAGCTGTCGGTCGACACCTGCCGCGGCCCCGTGCCCTCGTCGCACCACACGCGCAGCCGGTGACGCCCCCGCCCGGCTCGCGTCACCTGGGCCAGGACCCGCACCCGCCGGGCCCCGCCGCGCAGCATCCGGGCCCAGTCCTCCGCGTCGGAGCGCCGCTCGCGCAGCGCCGCCGCGGGGATGCCGAGCCGGCCGGCCACCGCGTCCGACCACAGCCGCAGGTCCGCCTTGCGGGGTTGCGGACAGAGCGCGGCGATGTACTCGACGACCCGCAGCAGCGCCGGGACCCGGGGCCCGCCGTCGTCGGAGTGGCCGTCCCCGGGCAGCGTCTCCAGACGGTCGAGGACGACGTCGAGGGTGTCCCCGTCGGCGGGCACCGCGACCCGCTTCGTCGCCTCGCGCACCGCTTCGGGGAACCGCGCGAGGACGGGCCGCTCGACCCGGCGCAGCACCTGGTGCAGTCGGCGGTGCTCGCGCGGCGCGAGCAGCAGTGGCGTGTCGGTGAGCCGGCCGGCGACCAGGAGCCGGTCGGCGGAGCCCGGATCCCTGGGCCGCAGGATCTCGACCAGGGCGGGCAGCGCACGCGGGTGGGTGACCAGGAAGTCCGCGAACTCCTCGACCGCGGGCGGCGTCACCGGGCTGCCCGGCTCGATCCCGCACTCGTGCGCGAGCCGGCGGGCGGTGTCGCCGAGCGTGTACGGCGACGCCAGGACGTTCCGCAGCGCCAACACGAGCATGCCGCGAGCGGGGTCGTCGGACTCGGCGCCCCCCGCGTCACCCGCGTTGCCCGGGTCTCCCGTGTCGAGGACACCGAAGGGCCGCAGTTCCGCCTCGACCCGCTGCCAGGGGATGCCCCAACTACGTCGGATCAGGTGCTGCGGGGAGGCCGGGAGGGGTACCCCGCCCGGATCGCACGGCGGCATGAAATGCGCGGCGACGAGTCCCACGACCGCCCCGTCCTCCTCCGACCACAACGGGCCCCCGCTGTAGCCGGGGCCGACCGCCATACCGGTGCTCTTCCCGTCGAGGTAGCCGATCGGGCCGTCCAGAGCGGCGACCCGAAGATCGGCGAAGGTCGCGCCGTGCCCGCTGCCGTGCCAGGCCCGCACCTGCTGGCCCGGCGCCATGGCCGCACGGGGAACCGGGGCGGGGATGCCGCCGAGCGGCGCGTCCACCCGCAGCACCGCGAGGTCACCGAGCCACTCGCTGTCGCCGTCCCGGACAGCGCCGCCGTCCCGCGCACGCGGGGCGATCCAGTGCACCACGCGCGCGGGAAACCGCTCCGTGCCGCGCGGCCCGTCCAGCGCGACGAACACGTCGTCGAGCCTTGGTGTCCTGGCCTCGAACAGATCCCTGCCCAAAGCGTCGTTGACGACATGTGCGCAGGTCAGCACCGTGTCGATGCCGAGGATGACCGCGGCGCCCGCCGGCGAGCCGTCGGCCGCCCGGCACACGGACGCCACGCGTGACCTCGTCTCCTTGTCGCCGGACGCCCCCACGGCCCTGAACCACCCCATGGCTCACTCCGCGCCGGGCGCCGGTTTCCAACTGGCGGTCACCGTGAGATGCGCCTGCCCGTTCCCGCCCACGATCCCGAGCTTCAGGTCCTGCCCGATCTGGACACCGAACGTGACGCTCAGCTCGGCGGGTGGGTCCGGCACGGCCGAGACGACGTCGTGCACCTCCTGCAGCAGTGGCCCGAGCGGCTTGAGCGCGGCCTTCAGCGCCCCCGCCGCGAAACTGGCGACGGCGGCGCCACCGGTGGCCACGGGGACGGCCCGGCCCATGCCCTCGGGGAGGCCGTCACCGCCCGCCGGGACGGGGGCGGCCCCGGGCGTGAGGAGGAATCTGACGGGGGTCCCGTCGTCCAACTCTGCCTCTGCGCTTATCGGTTCGGCCACGCCGACATTGTGATCGACGAGACGAAAACGGACCAGACCCCCGCATCGAACAGGAGCGCTCCGCGCTCCGGGGCCTTGCTGTCCCGCACGGGGACCAGGGCGGGGACGCCTTCGGCGACTTCGAGGCAGTTGCCGCCGTCCGGGTTGCTGTAGCTGGACTTGCGCCATGTGGCGGTGCTCAGGAAGTCGTCGGAGACTTCCAGGCAGTCGCCGCCAGTGGTGTTGCTGTAGCTGCTCTTGCGCCAAGTCGCGTTGCTCAGATCGATGGCTCGCACGGCGCTTCCTCCAACATCCGCAGGATGAACTTCCGCGACTCGACCGGGGAAAGAGCCAGGTCGCGCATCAAATCGTACGCACGTTGCAGTCGCTCGACCGATACGTTTTCCTCGATCAGTTCGCCACGGTGAGCGGTCTCGACGTAGGCGACGGTAATGCCGTCCAGCAGCCGCAGGAACATCGTGTCGGTGTTCACCAGTCCGTACAAACCCGAGCTCTGGGGCATCACTTGGAGCGTGATGTTGGCGCGCTCAGACACTTCGAGCAGGTACTCCAGTTGATCCCGCCACCCCTGGGTGTCACGCATCGGCGTGCGCAGTACCGCCTCGGACAGGATGGCCCGGAAAGGTGGTGCGTCCTCTCCTTCGAGTAACTTCTGTCGCCCCGTGCGCGCTTCGATCTGCTGATTGAGGTCCTTGCCCTTGAGGCCGCCCAGAGCGAGCACCTCCCGTGCGTATCCGGGCGTCTGGAGGAGACCTGGCGTGACGCTCACGGAGAACTGCCACAAACTCACCGCCTCCGCCTCCAGCGCCATGTACCGCCGGTACTGCTCCCGGAACTGGCTCGGATCCGCCAGCGCCAGTTCCCACAGCGTCAGCAGCAGCCCCGGCGTGCCGTAGTGCTGGTCCAGTGCCTCGACGATCTCGGGGCTGCCCAGCGACTCCCCGCTCTCCATCTTGCCGAAGGTGGACGGGTCCCAGCCCAGCCGCTCGCCCACCTGCCGCAGGCTCTCCCCGCGCGCGCCGCGCAGCAGCCGCAGCTCCTCGGCGAACCGGCGGCGCGGTTCCTGGCTCCGTCCGGTGACCACTCGTCGCGATGGCATCGCACGCTCCTCGGTGTAACCCCTGGAACACGCAGAGTAATTCAACGCCGTTCCGGGATCGGGCGGTTCGCCGGTACTGCCTGGTCGGCGGCCACCCCGGTCGCGCGGGCCGGCTTCGGCCGAAGGTCCTGGCCGCGTCCACGGTCCGCCCAGCCGTCCGTTCATGATCACCAGTACGTTTTGTCAATTTATGTCCATAACTTCAGTGATGCAGCGCACTTTCGGCCAAACATTGCGCATGCAATGAGAGGTTGGGGGCATGTGGACGCCGTCGCCGAGACGGACCCATAGGTGACGCAGGGGGACTGAACAGGAACGGAAGGCGACAGCGATCATGGCCGACAGGACGGAACAGCCGGAACAGCGCGACCACCGGACGATCCACGCGGGCGGAGAGTGGCTGGAAGCCTTCTCCGGCGCGACCCGAGAGATTCTCGACCCCGCGGACGGCCGCCCCTTCGCGGTGGTCGCGGAGGGCGACGAGAAGGACACCGACCTCGCGGTCGCGGCCGCCCGCACCGCCTTCGACGAGGGCGACTGGCCGCGCACCCCCGTCGCCGAACGCGCCGCCCTGCTGTACCGCGTCGCCGATCTCCTCGTGCGCGATCGCGAACGGCTCGGCCTGCTGGAGAGCCGGGACGCGGGCAAGACGGTCGAGGAGGGGCGCGTCGACATCGACTGCGTCGCCGACGCCTTCCGCTACTTCGCCGCCCTCGTCGCCGCCGAGTCCCCGGGCCGGGTGGTGGACGCGGGCTCGCCCGACGTCCACAGCGTCGTCGTACACGAGCCGGTCGGCGTGTGCGCGCTGATCACCCCGTGGAACTACCCCCTGCTTCAGGCGAGTTGGAAGATCGCTCCGGCGCTCGCCGCGGGCAACACGTTCGTCGTCAAGCCGAGCGAGATCACCCCGATGACGACGATCGCGCTCATCGACCTGCTCCTCGAGGCCGGGCTGCCCGCCGGGGTCGCCGGCATCGTCACCGGACCCGGGCACACGGTCGGCGCGCGGCTCGCCGAGCACCCCGACGTCGACCTCGTCTCCTTCACCGGCGGCCTGGTCAGCGGCACCAAGGTCGCGCAGGCGGCCGCCCCGACCGTCAAGAAGGTCGCCCTCGAACTCGGCGGCAAGAACCCCAACGTGGTCTTCGCCGACGCCTGCGCCACCGAGGAGGCCTTCGACACCGCCGTCGACCAGGCCCTCAACGCCGCCTTCATCCACAGCGGCCAGGTCTGCTCGGCGGGCTCCCGGCTCATCGTCGAGGAGTCGGTCCGGGACCGATTCGTCGCCGAACTCGCCCGCAGGGCCGAGCAGATCCGGCTCGGCCGCGGCACCGAGGACGGCGTCGAGTGCGGTCCGCTCGTCTCCGAGCAGCAGCGTGCCAAGACCGAGGCGTACGTCGCCTCCGCGCTCGCGGAGGGCGCGGTGCTGCGGTCCGGCGGCCGGCGTCCGCAGCCCGCCCCGCAGCGGCCGGAGTCCGGCTACTTCTACGAGCCCACCGTCCTCGACCGCTGCCACCGCGAGATGCGGGTCGTGCGGGAGGAGGTCTTCGGACCGGTCCTCACCGTCGAGACCTTCCGCACCGAGGACGAGGCCGTCGCGCTCGCCAACGACACCGAGTACGGCCTCGCGGGCGCCGTCTGGACCGCCGACGCGGGCCGGGCCCGCCGGGTCGCCGGCCGGCTGCGGCACGGCACCGTCTGGATCAACGACTTCCACCCCTATCTGCCGCAGGCGGAGTGGGGAGGCTTCGGGAAGAGCGGAGTGGGCCGCGAACTCGGCCCCGCCGGGCTCGCCGAGTACCGCGAGTCCAAGCACATCTACCAGAACCTCGCGCCGCGCCCCGTCCGCTGGTTCGCCGGCTGACGCCCCGCCCGACCCGCGCCTGATCGAAGACTTCGCACGCCCCTGGAGTACCCCCATGCCAGAGAACGCACATGTCTACGACTACGTCGTCATCGGAGGCGGAACCGCCGGTTCCGTCATCGCCTCCCGGCTGACCGAGAACCCCGACACCACCGTCGCCGTCATCGAGGGCGGCCCCAGCGACGTCGGCCGCGACGACGTCCTCACCCTGCGCCGCTGGATGGGCCTGCTCGGTGGTGAGCTCGACTACGACTACCCGACCACCGAGCAGCCGCGCGGCAACTCCCACATCCGGCACAGCCGCGCCCGCGTCCTCGGCGGATGCTCCTCGCACAACACGCTCATCGCCTTCAAGCCGCTGCCGTCCGACTTCGACGAGTGGGAGGCGGCCGGAGCCCGCGGGTGGGGCGCGGTCCCGATGGAGGCGTACTACGCGCGCCTGCTGAACAACATCGTCCCGGTCGACGAGAAGGACCGCAACGCCATCGCCCGCGACTTCGTCGAGGCCGCTCGGCAGGCCACCGGAGTGCCGCGGATCGAGGGCTTCAACAGCAAGCCCTTCGACGACGGCGTCGGCTTCTTCGACCTCGCCTACCACCCGGAGACCAACAAGCGGTCGAGCGCCTCGGTGGCCTATCTGCACCCGGTGATGGACGAGCGGCCCAACCTGACGATCCTGCTGGAGAGCTGGGCCCACCGGCTGGAGCTCGACGGCACCCGCGCGGAAGGCGTGCACGTCCGCACCAAGGACGGCGAGGAGATCCTCGTACGGGCCCGCCGTGAGGTCGTGCTGTGCGCGGGCGCCGTCGACTCGCCGCGCCTGCTCCTGCACTCCGGCATCGGCCCGAAGGCCGACCTGGACGCGCTCGGCATACCCGTCGTGCTCGACCTGCCCGGCGTCGGCGAGAACCTCCTCGACCACCCCGAGTCGGTGATCGTCTGGGAGACCCACGGGCCGCTCCCGGAGAACTCCGCGATGGACTCCGACGCCGGTCTCTTCATACGCCGCGACCCCGCCCACCAGGGCCCCGACCTGATGTTCCACTTCTACCAGGTCCCCTTCACGGACAACCCGGAACGCCTGGGCTACGAACGCCCACCCTACGGCGTCTCGATGACCCCCAACATCCCCAAGCCGAAGTCCCGCGGCCGGCTCTACCTGGAGAGCGCGGACCCGGCCGTGAAGCCCGCCCTCGACTTCCGCTACTTCACCGACGAGGACGACCACGACGGCCGCACCCTCGTCGACGGGATCAGGATCGCCCGCGAGATCGCCAAGACCGAGCCGCTGGCCGGCTGGCTCAAGCGCGAGGTGGCGCCGGGCCCGGACATCACGGGCGACGAGGAACTGAGCGAGTACGCCCGCAAGGCCGCACACACCGTCTACCACCCGGCCGGCACCTGCCGCATGGGCGCCGAGGACGACGAACTGGCCGTGGTGGACCCACGGCTGCGGATCCGAGGCCTGGAGGGCATCCGCATCGCGGACGCCTCCGTGTTCCCCACCATGACCGCCGTGAACCCCATGATCGGGGTGCTCATGGTCGGCGAGAAAGCCGTCGACCTGATCGGAGACGATGCGCGATGACGATCATGCCCGCCACCCGTAAGCCGCCCACCGCGGACACCGAAGCCCCCGTCTTCTCGGTGGACGGCCTCTGGAAGGTCTTCGGACCCAAGTCCGCGAACATCCCGGCCGACCCCGAACTCGCCGCGCTCCCGCCCGCCGAACTCCGTGCCCGCACCGGCTGCACCGCCGCCGTCCGCGACGTCTCCTTCGACGTGCGCAAGGGCGAGGTCTTCGTCGTCATGGGCCTGTCCGGCTCCGGCAAGTCCACCCTGGTGCGCTGTCTGACCCGGCTGATCGAGCCGACGGCCGGCACCATCGTCGTCGACGGCGAGGACGTCCGCGCGATGGACCGCACCCGGCTGCGCGAACTGCGCCGGCACCGCGCCGCGATGGTCTTCCAGCACTTCGGCCTGCTCCCGCACCGCACGGTCCTCGACAACGTGGCCTACGGCCTGGAGATCCAGGGCATGGGCCGCGCCGAGCGACGCGCCCGCGCCAAGGAGGTCGTCGACAAGGTCGGCCTGGACGGCATGGAACAGCGCAGGCCCGCCCAGCTCTCCGGCGGCCAGCGGCAACGCGTCGGCCTCGCCCGCGCGTTGGCCGTCGACCCCGAAGTGCTCCTCTTCGACGAGCCCTTCAGCGCCCTCGACCCGCTCATCCGGCGCGACATGCAGGAGGAGGTCGTCCGGCTGCACCGCGAGGAGGGCCGCACGATGGTCTTCATCACCCACGACCTCAGCGAGGCGCTGAAGCTGGGCGACCGGATCGCCCTGATGCGCGACGGCGAGGTCGTGCAGCTGGGCACGCCCGAGGAGATCGTGGGCTCCCCGGCCGACGACTACGTCCGCGAGTTCGTCCGTGACGTACCGCGCGAGCAGGTCCTGACGGTGCGCACGGCCATGCGGCCCGCGTCCCTGGAGGAGGCGGGCGCCGGCCCGGCCGTGTCCCCGGACGCCACGGTGTCCCAGGCGATCGAGGCGGTCGCCCGGGCGGGCGTCCCGGTACGGGTCATGGACTCGGCCCGCTGCCTGGGCGTCGTCGACCACGAGGGACTGCTCGGCGTGGTGGCCGGCACGGGCCCCGCAGCCGTCCCGGCCGGACGGGAGCCCGGATCCGTCGCGGTCGGAACGGAGCCCCGTAAGGAGGCGGTCTGATGGCCACGCTGACCACACCCGCCCCCCGGTTCGCCCTCCCGGGCGTCCTCAGGCACCAGACCGTCCGCAAGCTGCTGATCCTCGCGCTCGCGGCCGCGATCCTCGTCCCCCTGGCCCACGCCCGGTGGTCCAGCGGCACCTGGCCGCACGCGCTCACCGTCGACCTGACCGACCCGCTCACCGGTGCCAGCGACTGGATCGTCGACAACCGCGACAGCAACCCCCTGTTCCTCTACTTCTTCGGCTACCTCAGCAACGGCGTGGTCCTCTCGGTGCGCGCCGTGTACCTGGTGCTGCTCGGCGCGGGCTGGGCCGGGGTCACCGCGGCGGCCGCGCTGGTCGCCTGGCGGGTGGCCGGGGTGCGGCTCGCGCTCGGCACGGCGGCCGCCTTCCTGGCCTGCGGCCTGCTCGGCATGTGGGTGCCGACCATGCAGACACTGGCCCTGATGATCGTCGCCGTCCTCGTGTCGGTCGTCGTGGGCGTGGTGCTCGGCCTGGCCGGCGGTCTCTCCGAGCGCCTGGACCGCGGCCTGCGCCCGATCCTCGACACCATGCAGGTACTGCCCGCCTTCGCCTACCTGCTCCCGGTCGTGCTCGTCTTCGGCATCGGCGTCCCGGCGGCCGTCCTGGCCACCGTCGTCTACGCCGCCCCGCCCATGGCCCGGCTCACCGCGCTCGGACTGCGCGGCGCGGACAAGGAGGTCCTGGAAGCGGTGGACTCGCTGGGCGCGACCGCCCGGCAACGCCTGCTGACCGCCCGGATCCCGCTGGCCCGCAAGGAACTCCTCCTCGGCCTCAACCAGACGATCATGATGGCGCTGGGCATGGCGGTCATCGCGTCGGTGATCGGCGCGGGCGGCCTCGGTGACCGCGTCTACCAGGCGCTGGCCTCGGTCGACGTGGGCGCCGCCCTCGCCGCCGGTATCCCGATCGTGCTCCTCGCGGTCGTCCTGGACCGCGTCACGGCCGCCGCGGGCCGCGCCGGCGACGGCGAACCGGGCAGCCACCG
This sequence comes from Streptomyces zaehneri, assembly GCF_032248645.1. Classification (NCBI taxonomy): domain Bacteria; kingdom Bacillati; phylum Actinomycetota; class Actinomycetes; order Kitasatosporales; family Streptomycetaceae; genus Streptomyces; species Streptomyces zaehneri. The sequence continues at coordinate 18,902 of NZ_JASTTJ010000007.1, forward strand.
GGCCGGCTGGCTCTACGCCGCCGGCGCCGCCGTGGCCGTCGCCCTCGCCGGGCGCGCGGCCGGCCGGCTCGACTGGCCCGACGCCTGGACGGTGAGCATCGCCGCCCCGGTCAACGACGCCGTCGACTGGATGACCGACCACCTCTACTCCGGGGTGCCCGTGATCGGCGGCACCGCCGACTGGGCCGGCCACTTCACCACCTGGGTCCTCGACCCCCTCAGGGCCGGCCTCCAGGGCCTGCCCTGGTGGGCCGTGCTGCTGCTGGTCGCCGCGATCGCCTGGCCGATCGGCACCTGGCGCACCGCCCTGACCGCCGTCCTCGCGCTGGCCGCGACCGGCGTGCTCGGCGTGTGGGAACCGTCCCTGGACACCCTCTCCCAGGTGCTGGCCGCAGTCGCCGTCACCCTCGTCCTCGGCTTCGCGACCGGCATCGCCGCCGCCCGCAGCGACCGTGTCGAACAGGTGCTGCGCCCGGTCCTGGACGTGTTCCAGACGATGCCGCAGTTCGTGTATCTGATCCCGGTCGTCGCCCTGTTCGGCGTCGGCCGCGCCCCCGCCGTCGCGGCGGCCGTCGTCTACGCGCTGCCCGCCGTCGTCCGCATCACCACCCAGGGCCTGCGCCAGGTCGACCCGGCGGCGATGGAGTCCGCCCGGTCCCTCGGCGCGACCGGCGCGCAGCAACTGCGTCAGGTCCAGCTTCCGCTCGCCCGGCCCGCGCTGCTGCTCGCCGTGAACCAGGGCGTGGTCCTCGTCCTCGCCGTCGTCATCATCGGCGGTCTGGTCGGCGGCGGCGCGCTCGGTTACGACGCCGTGTTCGGGCTCGCCCAGGGCGACCTCGCGACCGGTCTGGTGGCCGGCGCCGCGATCGTCTGCCTCGGCCTGATGCTCGACCGGGTGACCCAGCCGGCCGACCGCCGCGTGAAGAAGGGAGCGTGACATGCGACTTCGTGACCTGCGGCTTCGTACGACCGCCATGACCGCCGGGGCGTCCGCGCTCCTGCTGCTCACCGGCTGCGGCGCCGCCGACATGACCAAGCAGGCGTCGCCCTTCGCCAACGCGCAGGGCGCCAGGACCGTGACCCTCTCGGTCCAGTCCTGGGTGGGCGCGCAGGCCAACGTGGCCGTCGCCCAGTACCTCCTGGAGCACAAGCTCGGCTACCGCGTCGACACCGTCCAGGTCGACGAGGTGCCCGCCTGGGACGCGCTCAGCCAGGGCCGGGTCGACGCGATCCTGGAGGACTGGGGCCACCCCGGCCAGGAGCAGCGCTACGTCGACGACAAGAAGACGATCGCGCGCGGCGGCGACCTCGGCGTCACCGGGCACATCGGCTGGTTCGTCCCGACGTACTTCGCCAAGCAGCACCCGGACGTCACGAACTGGAAGAACCTCAACAAGTACGCGTCGCGGTTCCGCACCGCCGAGAGCGGCGGCAAGGGCCAGCTCATGGACGGCTCCCCGTCCTACGTCACCAACGACAAGGCCCTGGTGCAGAACCTGAAGCTCGACTACCAGGTCGTCTTCGCCGGTTCCGAGGCCGCCCAGATCACCCAGATGAGGCAGTTCGCCAAGGAGAAGAAGCCCTTCCTCACCTACTGGTACGCCCCGCAGTGGCTCTTCGAGAAGGTCCCGATGACCGAGGTGAAGCTGCCCGCCTACAAGGAGGGCTGCGACGCCGAGCCGGACAAGGTGGCCTGCGCCTACCCGCACACCCCGCTCCAGAAGTACCTCAACGCGGACTTCTCGAAGGACGGCGGCAAGGCGGCCGCCTTCCTCAAGAAGTTCAAGTGGACGACGGAGGACCAGAACGAGGTGTCCCTGATGATCGCGGACCAGAAGCTCACTCCGGAGGCGGCCGCCAAGAAGTGGGTGGACAGCCACGCGTCGACGTGGAAGGCGTGGCTGTCCTGACGGTCACGGCCTCAGCTCGGTGACGAGATCCCGCAGGAGGGTCATCGTTCGCCGCTGGAGTCCCGGTCCGAACGTGACGCGGGTGGCCCCGAGTTCACCGAGTGCGGTGGGCGAGGGGCCCGCGCCGACCTGCGCGAACACGTTCAGCGGCCCCTGCGTCCCGGACCGCAGCAACGGCAGGACGGCCGCCGGGGCGCCGATCGGATAGACGCAGTCGGCGCCCGCGGCGACGTACGCCGCCGCCCGTCCGATGGCGTCGTCCGGGTCCCCGGCGCCGTGCGCGAAGGTGTCGACGCGCGCGTTGACGAAGAGCCGGTCGCCCGCCGCCCGCCGGACCTCGGCGAGCCACTCGGCGTGTTCGCGCGGGTCCTTGAGGACGCCGTCGGCCGAGTCCTCCAGGTTGCAGCCGACGGCGCCCGTCTCCAGCAGCCGCTCCACCAGCTCCTCGGGCGCCAGCCCGTACCCGCCCTCGACGTCCGCCGACACCGGCACGTCCACCGCCCGTACGATCCGGGCGACCGCCGCGAACATCTCGTCGGCCGGGGTCCGCCCGTCCGCGTACCCGAGCGAGGCGGCCACGCCCGCGCTGGGCGTGGCGAGCGCCGGGAACCCGGCCTCGGCGAACACCCGGGCGCCGGCCGCGTCCCAGGGGCCGGGCAGCACGAGAGGGTCGCCCGGCAGCCGGCCGTGGTGCAGCCGACGGAATTCGTCCACCTTGCTCACGGCGTCCACCTCGCTCATGGTGTGTAACCCCCGGGCGGGATGCGGCGGGCGACCATCACCCGGTTCCAGCTGTTGACAGCGGTGATCAGCGCGACGAGGTGGGCGAGCCGCGGGGCGTCGAAGTGCCCGGCCGCCCGCTCGTACACCGCGTCGGGCACGAAGCCTTCCGTCAGTACGGTCACCGCCTCCGTGAGGGCCAGCGCGGCCCGCTCCCGCTCGTCGTAGACGTCCCCCGCCTCCTCCCACGCGCTCAGCAGCTCGAGCTGCCTCTCGCCCACCCCGTGCGCGCGGGCGAGGGCGAGGTGCATGTCGAGGCAGAACGCGCAGTGGTTGAGCTGCGAGGCGCGGATCACCACCAGCTCGGCGAGCGCGGGGTCGCCGAGGCCCTGCTTCGCGGCCGCGCTGAGCGTGGACATGGCCCGGCCGACCTCGCGGTCGAGGAGGTTCGTACGGCTCACGCGTGCTGCCCCGGCCGGTAGTGGCCCGGCACCAGCCGGCAGGTCACGCCGAACCGGTTCCACGCGTTGATCACCGTGATCGCGGCGATCAGCTGCGCCAGCTCGGCCTCCTCGAAGTGCGCGGCGGCCCGCTCGTACACCGCGTCGGGCACGAAACCGTCCGTCAGCACGGTCACCGCCTCCGTGAGGGCCAGCGCCGCGAGCTCCTTCACGGTGTAGAAGTGCGCCGACTCCTCCCACGCGCTGAGCTGGATGATCCGCTCGACGCTCTCGCCCGCCGCGAGCGCGTCCTTGCTGTGCATGTCGACGCAGAGCGCGCAGTGGTTGAGCTGCGAGGCGCGGACCTTCACCAGTTCGACCAGCTTCGGGTCGAGGCCCTTACGGGCGGCGGCGTCGAGCCGGAGCATCGCCTTGAGGACCTCGGGGGCGTGCGCGGACCAGTTCAGCCGGGGGGTGTGCTCGGGGGCGTAGGGAACCTGTTCGTCGGTGGTCGTGGGGTCTGCGTGCGTCGTCATGCCCTCGACCCTAGGAGCGGGGCAGCCCAGGGGTATGGTCCATTTCCATGGCGAGATCCTGGGCCACTTTCGGCGTCGACCTGCATCTGGAACCGACCGGACCGCACCTGCGCCGGGGCCTGACCGACGCCCTGCGCGAGGCCGTCCGCGGCGGCCGGCTGCCCGCCGGCACCCGGCTCCCCTCCTCGCGCTCGCTCGCCGCCGACCTGGGCATCGCCCGCAACACGGTCGCCGACGCCTACGCCGACCTCGTCGCCGAGGGCTGGCTCACCGCCCGACAGGGCTCGGGCACGCGGGTGGCCGAGGGGAGGACCGCCCCGACCGCGGGCGCGGCATCCCCCCGCCCCGAGCGCCGCCGGCCCGCCTACGACCTGCGGCCCGGCACCCCCGACCTCGGGTCCTTCCCGCGCGCCGAGTGGCTCAGGGCGGCCCGCCGCGCCCTCACCGCCGCCCCCTCCGACGCCCTCGGCTACGGCGATCCCCGCGGCCGGACCGAACTGCGCACCGCCCTCGCCGGCTACCTCGCCCGCGCCCGCGGCGTGCGCGCCGACCCCGAACGCATCGTGGTGTGCGCCGGGTTCGCGCACGGCCTGAGACTGCTCGCCACCGTCCTGCGGGCGCGCGGGGTGCGCACGATCGCCGTCGACTCGTACGGCCTGGACGAGCACTGGAGGCTGCTGGCGGCGGCCGGGCTGGCCATGACCGCGCTGCCCGTCGACGAACGCGGCACGGACACAAGGCTGTTGACGGACCCGGGGCTGTCGAGGGGCGCGGGCGCGGTCCTGCTCACCCCCGCCCACCAGTTCCCGATGGGCGTGCCGCTGCACCACGACCGGCGGGCGGCCGTCGTGGACTGGGCGCGGCACACCGGCGGGCTGGTCCTGGAGGACGACTACGACGGCGAGTTCCGCTACGACCGCCAGCCCGTCGGCGCCCTCCAGGGCCTGGACCCCGACCACGTGGTGTACCTGGGCACCGCGAGCAAGTCACTGGCCCCCGGCCTGCGCCTGGGCTGGATGGCGCTGCCGCCGGATGTCACGGACGAGGTGCTGGCGGCCAAGGGCGGGGTGGACACCTCGGGGGTGCTGGACCAGTTGACGCTGGCGGAGTTCATCACCTCGGGCGCGTACGACCGTCATGTCCGGGCGGCGCGCACCCGCTACCGCCGACGCCGTGACGCGCTGGTCGCGGCCCTGGCCGCGCACGCCCCCGCGGTCCGCGTCACCGGTATCGCGGCGGGCCTGCACGCCGTGCTGCGGCTGCCGCCCGGCACGCTGGAGGCGGTGGTACGTGCGGCGGCCTACCAGGGCCTGGCGGCCGACGGCCTCACCCCCCGCTACCGCCACCCCGACGCGGTCACCGAGCCCCTCGACGCGCTGGTCGTCGGCTACGGGACCCCGCCGGACCACGCCTGGTCCGGCGCGCTGGACGCGTTGTGCGCGGCGCTTCCCTCCGGTGAGAACGGCTCCGGAATTCCTTTTCCCGGATGAACCCGCGCCGACAGGAGGCCGTCGAGACGGCCACCCTCGCGCCGGAGGCGAGGACCCGCCCGCGGGACGGCATCACGGAGACGATGGCCTGACCGGCGGCTCCGGCGCCGGCTCCGCCACGGGCGCCGCTTCGGGCGCCTCCCCGAACCGGGCCGGCTCCGGCGCTCCCGCCACGGCGACGGCGAAGCCGAGCACGGCCGGCCGGCCGGCCGAGTCCCTCCCGGGTCCGTCCGGTCGCCCAGCCACACCACGCCCACCAGCGCCGGCCCGATCGTCTCGCCGATCACCACCCCGGCCGTGGCGGTCGTCACGGACCCAGCACCGTCGCCGTGCCGAAGCAGACCGCCGCGCCGAGGGCGCACACCATTGCGAAGAGCACGAAAGGACTGTGGGGGAACGGCTGGTGGGCGGGCCGCCTTCGGTCGCTCTCGGCAGGGTGTCTAGGCTGACGGCCGGAAATCGTCGTAGGGGCGATGCGGAAACGGGGAGACGGAACATGGCGGACGCGCGGCGCAGACTTCGCTCGGGCACGGTCGTACTCGGCGGCATGGGAGTGCTCGCGGCGGCCCTCTCCGCCTGCTCCTCCGACCCCGACAAGCGCTGCGTCGACCGCGACAGCTACAACCTCACCAAGGGCTACAAGGTCGTCGCCGACAAGAACTGCAAGTCCACGTCCGGCAAGTCCGGCTCGGCCGGCAAGGTCGGCGGGTCCACCACGGCCTCCACCGACGCCGCCTGGTACTACGGCGGCGACAAGAAGGGCTCCTGGGTCGACGGCGGCTCCTTCACCAAGCCGGGCAAGGGGTCCGGCGGCTCGACCGGTTCGAGCAGCAGCGGCGGCAGCAGTAGCAGTGGCGGGAGCGGCAGTGGCGGCAGCGGCGGCAGCGGAGTCGACCGGAACGGGTTCGGCGGCGACGGCGACAGCGGCAGCGGCGTCGGCAAGGGCAGCTCGGGCGGCTGAGCGCCCGAGCGGCTGAACAGGACACCGGCACCGTGCGACGTCACAGCATCGAACCCCGCCCCGACTGGCAGCGGACCGTCGAGGACCAGGGTCTCGTCTACCCCCTCACCCGTCACCCCGACGGCCGACTGCGCCCCTACTGGGACGAGAGCGCGTACTACGTCTTCACCCTCGACGAGGTCGAGGCGCTGGAGGAGACCGTCGAGGAACTGCACACCATGTGCCTGGCGGCGGCCGCCCACCTCGTCGAGACCGACCGCCTCGCCGACCTCGGCATCACCGACCCGCGGGTCGCGGCGGCGGTCGCCGAGGCCTGGCACCGGCGTGCCGAACTCCCGTCCGTCTACGGCCGTTTCGACCTCCACTACGACGGCACCGGCCCGGCGAAGCTCCTGGAGTACAACGCCGACACCCCGACCTCGCTCGTGGAGGCGGCCTCCCCCCAGTGGTTCTGGATGGAGGAACGATTCCCCGGCGCCGACCAGTGGAACTCCCTCCACGAACGCCTGGTCGCCGCCTGGAAGAAGCAGGCCCCCCTGCTCCCGCCCGGCAGCCCGCTGCACTTCGCGCACTCCTCGCAGGACGAACTGGGCGAGGACCTCATGACGGTCGCCTACCTCAAGGAGACCGCCGAGCAGGCCGGCCTGGACACCGCCTGGATCTCCATGGAGGAGATCGGCTGGGACCCGCTGTCCGGCCGCTTCGTCGACCGTCAACTCCGCTTCATCCGCAGCTGCTTCAAGCTCTACCCCTGGGAGTGGCTGACCACCGACCGCTTCGCGGGCCATGTCCTCGACACCCTCGACAACGGCGGCGGCACCGGCACGACCCTGTGGATCGAACCGGCCTGGAAGATGCTCCTCAGCAACAAGGCCCTGCTGGCCGTCCTGTGGGAGCTGTACCCCGGACACCCCAACCTCCTCCCCGCCTACCTCGACGGCCCCCGCGAACTGGCGGCCACCACCGGCTATGTCGCCAAGCCGCTGCTGGGCCGCGAGGGCGCCGGCGTCACCCTGCACGCACCGGGCGGCGATCTTGCCCCGCGCACCGACGAAGCCTGCTGCTACCAGCAGCTGGCGCCCCTGCCCACGTTCGACGGCAACCACGTCGTCCTCGGCGCGTGGACGGTGGAGGACGAGTCGGCCGGCCTGGGCATCCGCGAGTCCTCCGGCCTGATCACGGACGAGTACGCCCGCTTCCTGCCCCACGTGATCCTCTAGTAGGGCGTTTCTTCTATCGGGTCGGATCAGGCGCCGGGCGCCGTGGACCCAGGGCTGATCCAGAAGAGGCGCCCGAGGCCCCGCGACCCCGGTCCGGCGGCTGCTCCGGGGCGACCGGAGGCGTGCTCCAGCGCGGGTCCGGCCTCGCTCGCATGGTGGACGCCGGACCTTGGGATCAGGGCCTGCCCGGTAGGCTGGCGAGCGGGCCGTGACTGGCGCGCTGGGATGGGACGGACCATCGGGGAGCGGCCTGTGAGCGACAAGAGTGCCGTGCGCCTGGGCCAGACCGAGAACCGTGACCGCACGCCACGCCCCCGGAGGCCGACGACATGTCCGAGCAGCAGTCCCTCTCCACCGAGTCCACCGCCTTCCGTGCCGCGCTCGACGTGATCCGCGCCGTCGAGCCGCGCGTCGCCGACGCCATCGGCCAGGAGGTCCACGACCAGCGCGAGATGCTCAAACTGATCGCCTCGGAGAACTACGCCTCCCCGGCCACCCTCCTCGCGATGGGCAACTGGTTCAGCGACAAGTACGCCGAGGGCACCATCGGCCGCCGCTTCTACGCCGGCTGCCGCAACGTGGACACCGTCGAGGCGCTGGCCGCCGAGCACGCCCGCGAGCTCTTCGGCGCCCGCCACGCGTACGTCCAGCCGCACTCCGGCATCGACGCCAACCTCGTCGCCTTCTGGTCGATCCTCGCCGACCGCGTGGAGGCCCCGGCCCTCGCGAAGGCGGGCGTCCGCCAGGTCAACGACCTCTCCGAGGCCGACTGGGCCGAGCTGCGCCAGGCCTTCGGCAACCAGCGGATGCTCGGCATGTCCCTGGACGCCGGCGGCCACCTCACCCACGGCTTCCGCCCGAACATCTCAGGAAAGATGTTCGACCAGCGCTCGTACGGCACCGACCCGGCCACGGGCCTGATCGACTACGAGGCCCTGCGCGCCACGGCCCGTGACTTCAAGCCGCTGATCATCGTCGCGGGCTACTCCGCGTACCCCCGGCTGGTGAACTTCCGGATCATGCGCGAGATCGCCGACGAGGTCGGCGCGACCCTCATGGTCGACATGGCGCACTTCGCGGGACTGGTCGCGGGCAAGGTCCTCACCGGCGACTTCGACCCGGTCCCGCACGCCCAGATCGTGACGACCACCACCCACAAGTCCCTGCGCGGCCCCCGCGGCGGCATGGTCCTGTGCGACGACTCCCTCAAGGACCAGGTCGACCGCGGCTGCCCGATGGTCCTCGGCGGCCCGCTCCCGCACGTCATGGCCGCCAAGGCCGTCGCCCTGGCGGAGGCCCGGCGGCCGTCCTTCCAGGACTACGCCCGGCGCATCGTCGACAACTCCCGCGCCCTCGCCGAGGGCCTGACGCGGCGCGGTGCGAACCTGGTCACCGGCGGCACGGACAACCACCTGAACCTGATCGACGTGGCCTCCTCCTACGGGCTCACCGGCCGCCAGGCCGAGGCGGCGCTGCTCGACTCGGGCATCGTCACCAACCGCAACGCCATCCCCGCCGACCCGAACGGCGCCTGGTACACCTCCGGCATCCGCATCGGCACCCCGGCGCTGACGACCCGGGGCCTGGGCACGGCCGAGATGGACGAGGTCGCCGGCCTCATCGACCGGGTCCTGACCACGACGGAGCCGGGCACGACGAAGTCGGGCGCCCCCTCGAAGGCCGCCCACGTCCTGGACGCGAAGGTCGCGGACGAGATCTCCCGGCGGGCGACCGACCTGGTGGCGGGCTTCCCGCTGTACCCGGAGATCGACCTCGGCTGACCCCGGCGGCACCCCCGGGCGGCCCCCGTGGCCGCCCGGGACCCGTTCCGGGCGGTCTCCGCGCTCTGAGACAATGATGGACATGGCCTCAGACCGACCCCGCGTGCTCTCCGGAATCCAGCCCACCGCAGGCTCGTTCCACCTCGGCAACTACCTCGGCGCCGTCCGCCAGTGGGTGGCGCTCCAGGAGTCCCACGACGCGTTCTACATGGTCGTCGACCTGCACGCGATCACGGTCCCGCAGGACCCGAAGGAGCTCAGCGCCAACACGCGGCTGGCCGCCGCCCAGCTCCTCGCGGCCGGCCTCGACCCGGACCGCTGCACGCTCTTCGTCCAGAGCCACGTCCCCGAGCACGCCCAGCTCGCCTGGGTCATGAACTGCCTCACCGGCTTCGGCGAGGCCAGCCGGATGACCCAGTTCAAGGACAAGTCCGCCAGGCAGGGCGCCGACCGCGCCTCCGTGGGCCTGTTCACGTACCCGATCCTCCAGGTCGCGGACATCCTGCTCTACCAGGCCGACGAGGTCCCGGTCGGTGAGGACCAGCGCCAGCACATCGAGCTGACCCGCGACCTCGCGGAGCGCTTCAACGGCCGCTTCGGCGACACCTTCACGATCCCGAAGCCGCACATCCTGAAGGAGACCGGGAAGATCTACGACCTCCAGGACCCGTCGATCAAGATGAGCAAGTCGGCGTCCACGCCGAAGGGCCTCATCAACCTGCTCGACGAGCCGAAGGCGACCGCGAAGAAGGTCAGGAGCGCGGTCACGGACACCGACACGGTCGTCCGCTACGACACCGAGAACAAGCCCGGCGTCAGCAACCTGCTCAGCATCTACTCGACGCTGACCGGCACCGGCGTCGCCGAGCTGGAGCAGCGGTACGAGGGCAAGCTCTACGGCGCGCTCAAGACGGACCTCGCCGAGGTCGTCGTCGACTTCGTGACGCCGTTCCGGGACCGCACCCAGCAGTACCTGGACGACCCCGAGACGCTCGACTCGATCCTGGCCAAGGGTGCGGAGAAGGCGCGCGCCGTCGCCGCGGAGACGCTTTCCCGGACGTACGAGCGGGTGGGCTTCCTGCCCGCGAAGCACTGAGCGGCGCCCGGAAGCACGCGGAAGCACCAGGGGCGCACCGCACACCTGTTCCTCCGGGCAGAGCGCTGCACATCACTTTCCCTGCGCCTGCCCAGAGCACAGCTGTGGCCGTACAGTCGATAGCCGTACGACTGAGTACGAACCCGGCAACACACCCCGCCATGACGACATGACGACAGGAGAAGACGTGGGGACCGTAACGATCGGTGTGTCGATCGCGGTCCCGGAGCCTCACGGCAGCCTGCTCCAGGAGCGGCGTCTGGGCTTCGGCGACGCCGCGGCGCACGGCATCCCCACGCACGTCACGCTGCTGCCGCCGACCGAGCTCGGGAGGAGCGCGCTGCCCGCCGTCGAAGCGCACCTCGGCGAGGTCGCCGCGGCCGGCCGCCCCTTCCCGATGAGGCTGTCCGGCACCGGCACCTTCCGGCCCATGTCGCCCGTGGTCTACGTGCGGGTCGTCCAGGGCACCGAGACCTGCGCCTGGCTCCAGCAGCGGATCCGGTCCGCCTCCGGGCCGCTGACCCGCGAGCTCCAGTTCCCCTACCACCCGCACGTCACCGTGGCGCACGGCATCGACGAGGCGGCGATGGACCGGGCCTTCGCCGAGCTCGCCCACTACGAGGCCGAGTGGTCCTGCACCGGCTTCGCCCTGGCCGAGCAGGGCGCCGACGGCGTCTGGCGCAAACTGCGCGACTACGCCTTCGGGGGCGCGGTCGTACCCCCGCAGGCGGCCCACGTCGACCGCGGCTCGCTGCCGACGCGCTAGCGGCCCGCCCCGGCGCTCCGCCGGATCGGCAGCCTGCGGCCCGCCCGCGGCCTAGATCGGCAGCCTGCGGAACAGCCCGCGGGGCGCGTGGCGCAGCGCCGACATCACCACGCGCAGCACGCCCGGCACCCACACCGTCTCCGAGCGGCGCCGCAGCCCCAGCTCGACGGCCGTGGCGACCGCCTCCGGTGTGGTCGCCAGCGGAGCCTCGGGCTGCCCGGCGGTCATCTTCGTCCGGACGAACCCGGGGCGTACGACCATGACGTGCACGCCGGTGCCGTGCAGCGCGTCGCCCAGCCCCTGGGCGAAGGCGTCGAGGCCCGCCTTGCTGGAGCCGTAGATGAAGTTCGAGCGGCGGGCCCGCTCGCCGGCGACGGAGGAGAGGACGACCAGGGAGCCGTGGCCCTGGGTCTGGAGGGCGCCCGCGGCGACCAGCCCCGCCGACACCGCCCCCGTGTAGTTGGTCTGCGCGACGCGCACCGCGGCCGCCGGGTCGCGCTCGTCGTTCGCCTGGTCGCCGAGGACGCCGAAGGCGAGCAGCACCGCGTCGACGTCGCCCTCGGCGAAGACCTTGCCGAGGGCCGTCTCGTGGGACTCGGGGTCGAGCGCGTCGAAGGGCACGGTGTGGACGTCCGCCCCCAGGGTGCGCAGCTCGGCGGCGGCCGACTCCAGGGCGGGCGACGGGCGCCCGGCCAGCCACACCGTGCGGGTGCGGCGGGCGATCAGCCGGCGGGCGGTGGCCAGCGCGATGCCGGACGTGCCGCCGAGGACGAGAAGCGACTGGGGGAGGCCGAAGGCGTCCTTCATGGTGACTCCTGGAAGTTGAGCCGGCGGGCGAGGTCCGACACGAACACCCCGCGCGGGTCCAGCTCCGCGCGCAGCGCGCGGAAGTCGTCGAGGCGCGGGTACATCGCGGTGAGGAGTTCGGGGCGCAGCCGGGAGTCCTTGGCGAGGTAGACGCGGCCGCCCGCGGCGGCCACCTCCTCGTCCAGCTCGTCGAGGAAGGCGCCGAGGCCGGGCAGCCCGGCCGGGATGTCCAGGGCGAGGGTCCAGCCGGGGCGCGGGAAGGACAGCCAGCCGGGGTCGGCGTCCCCGAACCGCTTGAGGACGGCCAGGAAGGACGGGCAGCGGCGGGCGGAAACGCGTCCCACGATCCTGCGCAGGGTCTCCTCCCGGCCGTACCCGACGACGAACTGGTACTGCACGAAGCCGGCGCGGCCGTAGACGCGGTTCCAGTGCGGGACGCCGTCGAGGGGGTGGAAGAAGGCGGACAGGCTCTGGAGTTCGCCGGAACGCGCGCGGGGTGCTCTGCGGTACCAGAGCTCGTTGAACAGTCCGACGGTCGTGCGGGTGAGCAGGCCGCTCGGCAGGAACGCGGGAGCGGCCGGGAGCCGGGACGGGCGGAACGCGAGCGGGGCCCGGCGCGCGCGGGCGGGCAGGGCGCCCAGGGGAGCGTGCTCGCCGCGGGTCAGGACCGCGCGTCCGGTGGCCGCGCCGCGCGCGAGGAGGTCGATCCACGCGACCGAGTAGCGGTAGCGGTGGTCGTCGGCCGTCAGCCGGGCCATCAGGTCGTCGAGGTCGGCGGCCCGCTCGGTGTCGACCGACATCAGCGACGTCTCGACCGGCTGGAGCCGGATCCTGGCCGTCAGGACGACGCCGGTCAGGCCCATGCCGCCGGTGGTCGCGTCGAACAGGTCGGTGCCCTGCTCCACCGTGCGGATCGTGCCGTCCGCCGTGAGCAGTTCGAAGGACAGCAGATGCCGGGCGAAGGACCCGGACACATGGTGGTTCTTGCCGTGGATGTCGGCGCCGATCGCGCCGCCCACGGTCACGTACCGGGTGCCGGGGGTCACCGGCACGAACCAGCCGAGCGGCAGCAGGACCTCCGTGAGCCGGTGCAGGGAGACCCCCGCGTCGCACAGGACGCTCCCCTCGTCGGCGTCGATGACGTGGATCCGGTCCAGCCCGGTCAGGTCGATCACCGCCCCGCCGGCGTTCTGCGCCGCGTCCCCGTAGGCCCGCCCCAGACCCCTGGGGATGCCTCCGCGAGGCCCGCAGTCCCGGACCGCCGCCACGGCCTCCGCGTAGGTCCGGGGGCGGACCAGGCGTGCGGTGGTGGGGGCGGTGCGGCCCCACCCCGTGACGGAGACGGTCTCGGCGGTGGTCTCGGCAGGCATGCTCGTGACCGTATCGCCTCTATATGGGCGATTAATTTTGAAACATGCATCACTCCCCGAAATGGGTGATTAATGGGATGTCGCTCAATATTGCCGGAGTTCCGAGGACGCAGGCGTGAACAGTGAGTCCACATGGACGAACTCGACGACCTGGACCACCGGATCCTCTCGGCGCTCCACGCCCGGGGCGCGGACCCCCGCGTCGCCCGCGTCGCGCGCGCCCTCTCCTGGGCGGGCGAGCACGCCGCCCTGTGGCTCGCGGCGGGCGCCGCCGGAGCCGCCGTCGACGGCACCCGGCGCGGCGCCTGGCTGCGCGCCACCGCGCTCACCGCGGGCGCGCACGCCGCCAGCATGGGGGTGAAACGTATCGTCCGGCGCCCGCGTCCCACCCACGTCGAACCCCTGGTGCGCACCGCGGGACGGCATTCCTTCCCCAGCTCGCACGCGACCTCCGCCGCGGCCGCCGCCGTCGCCTACGGCTCGCTCGGGGCGTACGCCGCCGCGCCGCTCGCCGCCGCGATGTGCCTCTCCCGCCTGGTCGCCGGCGTCCACCACCCCTCCGACGTGGCGGCGGGCGCGGCCCTGGGGGCGGTCACCGCGCGGCTGGGGGCGCGCTGGATGAGAGAGGGCCACCATGGCTGAGGCACTGCTCCACCGACAGCGCACGCACCGCCCGCCGGCCTCCCGGCCCCCGAGCGACCGCCCCGGCACCCTCGTCGGCGGCCTCCTGCGGACCACCCGCCCCAAGCAGTGGGTCAAGAACATCCTGGTCGTCGCCGCCCCCGCCGCGGCCGGCCGGCTCTTCTCCCTGCACGCGGTCACCCGACTCGCCCTCGTCTTCGCCCTGTTCACCGCCTGCGCCGCCGCCGTCTACCTGGTCAACGACGCCCGTGACGCCGAGGCCGACCGTGCCCACCCCACCAAACGGCACCGCCCGATCGCCGCCGGACAGGTCCCGGTGCCCGTCGCCTACGGCGTCGCGGTGGCCCTCGCGGTCCTCGCGCCGGCCGCCGCGGCGCGGCTCACGACACCCGCCGTCGCGCTGCTGCTCACCGCCTACCTGGGCATGCAACTGGCCTACTGCGTCAGCCTGAAGCACGTCCTGGTCGTCGACCTCGTCGTCGTCACGACCGGCTTCCTGATGCGGGCCATGGCGGGCGGACTCGCCCTGGGCATCCCGCTCTCCCGCTGGTTCCTGATCACCACCGGGTTCGGGGCGCTGTTCATGGTCGCGGCCAAGCGCTACTCCGAGGCCGTCCAGCTGGCCGGCACGGCGGGCGCCACGCGCGTGCTGCTCACCGAGTACACCACCGGCTACCTGCGCTTCGTCTGGCAGCTGGCGGCCGGCGTCGCCGTGCTCGGCTACTGCCTGTGGGCCCTGGAGGAGGGCGGCGTCCCGCACCCGGGCGTGCTGCCCTGGCGCCAGCTGTCCGTGGTCGCGTTCATCCTGGCCGTCCTGCGGTACGCCGTCTTCGCCGACCGGGGCACCGCGGGCGAGCCCGAGGAGGTCGTCCTGGGCGACCGCGCCCTCGCCCTCATCGGCCTGGCCTGGCTGGCCATGTACGCGCTGGCCGTGGCCGGTTGGTGAGCCACGCGCGCGTGCCGCGACCAGGTGACACGGCACCGGCCACGGTCCCGCGAATCCGGGGTACCCGAATTCCGGTGTTCCGCGATATCCGCATCGGCGATATCCGCGTCTTTCCTCCGGACAGGGGCAGAGTCGGATCATGGACTGGCTGAAGAAGCTCCCCGGCATCGGGCCGTGGGTCGCGCGCCTCATGGCCACGCACGCGTGGCGGTCGTACGAGCGACTGGACCGGGTGAAGTGGACGCGGCTGGCCGCCGCCATGACGTTCGTCAGCTTCGTCGCGCTCTTCCCGCTGCTGACCGTGGCCGCCGCCGTCGCCGCCGCCACGGTGAGCGAGTCCCAGCAGCAGGAGCTCCAGGACAAGATCGCCGATCAGGTCCCCGGCATCTCCGACCAGCTGGACATCGACGGCCTGGTCCAGAACGCGGGCGCCGTCGGTCTCATCGCCGGCGCGCTGCTGCTGCTCACCGGCATCGGCTGGGTCGGCCAGATGCGGGACTGTCTGCGCGCCGTCTGGGAGCGGCCCGACGACGACGAGAACCCCGTCCTTCGCAAGGTCAAGGACACGGGCGTCCTCGTCGGCTTCGGCGGCGCCGTCCTGCTCACCCTCGCCATCTCCACCGTCGCCTCGGCGCTGGTCGGCTGGATCATCGAGCAGTCCGGCATCGACAAGGCGGGCTGGGGCAGCGTGCTGCTGCGCGTCGCCGCGTTCTCCGTCGCCGTCCTCGCCGACTTCCTGCTCCTGCTCTACGTCCTCACCCTGCTGCCCGGCGTCGAACCCCCGCGCCGCCGCCTCGTCGTCGCCGCGCTCATCGGCGCCGTCGGCTTCGAACTGCTCAAGCTGCTGCTGAGCGGCTATATGCAGGGCGTGGCCGCCAAGAGCATGTACGGCGCGTTCGGCGTGCCCATCGCCCTGCTGCTGTGGATCAACTTCACCTCGAAGCTGGTCCTGTACTGCGCGGCCTGGACGGCGACGGGCAGCGTCCCCGACAACCCGCGCGACATCGACGTCAGCGACGACGTCGTACCAGGTCCGGCAGCGGCCAGCGGCGGTTGACGAGGTACCCGCCGCCCGCGAGCAGCACCAGCAGTCCGCCGGTGACCGCCAGCGCGATCCACATGCCGCCCGAGCCGCTCTCGGTCACCGCGCCCGCCACCGGCTTCGCCGACACGTCCCCGGCGCCGCCCGCCTGCCCGTCCTGCGCGGAGGACGACGGGTTGGCGCCGGGCTGCGCGCCGGCCTGCGCGGTGCCCTTCGGCGCGACCAGCTCACCGACCGGCGTCACCTTGCCGGCCGCCTGGAAGCCCCAGTCCAGCAGGGCGGCGGTCTCCTTGTAGACCTCGTTGTGGTCGGTCTTCTCCGGGTTCATGACCGTGACGAGCAGCACCTTGCCGTTGCGCTCGGCCACGCCGGTGAAGGTGGCGCCCGCGTTGGTGGTGTTGCCGTTCTTGACGCCCGCGATGCCCGGGTACTGGGAGATGTCGTAGTCGCCGCTGAGCAGCCGGTTGGTGTTCTGGATCTCGAAGGTCCCGCGGGTCGTCTTGCCCTTCTTCCTCGTCGTCTCGCCGGGGAACTTGGCCGTGACGGTCGAGCAGTACTCCCGGAAGTCCTGCTTCTGGAGTCCCGAGCGGGCGAACAGCGTCAGGTCGTACGCGGAGGAGACCTGGTGTGGGGCGTCGTAGCCGTCCGGGGAGACGACGTTCGTGTCGAGGGCCTGGAGCTCCTCGGCGTGCTCGTTCATGTCCTTGACGGTCTCGCCGATGCCGCCGTTCATCTGCGACAGGACGTGCACCGCGTCGTTGCCGGAGCGCAGGAAGACGCCGAGCCACAGGTCGTGGACCGTATACGTCTCGCCCTCCTTTATGCCGACGAGGCTGGAACCGGCCCCCATGCCGGCCAGGTCCTTCGCCTCGACCTTGTGCACGGTGGCCTTGGGGAACTTCGGCAGCACGGTGTCGGCGAAGAGCATCTTCATCGTGCTCGCCGGGGGCAGCCGCCAGTGCGCGTTGTGCGCGGCGAGCACGTCCCCCGACTCGGCGTCGGCCACGATCCACGACCGCGCGGTGAGGTCCTTCGGCAGCACCGGCGCGCCACCCGCGATCGCCACCTGCGTCCCGGCCTGCCCGAGCCGCGTACCGCCCACGGACGACATGTTCGCCGGTGGAGCGACCGACGGCGAGGCGGACGCGGACCCTGAGGTGGACCGCGATCCGGACGGCGAGGCCGACGCGGACGGCGATCCGGACGCCGCCGGGGACGGTGACGGGCTCGGCGCCGCGAGCGAGGCGGGCGCGGTGAGCGCGAGGGACGCGAGGGTCGCGGAGGTGACCAGCAGGGTTCGCCTGACGGTCTGCTTCATGGGTGCGGGCACGACGGAGAACGTACCTGGCACGCGACGGGAAGTCCCGTCACCCTCCCCACCCCGGTCACGGAACCGGACAACCGGCGGTGATACTGAACCCATGAAGCTCAGCCGCCCCGTCTCCTGGTTCCTGCTCGCCTTCGGGGTGTGGAGCTGGGTCATCTGGGTCACTTTCGTCAAGAACCTGATCAAGGACAGCAGCGGGCTCGCCTTCGACGACGGCGATCCCACGGCGTACTTCTGGGTGCACCTGACGCTCGCTGTCGTCTCCTTTGTGTTGGGGACGGTCGTCGGGGCCATCGGGTTGCGCGGTCTGCGCGCACTGCGGCAGGCGTCATAGCCGTGGTGATCGTCTTCGTGCTGCTCGTCCTGACCGTGCTCGTCACGGCCAACTGGTACCTGTGGCGGCGGCTGTTCCGCGACACCACCCGCGGCCCCGGCCGCGCGCGCCGCGGCGGCGCGGTGCTGGTCGCGGGCGGCTGGGCGCTGGCGATCGGCGCCCTGGTCGCCGAACGCACCGGCGCCCCCTTCTGGCTCCAGCGCGTGCTGGCCTGGCCGGGCTTCCTGTGGCTGGCCCTGTCGGTCTACCTGCTGCTGGCCGTGATCGTCGGCGAGGCCGTACGGCCGCTGCTGCGCCGCTTCCTGGAGAAGCGGGCGCCCGCCGGGACCGCCGCGGCACAGCCCGAGCCGAAGCCGGTCCCGATCGGAGCGCCGGCCTCCGAGGCAGGGGAGGCCGAGCGGCCGCAACGCGCCGAGCCGACGCCCGGCGGTCCGGGGTCCGAAGGCCAGGTGCCCGCACGGCCGGAGTCCGGGAAGCCGGCGCCCGAGGGTCCGGCGCCCGAGCGCCCGGAGCGGTCTCCTTCGGCCCCCTCCCGTCGGCTCTTCGTGTCCCGGGTCGTGGCCGGTGCGGCGGCCGCGGCCGCTGTCGGCACGGTCGGTTACGGCACCTACGGCGTGCTGCGCGGCCCGAGGGTCAAGCGGGTGACGGTGCCCCTGGCCAAGCTCCCGCGCGGCGCCCACGGCTACCGGATCGCGGTCGTCAGCGACATCCATCTGGGCCCGGTCCTCGGCCGGGGCTTCGCGCAGAAGGTCGTCGACACGATCAACGCGACGCAGCCCGACCTGATCGCGGTCGTCGGCGACCTGGTCGACGGCAGCGTGAAGGACCTGGGCCCGGCGGCGGCCCCGCTCGCGCGGCTGAAGGCCCGGCAGGGCAGCTTCTTCGTCACCGGCAACCACGAGTACTTCTCCGGCGCCGAGCAGTGGGTCGAGGAGGTGCGGCGGCTCGGCCTGAACCCGCTGGAGAACGCCCGTACGGAGCTGCCCTGGTTCGACCTGGCCGGCGTCAACGACATCGCGGGCGAGAGCGAGGGCCAGGGGCCCGACTTCGCCGGCGCGCTCGGCGACCGTGACACCACGCGCGCGTGCGTGCTCCTCGCCCACCAGCCCGTCCAGATCCACGACGCCGTACGCCACGGCGTCGACCTGCAGCTCTCCGGCCACACGCACGGCGGCCAGCTGTGGCCCGGCAACCTCCTCGCGGCCGCCGCGAATCCGACCGTGGCGGGGCTGGAGCGCTACGGCGACACCCAGCTGTACGTGTCCCGGGGCGCGGGCGCCTGGGGCCCGCCCACCCGCGTCGGGGCGCCGTCCGACATCACCGTCGTCGAACTGGCCTCGACGCACGCCTGACGGCCGGTCAGAAGCCTGTGGAGAGGCTGTGAAACCCGGTCGAAACACGGCGTCGGTAAGTTCTTTCCCATCTCGCCAGAATCCTCTTCCCCCTGGCGAAACACGTGTGATTAGGTGAGCCCGCCGCCAAGGGGAGCGGCACTTTTTCTGTGGACTGGGCCCGTCTGGCGGCCTGGGGAGGCAGGGCATCACCATGCGATCTGTTCGCATGCGGATACTCCTGACGCTGCTGGTTCTCGCGGTCGTCGGAGTGGGTGGCTGGCAGTTGCTGCCGTCGCAGGACAGCGGTGGAGCGACCATCACGGTCGGCACCACGGACACGGTCACCTCGCTCGACCCGGCGGGCGCCTACGACGCCGGGTCCTGGGCGCTGTTCAGCAACGTCTTCCAGTCGCTGCTGACCTACGAGCCGGGCGGCGTCTCGCCCGTGCCGGACGCGGCCGAGAGCTGTGCCTTCGACAAGGGCAGCCTCGTCACGTACAGCTGCGAGCTGCGGGACGACCTCACCTTCGACAGCGGCTCCGAGGTGACCGCCGAGGACGTGAAGTACTCCTTCGACCGGGTCAAGAAGATCAACTCGGATGTCGGCCCGGCGTCCCTGTTCTCCACCCTGAAGTCGGTGGACGCCAAAGGCCTGAAGGTCACCTTCCACCTGTCGTCGCCGGACGCCACCTTCCCGTTCAAGGTGGCCACCGGAGCCGGCTCGATCGTCGACCACACCCGCTACCCGGCGGACGGGCTGCGCGTCGGCAGCGGCGTCGACGGCACCGGCCCGTACCGGCTGACCGGGTACACGAAGGGCAAGAAGGTCCTGCTCTCGCCCAACTCGCGCTACAAGGGCGCCGTTTCGACCGGCGCCCCGATCGAGTTGCGCTACTACGCGGACCCCGAGGCCCTGGAGAAGGCCTGGAAGGCCAAGGAGGTCAAGGCCGCCACCCGGCAGCTGCCGCCCGCGGTGCTGGCCGCCCTCGACACCAGCGACCCCGGCCAGCGCGTCTACGAGGCCGACGGCTCCGAGACCCGCAACCTGTACTTCGACACCCGCTCCGGCTCGCCGCTGCACGAGACGGACGTCCGCAAGGCGGTGGCCTGGCTGATCGACCGCGAGCAGCTGGCGGCGAGTGTGTACGACGGGACGGTCGACCCGCTGTACTCGCTCATCCCGACCGGCATCACCGGACACACCACCTCCTTCTTCGACAGCTACCCGGACCGGAGCGCCGAGAAGGCACGCAAGCTGCTGAAGTCGGCCGGCGTGAGCATCCCGGTGAAGTTCACCTACGGCTACGGCCTGGGCAGCGGCGCCGCGGCGGCCGAGGCCCAGGAGCTCAAGCGTCAGCTGGAGGCGAGCGGTCTGTTCGAGGTGGACGTCAAGGGTTACGAGTGGACCGACTTCCAGAAGCGGTGGGCCACCGGCAAGCTCGACGCGTACGCGGTCGGCTGGGTCGCCGACTACCCCGACCCGGACACCTTCGCGGGCCCGCTCGTCGGCACCGACTCCACCATGAACACCGGCTACAGCAGCAAGGCCGTCGACAAGTACATCGCCGGGAGCCGGCAGTTCGCCGACCGCAGCCGGGCCGCCGGCGACTTCCGCGACCTCCAGCAGGTCATCGCCAAGGAGGTGCCGGTCGTCCCGCTGTGGCAGCGCAAGGAGTACATCGTCACCAGCGCGGACATCGGCGGCGGTCAGTTCCTGGCGGACGGCAACGGCGTGTTCCGCCTCTGGAAACTCGACTGGATCTGAGCCGAAGTACCCACCCGGCTCGCACAGCTGATCCCGTGAGCCGGCATGCGCCCCCGTCATACCGGGCAGGCACCCGGAGCGGCACCATGTGAGGGAGGTGTGTACGGGATGAGGAGCAGACGTGCTGAGACGCAACTCCTTCCGGCTGCCCCGGCATCCGGCGTCCGTCGGTCTCGCCCGGCGCCGGGTCCGGGACCATCTCGCGGACTGGGGGCACGGCCCCGACGACCCGGCGCTGGCCGACGCGGTCCTCGTCGTGTCCGAGCTGGCCACCAACGTCGTACGCCACGGCCCCCTCCTCGAGCGGGAGTTCGAGGTGGCCGTCACCGCGCTCGGTGACGGTTCCTGCCTGATAGAGGTCTCCGACGAGGGCCGGCTCGAACCCCGGCCGCGGCCGGCCGGGGAGTCGGAGGAACACGGCCGTGGGCTGCACCTGGTGGAGCACCTCGCCGCGGCGTGGGGCGTGTGGAGCAGAGGACGCCACGGCAAGACGGTATGGGCCCTGGTCACGGCCCCCGCCTAGGGCGTCTCTCGTGGATCAGCCCGGGTCCGACCCGGTTCAAAAGAAGCGCCCTGGAGGAGCCCCCGCCGGCGCCCACGGGCCGGCCCCGCGGTGGCACGCGTTCAGACGACGCGGGCCTTCGGCCGGGCCGGCAGCGTCACCGTGACGGCCAGCCCCTCGCCCGGCGCCGTCCGTACGCTCACCTCGCCGCCGTGCGCCTGGACGACCCCCTGCACGATCGCCAGACCGAGACCGCTGCCCGCGCCGCCCCCGGCCCGGAAGAAACGGTCGAAGACCCGCGCCGCGTCCTCCGGCCCCAGCCCCGGCCCCTTGTCCTCGACCGACAGCCGTACGACCCCGTCCACCCGCTCCACACCGAGCCGCACCGGCACCTCGACCGAGGTGTGCGTGCGCACGTTGGCCACCAGGTTGCCCAGCACCTGACGCAGCCCCGACTCGTCGGCCCGCACCAGCACGGCGCCCTCGGCCTCGACCGTCACCGGCCGGCCGGGCTGCTGCGCGCGCAGGTCCTGCGCCGAGTCCCGCATCAGACGGCTCACGTCGACGCCCCGCAGCCGCAGTTCGGGCCGCTGGTCGAGGCGGGCCAGCGTGAGCAGCTCGTCGACGAGCCGGCCCATCCGGTCCACCTCGCCGTTCATCCGGTCCCAGGCCCGCCGGCGCTCCTCCTGCTCGACCAGCATGCCCTGGTCGTACAGCTGGAGATAGCCGCGGATCGCGGAGAGCGGGGTGCGCAGTTCGTGCGAGGCGTCGGCCACGAATCGGCGCAGCTGGGCCGTGCTGTGCTCGCGCGTGCGGTACGCCGTCTCCACCTGGTGGAGCATGGAGTTCAGGGCGAGCCGCAGCTGTTCGACCTCCTGGGTGGGGTGGTGGCTGGAGGGCACGCGCCGGGTCAGGTCCCCCTCGGCGATCGCCGACGACGTCTCCACCATGTCCTCCAGCGGCCGCATCCGCCGCCGCACGCTGAACAGGGTCAGACAGGCGAGCAGGGCCAGCAGCAGCGTGCCGACGGCGAGGTCGAGCTTCAGGGCCTTCGCTATGCCCTTGTGGAGGGCTTCGGTGGAGGTGGCCAGCAGGATGTACGTGCCGTCGGGCAGCCGGGTCGCGGTCGCGCGGTACGTGTCGCCGTGCACCGTGACGTCGTGCGGGTCGGCGTCGGCGCTGAGGGCGAGCGGGTCGGACACCGCGTCCGCGAGGCCGCGCTGGGCGTCGGTGGGCCGGACGTCGAAGACGGCGAGGGCGGTGCCCCGGCCGTCGACGGCGGTGAAGATCGAGTCCGGCGCCGGCCGGGCGTCCGTGCCCCGCGTGTCCGCGTTCTGGGGCATGAGCCGGTCGCTGACCACGCTCAGCACGGACAGCGAGTCGATCTGGCGCAGGGTGAGCTGCGAACTGCCCAGCGAGTCACGCATCTTGGTCAGCTCGGCGTCCACCTGGTCGAGCAGGTAGTGCCGCATCCCCATCAGGCTGACGGCGGTCGCGACGACGATGCCCAGCGCGAGCAGCCCCACGTTGGCCGCCGTCAGCTTGGCCCGCAGCGAGTGGATGCCGTGCCGGTGGATCCGCCTCACGCCAGCCCGTATCCGACGCCCCGCCGGGTGGTGATCACCGACGGCCCCAGGACGTCCAGCTTGCGCCGCAGATAGCTGATGTACGTCTCGACGACCGTCGACTCCGGCGGGGTGTGCTCGTACTGCCAGACATGGCGCAGGAGTTGCTCCTTGGGCACGATCCGGCCGCCGTTGCGCACCAGGAACCGCAGCAGCGCGTACTCGGTGGGGGTGAGCTCCACCGAGCGGCCCGCCCGGTGCACGCTGTACGTCGTCTCGTCGAGCTCCAGGTCGCCGTACCGCAGCGGCGGCCGCTGCGGAAGGACGTCGGCCGGCCGGGTACGGCGCAGCACGGCGGTGATGCGGGCGACGACCACGTCGATGTCGAACGGTTTGGTGATGTAGTCGTCGCCGAAGCCGAGGGCGCCGACGATCTCGGTCGGCGCGTCCCGCGCGGTGAGGAACACCAGCGCCAGGTCCGGCCTGCGCGACCGCAGTTCACGCCCCAGGGCCCGGCCGTCGCCGTCCGGCAGCATGACGTCCAGGAGCGCCACGTCGGGCCGGGTGCGGTCGGCGAGGGCGAGGGCCTCGCGGACGGTGCCCGCGGTCATGACCTCGAAGCGGTGGTAGCGCAGGGCGATGGCCAGGACGTCCGCGATGCTCGGTTCGTCCTCCACGACCAGCACGGTGCCGGATGCCGTCGTCATGCCCCCAGTATCGGCGGACCCGCCGACGACCGCGCCGGTTCACGCTTTGGAGTTCCTTGAGAGTCATGGTCGTCACATGTCCACGCACGCGTGGCGCCACCGATCCTGTTGCCCAGGACCTGGGGGACCGACCGACGATCTGGTGAAGGAGATTGAGCGTGGCGGCATTGGCACGCTGGTGCTATCGGCACCGGCTGGTGGTCCTGTTGCTCTGGGTGGGGGCGCTGTTCGGCCTGGGATTCTCGGCCTCGACGGCGGGCACGGACTACGCGAACGTCTTCTCCCTCCCCGACACGGACTCCAAGAAGGCGTACGACCTGATGGAGAAGGCGTTCCCGGCGAGCGCCGGCGACACCGACACGGTCGTGTGGAAGGTCGACGAAGGCTCGGTACGGGACCAGGACGTACGGTCCCGGATCCAGCCCGCGCTCGACAGAATCGCGGGCATGAAGGGCGTCGGCGGGGTGACCGGCCCCTACGCGGCGGACGCGGCGGGCGCGGCGCGGATCAGTGGTGACGGGCGGATCGCCTACGCCCAGATCACCTTCACCGAGCAGGCGAACTCCGTACCGAAGGAACTCGTCCAGGACGTCGTCGACACCGCTCGGGGCGCCGGACGGGACGGCCTGGAGGTCGAGGTGGGCGGCCAGGCCGTCCAGCGGGTGCAGGAACCGCCCACCGGCCTCGCCGAGATGGTCGGCCTCGCGGCGGCGGCGGTGGTCCTGTTCCTGGCCTTCGGCTCGCTGTACGCGATGCTGCTGCCGCTCGCCGTCGCGGTCTTCGGCGTCGGCATGGGCCTGTTCTCCACCCAGCTGCTCAGCCATGTCACCGACATCCCGGACCTGGCCCCGCTGCTGTCCTCGCTGATCGGCCTCGGCGTCGGCATCGACTACGCCCTGTTCATCGTCACCCGGCACCGCAAGGGCGTCCTGCGCGGCCTGGACCCGGAGGAGTCGACGGTCGTCGCCCTCAACACCTCGGGCCGGGCGGTGCTGTTCGCGGGCGGCACGGTGTGCATCGCCCTGGCCGGCATGCTGGTGACGAACCTGCGCTTCCTGGACGGCGTCGTCATCGGCACCTCCCTGACGGTGGTGCTGAGCGTCCTCGCCGCGACGACCCTGCTGCCCGCGCTGCTCGGCTTCCTCGGCGCGCGGGTGCTGAGCCGCAGGCAGCGGCGCGTGCTGGCCGCGACCGGCCCGGAGCCGGAGAAGGCGAGTGGCCCCGCGGCCCGCTGGTCGACGGGCGTGCAGCGCCGGCCGCGGACGATCGCCGCGCTCGCGCTGGTCGTCATGGCCGTCCTCGCGCTCCCCGTGCTGTCGCTCCGCCTCGGCGCCACCGACCAGGGCAACGACGACGCCTCGACGACCACCCGCAAGGCCTACGACCTGCTCGCCGAGGGCTTCGGGCCGGGCTTCAACGGCCCCCTCCAGGTGGTCGTGGACGGCGGTGACGCCACCGCCCTGACTCAGGGCATCAAGGACACGCCCGGCGTCGCCCAGGTGGCCGCCCTGCCGCCCGCGAGCGGGGTCACGGTCATCCAGGTGGTGCCCACGACCTCGCCGCAGTCCGCGGAGACGGACACCCTGATCGACCGGCTGCGGGACGACGTCATCCCGGAGGCCGGGGCCCAGGCGCACGTGGGTGGCGTCACGGCGGTGTCCAAGGACTTCGCCACGGTCACCGGCGACCGTCTGCCGCTCTTCATCGCCACCATCATCGGCCTGGGCTTCCTGCTGCTGCTGGTCGCCTTCCGCTCCCTGGTGGTGCCGCTGACGGCCGCCGTGATGAACCTGGTCGCGGCCGCGGCCTCCTTCGGCGTCCTCGTCGCGGTCTTCCAGTGGGGCTGGGGCCTCGACCTGCTCGGCCTCGGCAAGGAGGGGCCGATCAACGCCTTCCTGCCCGTCATCATGCTGTCCCTGCTCTTCGGCCTGTCGATGGACTACCAGGTCTTCCTGGTCAGCCGGATGCACGAGGAGTGGGTGCACACCAGGGACAACGCGCGAGCGGTCCGGGTGGGCCTCGCGGAGACCAGCCGGGTCATCAACTCCGCCGCCCTGATCATGGTCTGCGTCTTCCTCGCCTTCGTGCTCAGCGGCGACTCGGGCGCGGCGATGGCGGGCGTCGGCCTCGCGGCCGCCGTCGCGCTGGACGCGTTCATCCTGCGTACGGCACTGGTCCCGGCCGCGATGCACCTGCTCGGCGACTCCAACTGGTGGCTGCCCGGGTGGCTGGAGAAGCGGCTGCCGCATCTCGCGGTCGAGCCCAAGGAGGAGGCGGCGGCGCCGGCGACGGCCGCGGTGGGCGAAGGGCCGGCCTCGGTCGTGCACGGCTTCGTCCGGAACACGGCCGGTGAACCGGTCGAGGACGCGACGGTCACCCTGATGTCGCAGGGCGGACGGGAACTGGACCGCGTGGCCTCCCTCGCGGACGGCTCGTACATCCTCTCCGTCCCGGCCCCGGGAACGTATCTGCTGGCGACGACGGCCGCGCCGCCCCTGCTGAAGCGTGCCCGCCGGCTGACGGTCGCGGGGGAGCCCCTGGTCTACGACGTGGAGCTGGAGGAGGCCGCGGAGGTCAGCTGACCCCATCCGGATCCGGAGAAGAGCCCGCAGAGCCCTCGGGGCCCGCAGAGCTTCCAGAGCCCGCCCGGCCCGGCGGGCTCTTCTTCACGGGGTCCGGCAGGGCGTTGGTCATGCCGGGCAGGAAGTCCGTGAACAGGTCGTGGACCTCGAGGACGAGCGGCCGCAGCACCCGGAACCGGGCCAGCGCCACGCCCCGCGCGGTGAGGCGCGCGCCCCGGCCGGCCAGCCGGTAGCTGCGCTCGCGCCCCGGCGTGCGGTCGTAGATCCAGTACATGACGAGGCCCATCTGGGAGAGCCACATCAGCTCCGGCAGCACCTCCCGCAGCTCCTCGGGAACCTTCGCCTTCGACCCCGCGAGAACCTCCTTGTGGACGGCGATGGCCTCCACGCGCGCGTGCTCCGACTCGGCGGAGAAGGGGCTGAGCGGGCTGTCCGGGTCGGCGGCGTTCTTGAAGAACTGGACCGCGAACTCGTGGTACGGCTCGGCCACCTCCAGCCAGACCCGCAGCACCCCCGCCAGCCGGGCCTCCAGGTTGCTCTCCCGCGCCAGGACGTCCCGGACGGCCTCCCGGTGCTCGGCGGCGAGCCGGTCGTAGAAGCCCTGGATCAGGTGCTCCTTGCCGGCGAAGTAGTAGTAGGCGTTGCCGACCGAGACGCCGGCCTCCTGGGCGATGGCCCGCATCGTCGTCTTGTCGTAGCCGCGCTCCTGGAACAGCCGCATCGCCGTCTCCAGGATCAGAGCGCGGGTCTGCTCGGACTTGGACGTGGGGGCGGCCTCATGACGTTCGGTCGCGGAAGCGGCCTCATGGGGCTCGGACGGGGAAGCGGCCTCGGCGGGACCGTCGTTGTTCGCGGGCACGTACAGGAGCCTAGCCAGTTGAACAGGTGCCGTCGGCACAGGTGGGCCGGTGGTAGCTCCAGCCCAGCCGCGGGTCGTACGACCAACCGTCGCCACGGCGGTAGACGCCCCCGCCCCAGCCCACGGACCGCCCCTGCCCGCCGCGCCACTTGGCGGCGGCGAGAACGGCGCCCCGCGCCAGTTTCGCCCCGGCGGGGGTGCTCAGCCGGTGGGACAGCGGGCGGTACTCGCGCAGCGCCCACAGGGTGACGATCCAGGCGGCGGTGCCGCGGTAGACCTGGCCGGAGTCGCCGACGACGGTGATCTCGTCGAGGGTCGCGCGATGGTCGAGTCCGGGGAAGCGGGCGGCCGCCTGCGCGGACCCCGCCGGGACGAACTCCAGCGGCACCAGCTGCGGCTGCCGGCCCAGCCAGTCGCGCAGGAAGCCGCACAGGGAGCATTCGGCGTCGTGGAGCACGGTGAGCCGGCGGACCGGGACGCGCCGGGCGTCCCGGTCGGCGGCGTCCCGGTCGGCTGCCATCGTGTTCACGCCCCGGCGGTGGGCGCCGAGGGGGCGGCCCAGGCCTGCGGGGCGACGGGCGGGACCTGCTCCCGCTCCATGACCCCGCGCCGCCGGATCCGGTTGAGGACGTACACGTTGGCCAGGTGCATCGCACCGAGCACCAGCAGCACCACACCGACCTTGGTCGACAGGGCCTCGAAGATGCCGCGCGTGTCCTCGATGGTGTCGTCGCCGCTCAGGTAGAGGGCGACGAAGCCGAGGTTGACGAGGTAGAAGCCGACCACCAGGAGGTGGTTGACGGCGTCGGCGAGCTTCTCGTTGCCCTGGAGCACGTCGGCGAGGAAGATCCGTCCGTTGTTGCTGAGGGTCCTGGCCACCCAGACGGTCAGTCCGATGCTGACGACCAGGTAGACGACGTAGGCGATGACCGTGCGGTCCATGTTCCCCACCCTTTCTTGAACGCGTTCAAAACGCTGTCGCGGATGACTGTAGCGCTTGTTTTGAACACGTTCAACTGAAGGGGTGCGGGTAGGGCGCCGCCGTCGGGTGCCGCCGCCTCGGGGTCCTAACGCCTCGCCAGCTCGGGCCGCTTGAGGTAGTCCGTGAACCCGAGGACGTTCCCCCACGGGTCGGCGATCTCGACGGTCCAGCCGGTGGACGTGGAGAACGGCGGATCCAGGGGGGTGACGCCCGCCTCGGTCAGCCGCCGCGCCGCCGCCCGCGCGTCCGGCACCTCCAGCCAGACGCGTGGGGACGGCCAGGGCGGCGGTTGGTGCCCGAGGGCCTCCTCGTGCCGGAGGAGGACCCCCGGTGTCTCGCCCCCGACCTTCAGCAACGCGATCCCGGCCTCGTCGAACCGCAGCCCCACCGTGAATCCGGCCCGCTCGTAGAAGCCGACAGCCTCGCCGAGGTCCCCGACGGGCAGCAGGAGGTTGTCGAAACCGAGCAGCTCGCACGACTGGTCATCTGACATGTCGTCAGATTAGGTGTAGGGGGCCCGAAAACCGGTCAAGAGCACCCCGGTCTCCGCGTGGCGGGTTTTCTGCTGCAAGATGTCCTGCGTTAATCCGCACTCATCTCGTCAGCGGATCATCCGATCAACAGACCTCGGGGGAACTCGCCTTGTCCGAAACGCCACAGCAGCCCCAAGAGCCTCAGCAGCCGCCGCAGCCGCCCCCACCCGGCTACGGGTACCCGGCCGGCGGCTCCGGGGGTCCGAGCGGCCCGCAGGACGCGGGTCCCGGCCAGCCGGGCCCCGGCCCCTACGGCTACCCCCAGTCCGGCCAGCCGTACCCGGGCTACGCCCACCCCGGTTACCCGGGCCCCGGCTATCCCGCCGGCGGCTACATACCGCCCGGCACCTTCACCGGCGACCCCCAGGCCCCCTACGGGTACGACCTCATGGGCCGCCCCTACTCCGAGAAGTCGAAGATCGTCGCGGGCGTGCTCCAGCTCACCCTGGGCAGCTTCGGCGTCGGCCGGTTCTACATGGGGGACGTCGGCATCGGCCTCGCCCAGCTCTTCACCTGCGGCGGCCTCGGCATCTGGGCGCTGATCGACGGCATCATCCTGCTGGTCAGCGACGACAAGACCGACTCCAACGGGCGGATCCTGCGTGGCTGACGCGGAGCGCCTCTCCGCGAGGTGTCCGGCCGTGCTGCGGCACCCGGCGGCGGCTCCCGTCGCGGTGCTCGCCGCCGGCGCGGCCGGCACCGCGTATCTCTACGCCACCGACCCGCACCAGCCCGGCCACTGGCTCCCGCGGTGCCCGTTCCGGCTCGTCACCGGCCTGCTCTGCCCCGCCTGCGGCGGCACCCGCATGGTGTACGACCTGATGCACGGTCACTTCACGCAGGCCTGGCTCGACAACCGTGTCCTGCTGCTCGCCTCGCCGTACGCGCTCGCACTGCTGGTCCGCTGGATGTGGGCCGGTCTGCACGGCCGCGCCTGGCATCCGCGCCTGGGACCAAGGGGTTTGACGCTTGTCCTCGGTGTCGCGATCGCGTGGGCGGTGCTCCGGAACGTAGTTGACTGATTTTGATCACGGATCAGGAACGATGGATCATTTGTACTCCCTTTTTACCCTCTGTTTTCTCTAGGCTCACCAGTCACAGGGGGGACGTCCTGGCGCGGCGGAGCCGTGCGAGGGCGTGGGTCGAGATCGGTCGACGTCGGTCGACGCGTGTGTTCGTCGCGTCGTATCCCTCCCGGACTCCCCATTTCGGAGCAGGCCGCACCGGCCTCCCGCAGGCATTTCAGGAGCAGTTCTCATGACCGTCCCCACCCCGCAGGCCCCCTACGGGGTCGACCCGCTTGGTCGTCCGTACTCCGACAAGTCCAAGATCGTCGCCGGTATCCTCCAGCTCTTCCTGGGCACCCTCGGCATCGGACGCTTCTACGTCGGCTCCGTCGGCGTGGGCGTCGCGCAGCTCTTCACCTGCGGCGGCCTCGGCATCTGGGCGCTGATCGACGGCATCCTGTTCCTCACCAGCAACGACCGCACCGACAAGCAGGGTCGCGTCCTGCGCGGCTGACACCTGCGCGGCGACACCGGCCGACGCCGGCGCGGCGACACGGCGAGGGCCCCGCTCCTTCAAGGAGCGGGGCCCTCGCCGTGTGCGCAGACCAGCGAGCCGGGAGGCTCGGAAAGCTCAGAAGCGGCGCGTGATCAGCGCTCGCTTCACCTCCTGGATCGCCTTCGTGACCTCGATACCGCGCGGGCAGGCGTCCGTGCAGTTGAACGTCGTGCGGCAGCGCCAGACGCCGTCCTTGTCGTTCAGGATCTCCAGGCGCTGCTCACCCGCCTCGTCGCGCGAGTCGAAGATGAAGCGGTGGGCGTTCACGATCGCGGCCGGACCGAAGTACTGGCCGTCGTTCCAGAACACCGGGCAGGACGACGTGCAGGCCGCGCAGAGGATGCACTTCGTCGTGTCGTCGAACCGCTCGCGGTCCTCGGCGGTCTGGAAGCGCTCACGCGTGGGCTCGTTCGTGTCCTTCGTGATGAGGAAGGGCATGACGTCCCGGTACGCCTGGAAGAACGGCTCCATGTCGACGACCAGGTCCTTCAGGACCGTCAGGCCCTTGATGGGCTCGACCGTGATCGGCTTCTCGGGGTTGATGTCCTTGATCAGCGTCTTGCACGCGAGGCGGTTCTTGCCGTTGATCCGCATCGCGTCCGAACCGCAGATGCCGTGGGCGCAGGAGCGCCGGAAGGTCAGCGTGCCGTCGACGTCCCACTTGATCTTGTGGAGACCGTCGAGGACGCGCTCCTTCGGGTCGATCTCCAGCGTGAAGTCCTGCCAGGCGGCATCCGCCGAGACCTCCGGGTTGAACCGGCGGACCCGGAAGGTGACCGTGATGTACGGAGAGGCCGCGGACTCCGCCTCGACCTTGTCCAGAACGGGAGTTGCCATCAGTACTTACGCTCCATCGGCTGGTAGCGGGTCTGGACGACCGGCTTGTAGTCGAGTCGGATGGACTCGGTGCCGTCGTCGCCCACCTCGCGGTACGCCATGGTGTGGCGCATGAAGTTGACGTCGTCGCGGTTCGGGTAGTCCTCGCGGTAGTGACCGCCGCGGGACTCCTTGCGGGCCAGCGCCGACACCGCCATGACCTCGGCCAGGTCGAGCAGGTTGCCCAGCTCGATGGCCTCCAGCAGGTCCGTGTTGAACCGCCGGCCCTTGTCCTGGATCGAGATGTTCCGGTAGCGCTCGCGCAGCTCGGCGAGCTTCTCCACCGCCGTCTTGATCGTCTGCTCGGTGCGGAACACCATGACGTTCGCGTCCATGGTCTCCTGCAGCTCGCGGCGCAGCTCCGCGACCCGCTCGGTGCCGGTGGACGAGCGCAGGTGCTCCACCTGGTCGATCACCTGCTGCGCGGGGTTCTCCGGCAGCTCGACGTACTCCGCCTTCTGCGAGTACTCGGCGGCGGCGATGCCCGCCCGCTTGCCGAACACGTTGATGTCCAGCAGCGAGTTGGTGCCCAGACGGTTGGCGCCGTGCACCGACACGCAGGCGACCTCGCCGGCCGCGTACAGGCCCGGGACGACCGTCGTGTTGTCGCTCAGGACCTCGCCCTGGACGTTCGTCGGGATGCCGCCCATCGCGTAGTGCGCGGTGGGCTGGATCGGGATCGGGTCCGTGTACGGCTCGATGCCGAGGTACGTGCGCGCGAACTCCGTGATGTCCGGGAGCTTCGCGTCCAGCTGCTCCGGCGGGAGGTGGGTGAGGTCGAGGTAGACGTGGTCGCCCTCGGGTCCGCACCCGCGGCCTTCCCGGATCTCCGTGTAGATCGAGCGGGACACGACGTCACGCGACGCCAGGTCCTTCATGACCGGCGCGTACTTCTCCATGAAGCGCTCGCCGTCCTTGTTGCGGAGGATGCCGCCCTCACCGCGGGCGCCCTCCGTCAGCAGGATGCCCATGCGCCAGATGCCGGTCGGGTGGAACTGGAAGAACTCCATGTCCTCCAGCGGCAGCCCGCGCCGGTACACGGCGGCCTGGCCGTCACCCGTCAGCGTGTGCGCGTTCGAGGTCACCTTGAAGAACTTGCCGGTGCCGCCGGAGGCGTAGATGACGGCCTTCGCCTGGAAGACGTGGATCTCGCCGGTCGCCAGCTCGTACGCGACCACACCCGCGGACCGCTTCACACCGTCGACCTCGGTGATCAGCTGGTCGAGGACGTAGAACTCGTTGTAGAACTCCACGCCCTCCTTCACGCAGTTCTGGTACAGCGTCTGGAGGATCATGTGACCGGTGCGGTCGGCCGCGTAGCAGGACCGGCGGACCGGGGCCTCGCCGTGGTTGCGGCTGTGACCGCCGAAGCGGCGCTGGTCGATCGTGCCGTTGGGCGTCCGGTTGAACGGCAGGCCCATCTTCTCCAGGTCGAGGACGGAGTCGATGGCCTCCTTCGCCAGGATCTCGGCGGCGTCCTGGTCGACCAGGTAGTCACCGCCCTTGACCGTGTCGAAGGTGTGCCACTCCCAGTTGTCCTCCTCCACGTTGGCCAGCGCGGCGGCCATGCCGCCCTGCGCGGCGCCCGTGTGGGAGCGGGTGGGGTAGAGCTTGGTCAGCACGGCGGTGCGGCTGCGCTTCGTCGACTCGATCGCGGCGCGCATACCGGCGCCGCCGGCGCCGACGATGACTGTGTCGTACTTGTGGATCTTCATGAGTGTTTCTCTCAGTCCCTCGGTCCCGTGCGCCTAGCGGATGTTCGGGTCGAAGGTGAAGATCACCAGCGTGCCCAGCAGGATGGTGAACACCGCGGCGGTGTAGAGCAGGCCCTTCAGCCACAGCCGGGTGTTCGCGCGCTCCGCGTAGTCGTTGATGACCGTGCGCAGGCCGTTCGTCCCGTGCAGCATGGCGAGCCACAGCATCAGCAGGTCCCAGACCTGCCAGAACGGGGAGGCCCAGCGGCCGGCCACGAAGGCGAAGCCGATCTTGGAGACACCGCCGTCCAGGACGAGCTGGATCAGCAGGTGACCCAGGACCAGGACGACCAGTACGACGCCGGACAGGCGCATGAACAGCCAGGCGCCCATCTCGAAGTTGCCCCGGGTGGACCTGGGCGTCTTCTTGGTGCGCAGGCGCGGCGGCTCGATGAAGGGCGCGGGGTTGTCCACGTCGTAGACGGAGCCGCCCTCGACGGGGCCGATCCCGGCCGCGGTGGTTTCAGTGGTGGCCATCGGTCTCAGCTCCCGAACAGTTCACGAGCGGCGTGGCCGAGCACGGGGTAGATCGCCCCGAGCATCAGCAGCAGCCACAGGCCCACGACACTCCAGAGCATCTGCTTCTGGTAGCGGGGGCCCTTCGACCAGAAGTCGACGGCGATGACGCGCAGGCCGTTGAGCGCGTGGAAGAGGATGGCGGCCACGAGGCCGTACTCCAGCAGCGCCACGACCGGCGTCTTGTAGGTGGCTACGACCTTGTCGTAGTCCTCGGGGGAGACACGCACGAGGGCGGTGTCCAGCACGTGAACGAACAGGAAGAAGAAGATGAGGACGCCGGTGACTCGATGAGCCACCCAGGACCACATTCCTTCCCGGCCGCGGTACAGCGTTCCAGCCGGCACGGAAGAACCCTCCGGGAGCGGGGATTGGGGCCTGCCGGCTTGGGGTGTCGGACGGGCCCGGCCGGGTACGGTCCACCGGCCCCCAGCATCGTAGCGAGGCACTGGCGCTCGGCTTACGTCGGGCCTACCTGTGTGATCAAAGTGGCACGCGGATGGGTGAGCGTTGCGGCATCTGGGGTGGAGTGTCCCGTTCGGTTCCGGATGCGGTGCCGTGGTGGCCGGTCGTGCCCCGCGGCGGAGCCGCGCC
Organism: Streptomyces zaehneri; assembly: GCF_032248645.1. Lineage (NCBI taxonomy): Bacteria > Bacillati > Actinomycetota > Actinomycetes > Kitasatosporales > Streptomycetaceae > Streptomyces > Streptomyces zaehneri. The sequence continues at coordinate 52,422 of NZ_JASTTJ010000007.1, forward strand.
GGTCACCGCCCCGCGCCTCGGGCGAGCCGCGTCAGCCGTTGCCTTGCCAGTCTCCGGAGTTCCTCCGCCGCCACGACCCGTTCGTCCTCGGGATCGTTTGCCAATCGTGACCGGATGCCCTCCAGGACGTGGTCCAGGGACTCCTCCTGGGGAACGCCGTCGAGGCAGATGACGAACGCGTGTCCGAATCGGGCCTCGTAGGCCGCGTGGGCCGCGTCCAGCGCCATGTGCGCCGCTCCGTACGCGTCCGCGGGCAGGCCGGGCAGGGATTCCGTCGCCAGGGCCTCCGCCAGATCGGCCGGGCTCAGGTCGTACGCGGCCTCGTCGGATGCGGCCAGCAGGGCGTCGAGCGTCGGATACGGGCGGTGGTCGGCGATCCGGCGGGCCCAGCGGAGGCTGTGGAGGCAGGCGAGGAGGGTGCGGTGTGCCTCGGCGGCGGGCACGGTGTTGAGACCGTCCGGCACGGACGCGGGTGAGCTCCGGGTCTGTGCCGGTATGGCGAGGCAGCCGGAGGGAGGGGAAGGACGGTGCGCAGGCAGCGTGGATCCTCGCGTCACGTGTGATGTGGCAGGGGATGCAGTGAAAGGTGTGTCGACACGTTATCGAGTGCGGTCAGGACGTGTCTGACCGATGCCTGAATTTCACCCGAACGAGAGAGTTTCGGAAGGTGTCGTGGACTCCGTCACGCCGGGCCCGACGCGCTTCGGGCCGCCGGGAGTCGTACGGTGGGCGGAGTGAGCAGGCACAGGCATCGGCGCCGGGCGCCGCGGAGGAAGCCGCACCAGCAGGTCGCGGCGCGGGCAGTGATGGCGGGCGGCCTGGTCGCCGCGCTCGGCGTGGGGCTCGGCGTGTGGGCCTCGTCGGACGACGACGGCACGACACCGGCCGGATCGGCCGCCTCCCGGCAGGCCGCCAGGACGCCCGGCGCGGGTGACACCGGCGCCGCCGCCGCGCAGGCCCCGACGCCCACCCGCTCCTACGCCCTCTCCACCACCCCCCGCACCATTCCCGCCGTCAGCGCCCACACCCCGGCGCGCGGCCCCGGATGGAAGCCGCAGTCCACCCGCCGGGTGGTGGTGAGCGACGCCGGGCTCGCCGACGAGGGACGGCTGGTCGCCGGCGAGCTGGGGCTGACGTACGCCGGGGAGAAGGACGACGTACGCGACGGGGACCTGCGGCTGGCGCTCAACGACGACGAGGGCGCGAACCCCGAGTCGTACACCATGACCGTGCGCGGCGGGCGGGTCACCGTCAGCGCGCCCTCCGACGCGGGCGTCTTCTACGGCACCCGCACCCTCAAACAGGAGGTGCACGCCGGCGGTACGGCGCCGGAGGGCGTCGTACGGGACCAGCCGGCCAAGCCGCAGCGCGGGTTCACGCTGGACATCGCGCGCAAGCACTTCACCGCCGCCTGGATCGAGGACCGGGTGCGCGAGCTCGGCGATCTGAAGTACAACCAGCTCGGCCTGCACTTCTCCGACGACCAGGCCTTCCGGATCGAGTCCGACAGCCACCCGGAGATCGTCTCGAGCAAGCACCTCACCAAGGCCGAGGTGAAGAAGATCGTCGACCTCGCCGCGAGCCGGCACATCACCGTCGTGCCCGAGATCGACTCGCCCGGACACCTGGGCGCCGTTCTCGCGGCCCACCCCGAACTCCAGCTGCGCAACGCGAGCGGGGTGGCGACCCGCGGGGCGATCGACATCTCCAAGGACGAGTCCGCGGACCTCCTCGACGACCTGCTGGACGAGTACGCCGACGTCTTCCCCGGCGCCTACTGGCACCTCGGCGGCGACGAGTACCAGGCCCTGACGGTCTCCAGTCCGGCGGCCTCCTACCCCCAGCTGGCCGCCGCCGCGACGGCCCGGTACGGCTCCGGCGCGGGCGTCGCCGACCTCACCACCGGCTGGCTCAACGACCGCGCCGACACCGTCCGCGCCCACGACCGCACCATGCGGGTGTGGAACGACGGCTTCTTCCGCGGCACGTCGGTCAAGCCGGCCTCCGACCTCGTGGTCGCCTACTGGACCGGCAAGGAGATCGGCGCACGGCCGCCGGTCGAGTACCTGAGCACCGGGCTCAAGATGCTCAACTACAACGACGAGTACCTGTACTACGTCCTCGGCGAACCGAACGACTTCGTCTACCCGACCGGGAAGCGGATCTACGAGCAGTGGACCCCGCGGGTGCTGCGCGGCACCACGCCGGTCCCCGCGAAGTACGACGCCCAGATCCTCGGCGGCTCCTTCTCGGTGTGGTGCGACCTCGCGAACTCGCAGACCCAGGACCAGATCGCGGCCGGGATCCGGATGCCGCTGCGGGCCACCTCGCAGAAGCTGTGGGACGCCGGGACACCCCCGCTGACCTGGACGCAGTTCACGGCCCTGGCGAACAGGCTCGGTTGATTTCCGCTGGACGCACGGCGTCGGTGATCCGTATGTTCCGCGTGCTGCCGCGCAGGAGGCCCAGGGGAGGGCCGGACGCGGTCGGCATCCTCGCGGCCGTCCTCGCGATCGCCTTCGTCCTGCGGCTGACGGGGATGCAGAACGAGAAGGCGCTCCAGGGCCCGGGCGCGGTATCGCCGCCGGTCGGTGCGGTCGGTGCGGTCGGCGCCGTGGGAGGGGGCGGCGAAATCGGCGGGATCGGCCGAACCGGTGGCGGTGGCGGCCTCGGTGGAGTTGGCTGAAAACCCCTGCCTGTGACACTCCTGGCCCGTCGCACGCAGTAAGGGGAAGTGTGGGCTCCGTAAGGTCGGCGCCCTGGCGAGGGAGGCGTGGATGAGCCTGGTGGAACTGATCGCTCAGGCCGACGAACGCGGACTGGCTGCCAGCGGGCTGGCTTGTTTGGATCGGTGCGTACCCCTGCTCGGTGGTGACGACGAGATCCTGCGACCGCTGTGGGGCGCCCTCACGGAGGACTCCGACGCCGCCGACTGGGGCGAGCTGCTGGAACAGGCGCGCGGCAAACTGGCGTCGGAGGCGGAGGAGGGCGACGAGGCCGGGCTCCTGGCCCGCCGGATGCTGGCCGCCGCACCGGGGAGCCGCTCCGCCGCCGAGGTGCGGCTCTGGGCCGACGCCTGCTCCGTCGCCTCGCTCCAGATCCACCGCCTCCTCGACCCGGCCGAGGACGCCTCCCCGGTCGACTCCCGCCGGGAAGGCCGCACGGAGGGCATGTCACCCCTCGTCGCCGCCGAACTGCGCCGCCAGGTCGCCGTCCTGGAGGTGCTCGCCGGTCATGGCGCGGGCGGACTGCGCCGGGCGCTGGAGGTGACCACGGAAGGGCGCCGGGTGCTGCGCGCGGTGGTCTCGCGGCGGGCCCGTGGACGTAGGTGAGCACCCACCCTCACGGCGCCAGCCACTTGACGACCGCGTCTCGGTGCAGCGCGGTTGCGGTGTAGAAGGCCGTCAGCTCCCGGTGCGCCGAGGCGAAGGCGGCCCGCGTGCGGGTCTCCTCGGCAGCGCCGCCGTACCGGGGCAGTAGTTCGGCACGGGCCGGCCGCCACAGGTCGTCGAAGTCGCTCTCCGTCAGGAACGTGGCGACCCGCGTGGCCTGGGCCACGGTCAGGACCACGAAGGGCGGCTCCTTCGAACCGGCCGGGTACACCCGCTCGCCGCCGAGCACCACCTGTGCGTCGGCGTAGAGCAACTGGTGGTCGCCGTAGCGGCCGTCGAGATTGCGCGCGCGGTGCCGGTTCATCCGGTCCCGCACGGCGTTACCGGCGTGGTCATCGTCGAACAGCTTCCGCAGCCAGGTCGCGCTGTTGCGCAGTGCCGAAGGAGGCACGGCGCGGAGCTGGAGGTACGCGTTCATCACTCAAGGAGCGCACCGGGGGCCCGAAGCATCACTCCTGTGCCCGTTCTGGGGTGGCGGTGGGTCGGTCCTGCGCCGGTCTCGCGAAGGCGCCGGATCCGGGTGACGGATCACGGCCCGGTGGCGCTCTTCGATGTGTGACGTGGACGACGCAACAGAGTCAGCAGGCGGCCCGGCCCTCCGCCGCCGCCAAACCGGTGCGGTGGGCGGCGGACGCGGTGGCCGCCGCGCCCGACGGCGTACGGCCTCGGCTCGACCACTCCGCGCAGAGCCTGTGGCGCGTCGACCGGCTGATCGAGGAGCTGCGGCGGGAGGGCTCGCCGTACACCGCCGTGGAGCATGTGCTGCGCGGGCTCGGCGCGTACGCCGGTGAGGTGATCGTCCGGCAGACCGGCGCCGAGTGGTGGGGCTCCGGCGGCGACCACTGGGTCCGCACCCCCGACGGCCGTCTCTGGGAACCCCTTGACGAGGCCCGCCGCTGCTTCGGCGGCCACGGCTCCCTGCGGCTGCTGTGCCGGGACGCGATGCGGGGGCGGCGGTAGCCGCACCCGTCCGCTCAGCGCTGCTTGAGCCCGTAGAGGAACGCGGCGAACGCGTCCGCGGGGAAGGTGAGGGTGGCTCGGTCGGGGGTCTTGGAGTCGCGGACGGCTATGTGGCGGTGGTCGTGGCGGACCTCGACGCAGGCATCGCCCTGGCCGCCGCCGGAGTAGGAAGACTTCTTCCAGGTCACTGCGTCACAGCTCCTTCGCCAGCCGGTGGATGAAGTCACGCGAACACCTGGGCTCGAGTGACACCGCTTCTACCCTACGAAAGAGCGTTCGGTAACGGCCGAGTTGGGCCTCGATGTCGATGAACACGGGGCCGTTGGGTCCGTCGCGCACCACGGTGTCCAGCTTGGACACGGGGCCGCCCGCGTACACCATGGCGCTTCCGGCCAGGCCGAAGTCGTCCAGGTCGAAGGGAATGACACGCACGGTGACGTGTGTGCCTTCGGAGAGTTCCAGGACACGGGAGAGTTGGGCCCGCGCCGCAGGGCGGCCGCCGACCCTGATGCGCAGTGCCGCTTCATGGATCAGCGTGGTGTAGGCGATCGGTTCGGGACGCTCGATGACGACCCTCCGCCGCATGCGGTGCTCGACCCAGCGCTCGACCTCGTTCAGCGGGAACTCCGGGTTCACGTGGGCGAAGAGGGAGCGGGCGTAGTCCGCGGTCTGAAGAAGGCCCGGGATGTGCAGGAAGTCCACGTCCCAGCGGTACTGGGAGTGGTGCTCCAACTCGGAGAGGTCCAGAAAGGCCGTGGGGAGGTGTCCCCGGTCGCCCTCCCACCAGCCCCGCGTTCGGTCGGTCGCCATCGCGACCAGTGCGGCGATCAACTCATCGTCGGTGCAGGAGTAGTGAGCGGCAAGAAGGCGCAGCCGCTTCTCGCTCACCCCGGTGAGGCCCGCTTCGATCTGGCTGATCTGTGCGGAACTCACACCCAGCAGTGCCGCCGCTTCCCGCGCGGTGAGCCCCGACGCGTCGCGGAGCCTGCGCAGTTCGACAGCCAGACGCATCTGACGTGCTGTCGGCTCGCTCCGCAACGCCATCGCATGTCCTCCCAACGCGCTGGTGAGCGCGACTCGTTCGAGGGTCAGGTTACGCGACTCGCTTGCGAAACTTAAAAAGTTAGGTCTACCGTCGGTGACGTAACGCACACGCTGCGGAAGCGCAGCGCACACGCTGCGGAAGCGCACCGAGCCGTCCTGCCAGGACGGTCGCGGCAGTGACACCGCGCGCAGAAACCCCTCACCCCCCACCGGAGCTGACTCATGCCCGACTCCTGGGAGTACTCCCTCTGCATCCCCAACGACCCACGTGCCGTGACCGTGTGTCGCCGCACGCTACGGCTGATCCTCACCCTGCACGGCCTGATCGACCTCGTCGACACCGCCGAACTCCTCGCGGCCGAGCTGGTGTCCAATGCCGTCCGGCATCAGAAGGGCCCGGCGGCCCTGAGGGTGCGTCGGACCGCGGGGGTGCTTCAGATCGGAGCGTGGGACGCGGACCCGGAGCCACCCGAACCGCCCCCGAAGTTCGAGGAACTGGCCGACGCGGAGGCGGGGCGCGGACTCGCCATCGTCCGGGCCTGCTCGGGCCGCTGGCACTGGCAGCCGATGTCCAGATTCGGCGACCGCGGCGAGTTCGTGTGGTGCGAGGTGGCCGCGGCCTGAGCGAGGCCGCGCCGGTCGGGTGGACCGGTGGCGCATTCGTCCCCTGTGACACTTCTGTGCGGCCAGGCGCTGATGACCGTGTGGGCGTGGCCGCGTCGGAACCCGGAGTCCGGCGGGGGAGTCGCGCGCCGCAACGAACTCCGCACGAACGAGGACAGTCTTGGGCCAGGGAGGCAAACCCCGGCGCGCGCAGGCGTACGACGGGGAACTGGGCGCGGCCGTGACGCGGGCTCAGGAGGGCGACGAGGACGCGTTCGCCGTGGCGTACCGGATCGTGCAGCCCGGGCTGCTCGGCTACCTGCGGGGGATCGTCGGCGACGACGCCGAGGACGTGGCCTCCGACGCCTGGCTGGAGATAGCCCGGGACCTGGGGCGGTTCAGGGGCGACGGGGCCGGATTCCGCGGCTGGACCGCGACCATCGCCCGGCACCGGGCCCTCGACCATCTGCGCCGACTGCGGGTCCGGCCCCGGTCGGCGGGGCTGGACCAGGACGTCGTCCTCGACCTGGCCGGCCCGTCCAGCACGCATGACGAGGCACTGGAGTCGCTCTCCACCGAGCGCGCCCTGGAGCTGGTCCGCGGGCTGCCGCGGGACCAGGCCGAGGCGGTGCTGCTGCGGGTCGTCGTGGGGCTGGACGGGCCCGCCGCGGCCCGCGTCCTCGGCAAGCGCCCCGGCGCCGTCCGTACGGCCGCGCACCGGGGCCTGAAGCGGCTGGCCCGCCGGCTCGACGCCGCGGGTGCGGGTGAAGGTGTGACGGATGGTGCCCCCCGAACGCTGGGGGAGTCGACATGAACGGCGAGGGCCGCGATCCGTATGGATCAGTGGCGGGCCCGGCCGGCAGGCCGAACGGCCTGCTCGGATGGACGGGACAGAGGCGGGAACGGACATGGGTGAACGGCTGAACGGCGCGGGCCACAGCCGTCGGCGCGCACACCCCGAGAACGCCGCCGACGACGCGTCATGGACTGCGCCACCCGCGCTGGAGGCGCTGCTCGGCCAGGCCCTGCGCGGTCCCGACGGCCGACCGGACCTCGTGCCGGACGTCGGCAGCGACGGCGAGCGGCGGGCCGTCGCGGCCTTCCGGGCCGCCCGGGACGCGGGCGCGCACCGGACCCGTACCCGGCGCCGGGACGACTGGCGGCCCCGGGCGCGGCGGCACACGCCGCGCTCGCTGCGGGTCACGCTCTCCGTGCTGGTCGCCGGACTCGCGTTGGGCGGGGTCGCGTACGCCGCCGTCGGGTCCTCCCCGCACGGAGCGGCCGACGGCGCGGGTCGCCCCGGACCGTCGGCGACCGCGTCCGGGGTCCGGTCCGCCGCCGCCGCTTCCGCGAGCCCGCGCCCGGGCGCCTCGGCGGACCGGGACCGTCCGGCGAGCGCCGAGGACACCGAGGCGCAGTGCCGTGCCTACGACAAGGTCCAAGGGCGCGGCCAGGCGATGGACGCCACCGCCTGGCAGCGGCTCGTGACGGCGGCGGGCGGCGAGGGCGACGTCGCGGCGTACTGCGCCGAGCAGGACGCGCCGGGGACCGGCAAGGCGGCCAAGGCCGGCAAGACGCCCGAGGCCGGCAAGTCCCCCGACGCCGGCGCGACCCCGAAGACGGGCAGGACCCCGGAGGCGGAGCAGAGCCGGAAGGCGGCGAAGGCCGAGGAGAGTGCGGGTGCCGACAAGGCCGCAGGCGCCGACGAGACCGCAGGCGCTGACGAGACCGCCACGGGCGAGAAGGCCGCTCAGAGCGGGGCCAAAGGTCGGTAACCGGTTGCCGCCAAAGCAACGGCCGAGGCCGCCACCCCCCACAGGAGAGGCCCCGGCCGTCGCGCGGCACGGGCCGCGCGGCGGCCCGTACTCCCTACAGCGCCATGAGTGCGTTTTCTGTCACACCCCGCGCCCGCCCGCTCGCGTCACGAGTTAGTTGCATGTTCTACGGACATGGACGTGCGGCGGTTTCAGGTCGTAACGTGCCTTTCGCGCCGGACGGCCAAGCGGCAGACCACCGCAACGACCTGCGGTCCAGAAAACCGCGCACCATCGACCGAGGAACCACGACGTGGGGGACGACGCGGAGCTGACAGCCGCGGTGCTCGCGGCACAGAACGGGGACGAGACCGCGTTCCGGACTGTGTACCGCACGGTGCACCCGCGGCTGCTCGGGTACGTACGCACGCTCGTCGGCGACCTCGACGCCGAGGACGTGTCCTCCGAGGCCTGGCTCCAGATAGCCCGGGACCTGGAGCGGTTCAGCGGCGACGCGGACCGCTTCCGCGGCTGGGCCGCCCGGATCGCCCGCAACCGCGCGCTGGACCACATACGCATGCGTGGCCGGCGCCCGGCGACGGTCGCCGACGAGACGGAACTGACCGGCCGGCCCGCCGAGTCCGACACCGCCGGCGAGGCCATGGAGGCGCTGGCCACCGGCCGCACCCTGGGCCTCATCGCCCGGCTGCCGCAGGACCAGGCCGAGGCCGTCGTGCTGCGGGTCGTCATGGGCCTGGACGCGAAGACGGCCGCCGAGACGCTCGGCAAACGGCCCGGTGCCGTGCGTACGGCCGCGCACCGCGGTCTGAAGAAGCTCGCCGAACTGCTCGGCGAGGACCCGGAGGCGGCCGGCGCGCTCGACGCACTGCCGCCCCAGCGAGAACCGCGCTCGCGCGCGGTGACGTCCGCCGGTGTGACGCATACGTGCGCGCGGACGCAGAAGGACATGTGATGGCCGACAAGCAGGACAGGTGGCTCGATCGCGAAACGGCGGAGCGTCTGCTGCGCGGTGAGTCACCGGACAACGCTGTCGACGCCGTCGACGCCGTGGCCCGGGAAGAGGCCGAGCGGCTCGCCCGGACCCTCGGCGCGCTCGCCGCGCTGGCCGCCGAGCCCCTGCCCGCGGACGAGGAACTGCCCGGTGAGGCCGCGGCCCTGGCCGCCTTCCGCAAGGCCCACGCGGACCGCGCCGACCTCGCGGGACGGGCCGGTCCCGCCGGCCTCGACGGCGGGACGACGGCCGCGGCCGCCGGTCGGCTCCGGGTCACGCACGACGCCGACGCGGGACTGGTGCGCATCGGCGGTCGGGTCCCGGAATCCGGGCGTCCGGCCCGGTGGAGCCGGCCCGTACGGCTGGGTCTGGCCGCCGCGCTCGCCGCCGGGATGGTGGGCGGTGTCGCGGCCGGGACCGGTGTCCTGCCGACCCCGTTCGACGGCGCCGAACCCGCCCGCCCCGTGGCATCCGTCTCGGCCCCCGTGGCCCCGGACGAGCACGCGCTCGTACCGCCCACGCCGGACGCCTCGGGCGGCGACGAGGACCCGGCGACACCGGACGGCGGCACGGGCGACACCGGCCGCGAGGACGCCGGGAACGGGAAGGCGGACGGCGCCCCCTCGGCCACCCCGGACCCCAGCGGCACCTGGCCGACCGGCGTGGCCTCGTCCTGCCGCGACCTGAGCGCCGGCCGCACCCTGGACACCGGGCGCCGCCAGACCCTGGAACGCCTCGCGGGCGGCCCGGCACGCCTGTCCAAGTACTGCGCGGGCGTCCTCGACGGCACCGCCGCCGGAAACTCCCGAGGCGACGACCGCACTCCGAACGGCGCCACCGGCCGGGACACCGGAAAGAACCAGAGCGACCGCGGAGGCCGCGGCGGCGCCACGGGCGACAGGTCCGGTTCGGGCGACAAGGGCGGCTCCGACGACGACGCCGACGGTGACGGGGGCCGTGAGCGTGATCGTGACGGCGACCGTGCCCGGGGCCGTGGCCACGGTGGCCGTGGCGAGGGTCATGGCGGCGGCGGCGGCCAGGACAGCGGCGGTGGCGGCGGTGACGGCCGTGGCCGCGGCGGCTCCGGACGGTCCGGCGGAGACTCGTCCTCTCACCACCGCTGACCTGCGGGTTTCGCGGACCTCCGAAGTTTCTTCGCTGGAGGTGTGACGTTTTCGGCGGCCGGAGCGCAGTAAGAAGTGAGCCGACTGGTCATCGGCCCTTGCACAGAGCCGGGGTTCCCCCCGTACTTCCGGCTCGTGCGCTCGGCGCGGGCGGGACACGTTCCCCCGGTCCCGCTCGCGCCCCAAACACCTCACACCTGTCTCGCGCCGCCGCGCTCACCAGGACACGACGACCTTGTCGCCGTTCCTGACCTGCGCGAAGAGACGCGCGATCGCCGTCTCGTCCCGTACGTTGACGCATCCGTGCGAGGCCCCCGCGTAGCCGCGGGCGGCGAAGTCGGACGAGTAGTGCACCGCCTGCCCGCCGCTGAAGAACATCGCGTACGGCATCGGTGAGTGGTAGAGCGTGGACACGTGGTCGCGGGACTTCCAGTAGACGTGGAACACACCCTCCCGGGTGGGCGTGTACTGCGAGCCGAAGCGGACCGACACCGTCGTCAGGGTCCGGCCGCCGACCATCCAGCGCAGGGTCCTGGTCGTCTTGTCGATGCACAGCACCCGTCCGGACAGACAGCGGGGATCGGGCGCGGCGGCCGGCTGGCCGCCCATCGGATACAGCTCCCACTCCCCGGGTTCACGGGTCATCCCCAGCAGTCGCTGCCAGGTGACGGTGTCCGTCCGCCCCGTCACCGGCAGCCCGCGCTTGCCCTGGAAGCCCTTCACCGCCTCCTCGGTGACCGCGCCGTACGTCCCCGTGGGCCCCGCGAAGAGCCAGGCGATCTGGCGCAGCCGGGCCTGGAGTTCGCGGACGTCGCGTCCCCTGGCGCCGCGCGACCACAGGACCGCGGGTGGCGGGGCGCTGACGGCCGGGGCGCTCGGCCTGTCGTCGGTGGTGGTCCGGGCCGGCGCCGACGGCGAGGCCGTCCGGCCGACGTCGGAAGGCGCGGGCGGGCGCGCCGCTCCGTCCGCGTCCGGGCCCCGCACGCTACAGCCGCACACCGTCACCAGAGCCGCCGTGCCGGCCAGGACGGCGATCGATCTCCGCATCCGCATGACTGAGATGTTCCCCCGGGATGACGCCTCGCGAACGGAGCGGCATCGTGGGGACCGGCACCGCGAACAGTCTGTGAGGAAGGTCCCAGCGTGGTCCTGTGCACCGGGTGGGCGCGCGCCGATACAGTCCGTCGGACGGCCGGACCGTACTGACGGGTAACCTACGGTCCGCCGGACGGGTGACCGGAAGGTGACCCGAGTGGTCGAAGCGGCGGATATTGCTCAGCGGGAGGCATCACACCCATGGCGCGTGAGTCGGAGTCCGGACTGCCCATCGAGCCGGTGTACGGGCCGCAGGACCTGGCGGGCTGGGACCCGGCCCGCCAACTGGGCGAGCCGGGCGAGTACCCCTTCACCCGGGGCGTCTACCCGTCGATGTACACCGGCCGCCCCTGGACCATGCGCCAGTACGCGGGCTTCGGCACGGCGGTGGAGTCCAACGCCCGCTACCAGCAGCTGATCGCCAACGGCACGATGGGCCTTTCGGTCGCCTTCGACCTGCCCACCCAGATGGGCCACGACTCCGACGCCCCGATCGCGAGCGGCGAGGTCGGCAAGGTGGGCGTGGCCATCGACTCGGTCGAGGACATGCGGGTCCTGTTCGGCGGGATCCCGCTGGACAAGGTGTCGACGTCGATGACGATCAACGCCCCCGCGGCCCTGCTGCTGCTCATGTACCAGCTGGTCGGCGAGGAGCAGGGCGTCCCGGCCGACAAGCTCACCGGCACGATCCAGAACGACGTGCTGAAGGAGTACATCGCGCGCGGCACGTACATCTTCCCGCCGAAACCCTCGCTCCGGCTGATCGCCGACATCTTCAAGTACTGCAAGGCCGAGATCCCGAAGTGGAACACGATCTCGATCTCCGGCTACCACATGGCGGAGGCGGGCGCGTCCCCGGCGCAGGAGATCGCCTTCACCCTGGCGGACGGCATCGAGTACGTGCGCACGGCGGTGGCGGCGGGGATGGACGTGGACGACTTCGCGCCCCGGCTGTCCTTCTTCTTCGTGGCCCGCACGACGATCCTCGAGGAGGTCGCCAAGTTCCGCGCCGCGCGCCGGATCTGGGCGCGGGTGATGCGGGAGGAGTTCGGCGCGAAGAACCCCAAGTCGCTGATGCTCCGCTTCCACACGCAGACGGCCGGCGTCCAGCTGACGGCCCAGCAGCCGGAGGTGAACCTGGTCCGGGTCGCCGTCCAGGGCCTGGCCGCGGTCCTCGGCGGCACCCAGTCCCTGCACACGAACTCCTTCGACGAGGCGATCGCGCTGCCCACGGACAAGAGCGCCCGCCTCGCCCTGCGCACCCAGCAGGTGCTGGCCTACGAGACGGACGTGACCGCGACCGTCGATCCCTTCGCGGGCTCCTACGTCGTCGAGAGGATGACCGACGACGTCGAGGCGGCGGCCGTCGAGCTGATGAAGAAGGTCGAGGACCTCGGCGGCGCGGTGTCGGCCATCGAGCACGGCTTCCAGAAGAACGAGATCGAGCGCAGCGCGTACCGGATCGCCCAGGAGACCGACTCCGGCGAGCGGGTCGTGGTCGGCGTCAACCGCTACCAGCTCGACACGGAGGAGCCCTACGAGCCGCTCCGCGTCGACCCGGCCATCGAGGCCCAGCAGGCCGAGCGGCTCGCGAGGCTGCGGGCCGAGCGCGACCAGGAGGCGGTGGACGCCGCCCTGGACGCCCTGAGGAAGGCCGCCGAGGGGGAGGACAACGTCCTGTACCCGATGAAGGACGCGCTGCGGGCGCGGGCGACGGTGGGCGAGGTGTGCGACGCCCTCCGGGGGGTCTGGGGGACTTACGTGCCGTCGGATGCGTTCTGAGCTGGGCTATTCCCTTGAATGGGTGATCAACGGCGGAAACCGCCCGTTCCTGGTTAGGCTCGTGAAGGGTGTTCCCGATAAGGAGGGTGCCGTGGCTGTGATGCTGCACGAGTCGTCGCTCGCTGATGCTGCCGACCGGCTGTGGGAGGAGCTGCCCGGGCACCGGGTGGAGATCCTCAACGGGAGCATTGTCGTGACACCGCCGCCGGATGGGCCGCACCAGGTGACACTGTCCTGGCTGATCGTGGCGTGCCACGAAGCCGGGGATCGGCAGGCCGGGCTGAAAACGGTCGGGGGAATCGGCTTGTGGTTGCCGACCGGGCCGGATGATTACGCCGTGCCGGATCTGTCCGTGCTGGATGCCGACTTCCACGACGCACTGGTCGAGAAGAACTGCTATGCCCCGCATGTCTTCCGCATGGTGCTGGAAGTGACGTCCTCCAACTGGACGAACGACACAGCCACCAAGGTCGACATCTACGCCAGGGCCAACATCCCGGTCTACGTCATCGCCGACCGCAGGCATGACGTGGTCCTCCTCTACACCGACCCCGTCGACGGCAAGTACCCCGACCCCGTCCGCTGCCAGCGAGGCCAGGCCGTTCCCGTTCCCGAGTCCGTCGGTGTGGCTCTCGAGCTCTCCGTCGACACCCTCCTCGACGGCGACGACTAGCCGAGGCCGACCCGTGCGCGGTAGGACGCGAGGCCGTCCTCCGTGGTGCCCGCCCAGCCCACATAGCCGTCAGGGCGGACCAGGAACACGCCGTCCGGCAGGGTCAGCAGGGTCCAGTCCGGGCCCCTGAGCCGGTCGAAGAGGCGGACGCCGTCGACCGTCAGGTCCGGGACGCGGTCGCCGGCGGACAGTGGACCGGGGTTCTCCCGTGTCTCCTCGCTGAGTGACGAGTGCCGGTAGTTCAGGCCCAGTTGGCGGGTGGCCGCACCGCGCCTCGCCTCCTCGCGGTGGATCGCGGTGGAGAGGCCGAGCACGTGCTCGGCGACGGGGCGGCGCTCCTCCTCGTAGGTGTCCAGCAGGGCTTGTGGAGCCCGCCCGCCCAGCACCGCGCCCAGCTTCCAGCCCAGGTTGTACGCGTCCTGCACGCTGGTGTTGAGGCCCTGTCCGCCGGCCGGGGAGTGGACGTGCGCCGCGTCGCCGGCCAGGAAGATCCGTCCCTCGCGGAAGCGGTCGGCCAGGGCGGCGCGCGGGCGGAAGTCGGACACCCAGAGGAGCTCCGTCACCGCCCCGGGCGCCAGGTGGGTGCGCTCCGAGACCAGCTTGCGGACGCCCTCCAGGGAGAGATCCGGATCCGTCCCGCCGGGGAGCCGCGCCACCAGCTGGAAATGGTCGGTCCCGGCCAGCGGGCACAGCGCCAGGAAGCCCGAGTCCGGACCGCTCGGCGGGAACATGTGCCACCACGCCCGGTCCAGGCCGGGGATCCGCACGTCCGCCACCAGGGCCGCGTCCGGGTCGAGCGTCTCGCCCCGCATCTCGATGCCCAGCGCGCGGCGCACCGCCGAGCGGCCGCCGTCCGCCGCGACGGCGTACCGGGCGCGGACCGGCTCACCGGACGCGAAACGAGCCGTCACGCCCTCGCTGTCCTGCTCGAGCCGCACCACCTCCCGGCCGAATGCCACGGCCCCGCCGAGCTCCGTCAGCCGTGCCAGCAGGATCTCCTGGTTGCGCCACTGCGGGACCATCCAGGGGACGGTGAAGCGGCAGCCCTCCTCGCCGTCCTCCGTCGGGTCGAACATCGCATGCTCGCCGACCTGCTCGCCGTCCGCCCAGACCATGCCCACCGGGTACGCGCCACCGGCGGCGAGGATCTCGTCGAGGACGCCGAGATCCTCGTAGACCTCCATGGTGCGCGGCTGGAGGCCCTTGCCGCGGGAGCCGGGGGCGAGGGTCTGGCCCCGTTCCACGACGAGCGCTTCCGCTCCGCGCCGGGCCAGGTCGATGCCGAGGGCGAGGCCGGTGGGGCCCGCGCCGATGATCAGGACGTCCACGTTCATATCCATGCAACTCTCCTTAACGCTGTTAAGTGCCGTCGTTCACGAGAATGGCCTTAACGGCGTTAAGCTGTCAAGTGTGAGTACCGAACGACGCGCCCCCCTCGACCGCAAGCGGGTGGCGGACACCGCCCTCCGGCTGCTCGACGAGGCGGGTCTCGAAGGGCTGACCCTGCGTGCCATCGCCCGGGAGCTGGACGTCAAGGCGCCCGCCCTGTACTGGCACTTCAAGGACAAACAGGCCCTGCTGGACGAGATGGCGACCGAGATGTTCCGGCGGATGGTCGCGGACACGGCACTCGACCCCGCCGACACCTGGCAGGACCGGACGCGCAAGGCCAACCACGGGCTGCGCGCGGCGCTGCTCGCCTACCGTGACGGGGCGCGGGTCTTCAGCGGCTCCCGGTTCACCGGCACCGACCACGCCGTCCAGATGGAGCAGAACCTGCGCCTGTTCACGGCCGCCGGCTTCACCCTCGCCGACGCCGTACGCGCCACGTCGACCGCGTTCGCGTACACCATCGGGTTCGTCACCGAGGAACAGGGCGTGTACCCGCGGCCGGACGAGCGGCGCGAGGGGTTCGACGTGGCGGAACGCGCCCGGCTGCTCGCCGAGTTCCCGCTGTCGGCGAAGGCGGGCGCGGAGATCTTCGAGGACTACGACCGGCAGTTCGGGGAGGGGCTGGAGATCATCGTGGCCGGAATCGCCGCCCGGTACGGGGTGCGGTAGGTCCCATGTCCAAGGCCCGTCGGCCGTAGGCCGCGAGCCGGATCCGTCCGTCGATTCACCGCATTGCGGCACTCATCGCGCGTTCTCATCTCGTTCACATCGCGCACCTAGTTTCGCCGAATGCCTGACATATCCAGCCGGGTGCAGGAGTCCCGCATACCCCGTCAGCGGGGTGGCGCCGCACTCGTCTCTTATGTACTGCCCGTCTTCGACGAACAGGACGGGATCCGCCACTTCCACGAGGAACTCGTGGCGGCACTGCGCGAACGCCCCGAGTACGCCTTCGAGTTGGTGTACGTCGACGACGGCTCCGCCGACGGCACGTCGCTCGTCCTGGAAGACATCGCGAAGAACGACCGGCGTGTCCGGGTCGTCGACTTCGCGCGCAACTTCGGCCACCAGATGGCCATCACGGCCGGTATCGACGAGGCGCGCGGCGACGCCGTGATCGTCATGGACACCGACCTCCAGGATCCGCCGAAGGTCAGCCTCCAGCTGATCGACGCCTGGCGGGACGGCGCGGAGATCGTGCACGCCCGTCGGCGCAGCCGTCAGGACACGCTCTTCAAGCGGGCCACCGCGCACGCCTACTACCGTCTGCTGCGGTCCTCCACCGACGTGGACATCCCGCTGGACACCGGCGACTTCCGCCTGATGGACCGACGTGCCGCCGACGAACTGCGGCGCTTCCGGGAGCGCAGCCGGTTCGTGCGCGGCATGGTCGCCTCGATGGGCTTCCGGCAGAGCGAGGTGCACTTCGACCGCGACGAGCGGTTCGCCGGCGAGACCAAGTACCCGCTGCGCAAGATGGCGCGGCTCGCCGTCGACGGCCTGACCGGCTTCTCCACCGCACCCCTGCGGATGATCACCAAGCTGGGTTTCGCGGTGCTCGCGCTCTCCCTCGTCGGCATCTGCTACGCGCTCGGCATGAAGGTGCTGCGGCCCGAGATCACGGTCTCCGGCTGGACGATGCTGATGGTCGTCGTGCTGTTCATGGGCGGTGTGCAGATGCTGTCGCTCGGTGTGCTGGGCAGCTACATCGGACGGACGTACAACGAGGTGCAGGGGCGGCCCCTGTACACCGTGCGGCAGGTCATCTCGCACGACTCGGAGGCCGGCGGTGACGGCACCGGCCATGGCCACTGAGGACATGGTGCAGGCCGGCACCCGCACGGGCACCGACGCCCCGGCCGACGGCGACACCCCGCAGGACACCGGCCCCCGCACCGGCCCCCGCACCCGCGACCTCCGGCAGCTGATCACCTACGCGCTGGTCGGCGGCAGCGGCGTCCTCCTCGACCTGGGCGCGTTCCTGCTGCTCTACAACGTGGCCGGCCTGCACGAGCAGGTCGCCAACGTGCTCTCCACCAGCCTCGGCATCACCAACAACTTCGTCCTGAACGCCCTGTTCACCTTCGGCAGGCGCGACCGTCCGCTGGTGCGCTATCTGCGCTTCTACGCCGTCGGCCTGACCGGTATCGCCCTGACGTTCGTCCTGCTCGCGGTGTTCTCCCGAGGGCTCGGCATCGATCCGAACCTGGTGAAGGCCGGCTCGCTGCCGCTGGTGCTGGTCTTCCAGTTCGCGCTCAACAGAAAGTGGAGTTTCGCATGAACCTCGGCGTCATCGGCGCGGGCGCGACCGGCCTCACCGCCGCCTACGACGCGGTCAAGCAGGGCCACGCGGTCACCGTCCTGGAAGCCGCCGACGAACTCGGCGGGCTCGCCGCGTCCCTCCTCGTGGGGGGAGTGCCGCTGGAGCGCTACTACCACCACATCTTCCGCAGCGACCGACAGATGATCGAGCTCGTCGAGGAGCTGGGCCTGGGCGGCTCCCTGCGCTTCCACAAGACCACCACCGGTGTGTTCCGGGGCGGCCGGATCCACCCCTTCAGCACGCCGCTGGAGATGCTGACCTCCCCGCTGTACGGCCTGCCCGCCGGAGTCCGCTTCGGTCTGTCGTCGGCGTGGCTGAAGGTCGTGCGCGACGGGGAGCGGTTCACCGACCGCACCGCCCTGAGCTGGCTGCGCAAGTGGGCCGGGCGGCGCGCCACCGAGGCCGTCTGGGAGCCGCTGCTGCGCGGCAAGTTCGGCGACCGCGCCGACCAGGTGTCCATGGCCTGGCTGTGGGCGCGGGTCCACTGCCGGACCTTCGAACTCGGCTATATGGACGGCGGGTTCGAGCGCGTGTACGCGACGCTCGCCGACCGGATCGCGGAGCTCGGCGGCAAGGTCGAGTTCGGCAGGCGGATGGAGACGATCCGTCAGGACGGCGGCGACGGGCAGGTCACCGTGCGCACCGCCGACGGCTCCTCGTACGCCTTCGACCATCTGATCGTCACCACCGCGCAGCCCGCCTTCGCCAAGGCCGCCGACGCGCCCGCCGACGACGCCGTCTGGCGCAACCAGTACCTGGGCGCGACCTGCTTCGTGCTGGAGCTGGACCGCAGCGCCATCCCGTACTACTGGCTCAACATCAACGAGCCCGGCTTCCCCTTCCTGGCGGTCGTCGAGCACACGCAGATGATCGACCCGGCGCGGTACGGGGGCCGTCACATCCTCTACGTGGGCAACTACGTCGAGCGCGACGACCTGCGCTTCACCACCGAGCCGGCCGAGCTGCTGGAGCGGTTCCTGCCGTGGCTCAAGCGGATCAACCCGGAGTTCGACCGCTCCTGGATCCAGGACTGGCACTTCTCGCGGGCGCCCTTCGCCCAGCCCGTGGTCACCCCCGAGTACAAGGCCCTGATCCCCGGCCACGAGACGCACCTCAGCGGGGTGACCCTCGCGACGATGGCGCAGATCTACCCGCAGGACCGGGGGCAGAGCTACTCGGTGGAGCTGGGGCACAGGGCGGCGCGCATCGCGGGCGTCGCCTGACCCGGACTGCCGCACCAAAGGCACGGCCTCGGCGGGGAGTTCACCGCCGGGGCCGTGCCTGTGCGCCGTACCCGCCTCAGCGGCGCGCGGTGCACACCACGAGCTGCCGCCCCTCCGGCTGGGGGCACTTGTACGCCCTGCGGATGTCGGCGGCGATCCGCGGGTCGATGATGCCCAGCGACAGCCAGCCGGGCTGGTAGACGGCGTAGGCGGCCGGGTGCTCCTGCGTGACGCAGCGCACGTTCTCGCGGGTCGACTCCAGCGAGGGCACGTCGGTGAGCTGCCTGGGCACGTTGAAGAAGGTGGGGAAGGGATACCGGCAGGCGGTCGGGTGGCCTATGTAGTAAGCCTGCTGACCGAAGGTCAGATACAACACGGTTGCGCCGTGCGGCAGTTCGGCGTCCACCTGCTCGGCCGCCGCTGCCGCCGACCGCGCCTGCTCCTTGAGCTCCGCGTTGGTCGTGACGATCCGCCCCTCGATCACGCGGACCCCGGACAGGGGCCACACGGTCGCGGCCAGGCACAGGACGACCGCGAGGACCGGCAGGGCGACCGGAACGCGGAGGGCGTGCGGGCGCGGCGCCCGCACCCACAGCAGGTCCACCGCCCCGGCGAGGAGTGCCGCCGCCGAGGCGAGCCACGCGACGACGTCCGTGTCCAGGTCCGCACGGACGAGGGCGAGCAGCGGGGCCAGCGCCCCGTACGCGAGGGCGAGCACGGTGAGGCACAGCGGAGGGCGGCCGTGTGCGCCGTACCAGCGGCCGATCGCGAGAGCGGTCAGGGCCGCGGCCACCACCGGCAGGCTCTCGCCGTGGTAGGCGAACCAGTTGCCCTGGTAGACCACGACGGCCAGGCCGACGACGAGGAGCAGCAGCGTGACGAGCGCGGCCTCGACGCGCTGCCGGCGCGACGCAAGCGTGGCGGTGAACAGCAGCAGCGCGCCGGGCAGCAGCGCGAGCACCGGCGTCACCGTGATCCGGTCGCCCAGGTAGTCGGCGGTCCGCAGCAGCAGGTCCGAGACGACGATCGGGTCCTTGCCCAGCGCGTGCGCGTTGATGTGCGGCATGTCGCGCAGCCACTGGAGCTCGCGCGAGCCCGACCAGGCGCTGACCGCGAACAGCAGGCCGGTGCCGACGGCGGTCGCGGCGGCGAGCAGCAGGCCCCGCACCCGGTCCACGGCGAAGACCACGAGGAGCGCCATCGCGGCGGTGCCCGCGGTGGAGAACTTCATCAGCACGGCGAGCCCGAGCGGCAGCGCGCCCAGCACGGCGGCCTGCCGGCGGCCGCGGACGCCCAGCGCGGCGGCGACGCCGACCGTCGCGAAGACGATCGCGAACCACTCCGGCTGCAAGTAGTCGATGACGGGCGCGAAGGCCAGGGTGAGGGCGGTCAGGCCCGACACCAGCAGCGCGTCCCGCTCGGGCATACGGCGGCGCAGGGCCCGGTGCAGCAGCAGACCGGCGGCCGCGCACAGGGCGATGCCGATGAGCCGCAGAAGGGCCTCGCGCACCGCGTTCGAGCCGCCGGTGACGGCGTCCAGACCATCGAGCAACCACCGGTAGAAGAAAGGCCGGTGAGCGAATATCTCGGACGGGGAGAGCCCGCTCGCCCCCGTCGTCCGCAGAGCGGCGAGTACATAGCGGATGTCGAGAAAGACGCCGGCGGTGAGGGTCGGGTAGATCAGCAGCGCGGCGGTGATGAGGGTGGTGGTCCACCCCGCGGGAGAGGTGAGGCGCAGCCGACGCGATGCCGGTCCGCGCGGACTCCGCCCGCGCCGCGCGGCGGGCAAAGATGCGGTGGATATGTCGGTCACGTGCGCGAACGTAGCATCGAATTCCACGGGAACACGGGGTGATGAAAAGGGGGAGTCGTCGGCTCACCCGTTCTTCATCTGCCATTTCCCGACCCGATCCGGATGTCACGCCGAATTCACCTGGGAGTCGGCGACGGGACATGCGGAAGCTGATCCTGCTTTCTTAGGATCAGTTGACTTTCCGCTGAGAATCCAGGTGTGCACACGTGGCCAATACACCGACCCTGTCCGTGGTCGTCCCCTGCTACAACATCGAGTCATATCTGCCCGAGACGGTGACCAGTCTGGTCAACAACGCGCGGGACGACTTCGAGTTCATCTTCGTCGAGGACAGATCCACCAAGGACAGGACCTACGAAGCGCTCCTCGCCCTGACGGAGCGGCTCGGGAACAGCCGGGTGATCCGGCACGAGCGCAACGGCGGACTGGCCACCGCGCGCAACACCGGCATCGACGTCGCGGAAGGCCGCTACCTCACCTTCCTCGACGGCGACGACTGGCTCGCACCCGGCTATC
Organism: Streptomyces zaehneri; assembly: GCF_032248645.1. Lineage (NCBI taxonomy): Bacteria > Bacillati > Actinomycetota > Actinomycetes > Kitasatosporales > Streptomycetaceae > Streptomyces > Streptomyces zaehneri. The sequence goes on from NZ_JASTTJ010000007.1 coordinate 73,128, forward strand.
TGGCCCGGCTGGTGGACGTCGTCGAACGGTTCGACGTCGACTTCGTCCGCACGGACCACGTACAGGTCACCGGTGTCGAGCGGGCCGTCCACCGGGCACCCGAGGGCCGCCGCCACACCCCGCTCGACCCGCGCACCTCGATCCTCCCCGTCGACGACACCACGATGGTCGACTATCCGTACGCCTGGGCCGGCGTCTACCACCGCCGCCTCCTCGACCGGGGCCTGCTCCGCTTCCACGACGGGCTGCGCACCGCCGAGGACCGGCCGTGGATCTGGGACCTGCACCGCAGGGCTCAGTCCTACGTCGTCGCCAGCCTGCACGGGGTCTTCTACCGCCGGGGCATCGCCAGTTCGCTCACCCAGATCGGCGACGTGCGCCAGCTGGACTTCTTCCGCTCCTTCGACCTCGTCCTCGCCGAACTCGCCGACGATCCCGAGGCCGACCGGCTGCGCGGGAAGGCGCTGCGCAACTTCTGCGTCGTCATCGCCCACCAGCTGATCGACCGGCGCCGCTTCGAGCGCGGTGTCGCCGCGAAGCTGAAGCGGCTGGCCGCCGAGGCGCTGGGCGCGATGAGCGAGGAGGAACTGAGCGAGGCCGTGGTGGGGATGGGCGAGGAACGTGTCCATGTGCTGCGCCGGGTCCGCGGCGGAATGAGGGGTGTGGCGGCGTGATCCAGATATTCTGCTCGGCCACCCAGTACGCCGCCGCGACCGTCACCGCCGCGATCCGCGCCGGCCGGTTCGGCCCGCGCGAGGGCGTCCGCCGCATCCTCGTCGTCAGCAACACCGCCGCCGCGCCCGAGGTCTCCACCCCACTGGACCGGATGGCCGGCTTCGAGAAGCTGCGCCCCGAGTTCGACCAGGTGTACTCCTGGAACGAGTTCATCTCCCCGCACCACCCGGCCGGCTGGTCGCCGCGTGCCCAGGACACCCGGCTCTGGGAGAAGGCCGTACGCCTCGCCTGGGACCTGGGCGAGGAACCGGTCGAGATCGCCTGCGAGTCCATCCAGGCCAACCCGTCCCGCGCGATCGCCGACATCTTCGCGGACAGCCCGATCCACGTGTACGCGGACGGGCTGATGAGCTACGGCCCGACCCGCAACCGCATCCCGAACGGCATGAGCAGCCGCATCACCCGCGTGCTCCACCTCGACCTGGTGCCCGGCCTGCGGCCGATGCTCCTGTCCGAGTACGGCGTCCGGCCCGAGGCCGTGCCGGGCGAGGCGATGGTCGACGTCCTCGCGCAGATCGGCGAGTCCGGCGCCGGCGTCCTCGCAGAGCGGCTCCCGGCCGACCACCGGGCCACCGCCGTGCTCCTCGGCCAGTACCTCTCCGCGATCGACCTGATCACCCAGGACGAGGAGGAGCGGCTGCACGTCCGCATGCTGCGGGCCGCCGCCCGCGCGGGTCACAGGGACGTGCTGTTCAAGCCGCACCCGAGCGCGCCCGCCGTCTACAGCGAGTCCCTGGAGGCGGCCGCAGGCGAACTCGGCGTGCGGCTCACCGTGCTGAACGAACCGATCCTCGCCGAGACGGTCTTCGCCTTCCTGAAGCCGAAGCTCGTCATCGGCTGCTTCTCCACGGCACTGATGACCGCCGCCGCCTTCTACGGCATTCCCGTCGCCCGGGTCGGCACGGAGCTGCTCCTGGAACGCATCACACCGTACGAGAACAGCAACCGCGTCCCGCTGACCATCATCGACGTGGCGCTGCCCGACGCGGAGCACGCGGAGCTCGGCGCCCCGCTCGAACTCGCGGGGGCGGCCGAGGAACTGACGCCGCTGATCCGGGCCGTGGGGTACTGCATGCAGTCCCGCAAGTACCACGGCCTGCGCGCCGAGGCGGTCACCTGGCTCGCCGCGCATCTCGCCGAACCGTCGCCGTACCAGCGCTACTTCAAGCGCCGCCGCCTCACCGGCCTGCGCCTCCCCGGCGGCGGCCCGATCCGGGCCGAGGCCCTGCGCCGCCACCCGGCGGTACGCCGCGCGGTACGCCGGCTGCGGGCGTAGGACCCCGCGACCCAAAGGGGCGCGGGGAACCGCGCCACCAGCCACGACGGTGCCGCGGACGGCTTACGGCTTACGGCGTACCGCGGCACCGCCGGACGCCGGACGCCGGACGCCGGACGCCGGACGCCGGACGCCGGACCGCTCAAGCCCGCCGCACGGCGAGCGCCCGCTTCAGCCGTGGCCCGACCGGCTTCTCCACGAAGCGGTGGAGAAGCCAGGCGATCCCCAGCATGGCCAGAATCGTCGTCCCGAACGTCAGCCACGCGTTCAGACCGAAGTCCCGGTACAGCACCCGGATGAAGAACCAGCCCAGGTGCTCGTGGATCAGATAGAAGGGGTACGTCAGCGCCCCGGCCACCGTCAGCCAGCGCCAGTTCGCCCGGCTCGTCCAGCCCAGGGCCACCGCGGCGACGGCGACGAAGGCGACGAGGACGATCAGCTGGATGACGTACGGGCTGCGGTGGAACTGGCCCTGCGGGCCGGGGTGCCACAGGGCCGTCACGGAGTAGCGCTGGCCGAGCAGGAAGCTGAAGCCGACGATGCCCCACAGCAGCAGGTCGTTGCCGAAGCGGTGGATCAGGTAGAAGGCCAGACCGCCGATGAAGTACGGGGCGTGGTCACGCATCACCAGCTCGTCGGTCAGCGGGTTGTCGGCGACCCGGGCGAGGACGCCGGCCAGCGTCCACAGGCAGCAGAACGTCACCACCCTGCGGTAGGTGACGCCCCGCCAGACCACGAACAGCGCGAACAGGGCGTAGAAGCGCACCTCCACCCAGAGCGTCCAGTCCACCCCCAGCACCCGGGGCACGCCCATCGGCTGCTGGAGCATGGTGAGGTTGGTGAGGATCTCGTCCGAGCGCAGCGGCGAGGCCACCACCGGCAGGATCAGGCCCGCGGCGGTGACCAGGACGATCGCCGCCCAGTACGCCGGGTACAGCCGGGCGACCCGGGAGCGGAAGAAGTCCCCCGTGCTCCGGCCCCAGCTGCTCATGCAGATCACGAACCCGCTGATGAGGAAGAAGAACTGCACGCCCAGGCTGCCGTAGGTGGCGAACTGCGACAGCGTCGGGAACTTCTGGCCGGGGGACTGCTGCCAGGACTGCGCGACCTCGCCGTTCTTGCCGGCGTAGTGGTAGAAGCAGACCATCAGGGCCGCCAGCAGGCGCAGCCCGTCCAGGGCCCGCAGCCGGCTCTCCGCCCGGGGCCGGACCGGCGCCCGGTCGGGGACGGGAAGGTTCAGCCGGAGTGCCGGTGTCGGGGCCGGTGCCGCCGCCTGGTCAGCCGCGCTCATCCTGGGACCTTCCGTGGGAGTCGTGAGAGGTGTTCCGTCGTGGGGGACGGCCCTGGCCGTCGGCTCGACGACGGAACGCTATGCATCTCCGACAAGTCCGGGATGAGTGACGGCTGACTCACCGGCGGCGTGGGAATGACGATCGGATGAACAGCTGTCCGGGTATGTCATGTTTCCGGTCGTGGAGTGCCGGCCCAGCCGGAGGAGCGACCGCCCCGCCGGAGGAGCTACTGCCACGCCGGAGGCGCGACCGGCACTGCGGTGAGGCGTCTGCCGCTCCCGAGAGGCGACCGGCACTGCGGTGAGGCGTCCGCCACGCCGGAGGGGCGACCGGCACTGCGGTGAGGCGTCCGACGCTCCCGGGACATGGCCGGCACCGCGGGGACGTTACCGGCACCGCGGGGACGTGACCGGCGCTCCTGAGACGACGCGACCGCTACCGCTTGCCGTTCACCCGCTTCAGGGCCCGCGCCCGGCGCGCCAGGCGGCGGACGGTCGCGTTGCGCGGGATGAAGGCGAGCCGGCCCGGGACGGCGCCGGGGAGGGCCAGCGCCGCCAGGCGCCGGCGCTTGAAGTAGCGCCAGGTGTGCGGGTCGAGACGGGTGGAGAGGTAGCGCTCCGCCTCGGCCCGCAGCCCCGGGTAGATCTTGGGCTGCATCGCGAAGCCGACTGCGTCGAGGAGGGCGGCCAGTTCCTCCACCCGCTCCGCCGACGGCATGGCCCACGCCTTCACCGCCGGTCCGTCCGCCAGGTCCGGCAGCAGCGCGTCGACGATGGTGAGCGGTACCCGGTTGCTGTTCTGGTACGGCGCGAGCCTGGCCAGCACGGTGCCGGTGCCGATCCGGGCGACCGGGAGACCGTACAGACCGGCGGCGGTGAGCAGCGCGGTGGAGAAGCAGCCGACGACGAGGGCGGGCCGCAGCCGCTGGTAGGCCACCTCGGCGAGGACGGGCCGGTCGAGAAGGGCGAGTTCGGCGCCCAGCTTCTTCGCCTCGTCCTCCAGCAGCCGGGACCAGCGGGCGGGTGCCACCGGGTGCGGCTTGAAGACGAGCCTGCGGTGCCCGAGCGCCACGGCGCCGCGCACCATGCCCAGATGAAGCTCCTCCTCCTCGGCGTCGCCGAGAATGCCGAGCGCCGACAGGTACTGCCCCAGCAGCAGCGCCGGTTGCTCCTCGGGGGCAGGCAACCCGGTCTCGTCCTGGGCGAGTTCGCCCAGCACCTTGAGGAACGCCTCGGACGGCACCAGCACCGGCGGCACGCCGAACTCGGTGAGCAGCAGGGGGGTGAGGCCCGGCACCAGATCGAGGTGCAGCAGCCGGTCGACCCGGGTGCCGACCAGCGGGTCGATCTTGTCGCGTGTGGGGCCGTAACTCATCAGACCGTCGGCGTAGGCGTCGACGGGCGCGCCGGTGAACGTCTGGCACAACGCCAGCGCCGGGTTCACCTGGAGGGACTCCACGGCCAGGTGCACCTCGTCGTCACCGAGGTCCCACAACAGCCGTACGTACCGCTCCCACATCGGGATGTCGTCTCCGCGGGGGCCCCAGCCGCCGGGGTGGAAGGGGGCGATGGTCTCGTTCCAGGACAGCACCTCGTCGAAGCGCTCACGGATCCGGGCGAAGCCCGGCATGGCGTCGACGGACGGCGTGGTCTCCGGATTGACCGCGTTGTTGGTGACGAGCAGCAGCCGGCGGTCGGTCGGTTCGAAGAGCCCGGCGTCGAGGGCCGCGGCCAGGGTCGCGGCGCCGTACAGGGTCGAGACGCAGAAGATCCGGGTCGTGCGAGGCATCAGACGGCCACCGTCCGTGCCGCCACCGGCCTGCGCCGTACCCGCCGCAGCGCACTCGCCCGCTCCACGTCCATCGAGTCCATGACCTCCGCGAGCACGTCCTGCGGCATGCGTTTGAGGGCGGCGGCGCACAGGGAGCGCAGTTTCCGTGCCACGGCGGGTTCGAACCTCTCGATCGAGCCGAGGTGATGCGTCATGATCGCGCAGTAGGTGCGCACCGCCTTGGGCAGCAGCTTCCCGCCCTCGGCGTCCCGCGCCGTCTCCTCGATCACCTGGTCGAAGGCGCGGATGAAGTCCAGTTGCCGCACGTCGCCGATCTGGGTGAGGGAGGAGGCCACCCCGCGCCGGTAGTGGACGCCCAGCAGCCCCACCACGGCGAAGGTGTCGGCTTCCCGGTGGAGCTTCCAGATCCAGGGCCGGTCCTCGGCCGTCCGAAGCCCGTCGGTGAAGTGCAGCAGTCCGCGGTCGACGAGACGGCGGTGGTAGATGCCGGCCCAGGCGTAGGCGTAGTCCACCGAAGTGGACCGGTCGGCGGGCAGGATCGCCTCCCGCGGGTTCATCACCGTCCCGCGCCGGCCGTGCGGCACGCGGTGAATGCTCCGGGCCCGCGCGGTGCACTGCACGTGGTCGGTGCGGACGAAGTCGCAACCCAGCTGCTCCATGGAGGCGAGGAGCCGGGGAAAGTATCCGGGCGCAATCCAGTCGTCGCCGTCCAGGAAAGTCAGATAATCGCCGCGCGCCTTGTCGATGCCGGTGTTTCTCGCGGTCGCCAGCCCTCCGTTCTTTTCGTGTCTGACCAACACCGCGCCCGGCAGTTCTCGTTCCGCACGCGTGAGGATCTCCGAGGTCGCGTCGGTCGAGCAGTCGTCGACCAGGATGAACTCGAAGTCCTCGCGTGCGTTCGAACGCAGGCTCGTCAGGGTGTCGGGCGCGTATTGCTGAACGTTGTAGAACGGCACGATCACGGAAAGCTTGGGCACCTGCGAAACCCTAGAAGGACACCCGGCGGCAAAACCATCCGGTGTGGATACGGGGGGTGAACTCGATGTGTCGGAATGGTGCACCCCCTGCGCTTTCGCTTGATAAGCAGGCCAGTTCGGCGTTCGGTGGTCCGCTGTTAACTTTTTGTTGAGGGGTGATTGGGCCAAGCCCCGCTTTTGCTTTCTAGCGTCTTGGCTGTGCCAGCAAGTACTGCCAACCCCCCACGGATCGCCGTCCTCGCGGACTCCGACACCCGATGGAAATGGGGTGCGCTGACCGCGACGCGGATCGCGCCCTCCATGGAAGCCGGATCCGGGAGCGGGGCGCAAGTCGCCCCCGTCCTGGACGGATTCCTGCTGCGCGGCCGGGCCACCCCGACCCCCCGCCAGCTGGCCGAGGTCGGCGTGCACGCCGACTCGCTGAGCGAGGTCACCGCGCTCGAGTTCCTGCGCGCCATGACGCGGACCTCGTACGACGTCCTCGTCCTCGCCCTGGTCGGCGGCGGCGTCCAGGCGATCCTGCACGGCCTGAAGCGGATCTGGGAGGGACGGACCGAGCGTCCCGTCGTCGTCACCGGCTATGTCGGCGTCGTCTACGAGAAGCTCGCCGACGGCCTGCTGCTGCGGCACGGCGCCGACCTCGTCCTCGCCAACTCCCGCCAGGACGCGGAGCGTTTCCGCGCCGTGTACGAGGGCGTGGGCGCCGACCCCTCCTCGGTGACCGAAGTGGCCCTGCCGTTCCTGGGCGGTGCCCCGTACACGGGTGAACACGACCCCTACACCGTCGTCTTCGCCGCACAGCCCTCCGTGCCGGAGAACCGCAGGGACCGTACGTACCTGCTCGACCGGCTGGTGCGGCACGCGCGGCTGCACCCGGAGCGGGAGGTGCTGCTGAAGCTCCGCTCCAAGCCGGGCGAGCACACCACCCACATCGAGGAGCTGCCCTACCAGAAGCTGGTGCAGAAGCTCGATCCGCCGCCCAACTTCCGTCTGGTGTACGGGAACATGGGCGAAGTACTGGACCGCACCGACCTCATGGTCACGGTCAGTTCGACGGCCGCCCTGGAGTCCCTGCACCGTCGGGTCCCCACGGTCGTCCTCACCGACCTCGGGGTGCGCGAGGCGCTCGGCAACCACCACTTCGTCGGCTCCGGCTGTCTCGCCTCCTGGGACCAGCTCGACGCCGGGCACCGGCCCGCCCCCGACGAGGAGTGGGTGGCCCGGCAGGGCGTCGCGGCGGACGGCTCGTACGCGACGGCCTTCGACGCGGCGCGTGAGCGGATCGGCAAAGCGCTCAGCGGTCCCGGAGGCCTTCCGCCCCTCACCCCCTACTACACGCCCGCCACCGCGCCCGGCTATCTGCCCGGCATCCTCGCCCGCCACCACCTCGGCCCCGACGGCAGCCCGCTGCCCGGCGCGCCCGCCGCCGACCGGGAGCCGGGCCCGGTCCGGCAGATCGTGCGCCGGGCGGCGCGCGGCGCCTACCGGCACGGCGTGCAGCGGGTGGCCCCGGTCATCCGGCGGATGGGGGAGCTGTGACCCGTCAAGGAGAGAAACCCATGTCCGACTCACCAGCCGGGGTGCGCCGTGTGCTCGCGGTGATCCCCGCGCGCGGCGGCTCCAAGGGCGTACCCGCGAAGAACCTCGCACCGGTGGGCGGCGTACCGCTCGTCACCCGCGCGGTCCGCGAGTGCCGGGCGACCCGCCTCGTGACGGACGTCGTCGTCTCCACCGACGACCACGCCATCGCGGCGGCGGCGCGCGAGGCGGGCGCGGAGGTCGTGCTGCGGCCCGCCGCCATCGCCGGCGACACCGCGACCTCCGAGGCGGCCGTCCTGCACGCCCTGGACGCCCACGAGGCACTGCACGGCTCCCCGGTCGACGCCGTCCTGCTCGTGCAGTGCACCAGCCCCTTCCTGGTCCGCGACGACATCGACGGGGTCGCCGCGGCCGTCGTCGAGCAGGGCGCCGACACCGCGGTGACGGTCGCCCCGTTCCACGGCTTCGTCTGGCGCGACGGGGACGCCGCACAGGGCGCGCAGGGCGCGGAGGGCGCGGAGGGCGACGGGGGCCCCGGCCATGCCGGCGGCTTCGGCGTCAACCACGACAAGGCCTTCCGCCCCCGCCGCCAGGACCGGCCCCAGGACCTCCTGGAGACCGGCGCCGCCTACGCCATGGCGACCGACGGCTTCCGCGCGCACGGCCACCGCTTCTTCGGCCGCACGGAACTCGTCCGCACCGACCCCGCCCGGGTCCTGGAGATCGACGACCCGCACGACCTGAACCGGGCCCGGGCGCTGGCGCCCCTCTTCGACACGGACCGGCCCGGCTCCCTCCCCACGGCCGCCGACATCGACGCGGTCGTCCTCGACTTCGACGGCACCCAGACCGACGACCGGGTGCTGATCGACTCCGACGGACGGGAGTTCGTCTCCGTGCACCGCGGCGACGGCCTCGGCATCGCCGCCCTGCGCGGGTCGGGCCTGCGGATGCTGATCCTCTCGACCGAACAGAACCCGGTCGTCGCCGCCCGGGCCCGGAAGCTGAGGCTCCCGGTCCTGCACGGCATCGACCGCAAGGACCTCGCGCTCAAGCAGTGGTGCGAGGAGCAGGGCATCGCGCCGGAGCGCGTGCTCTACGTCGGCAACGACGTCAACGACCTCCCCTGCTTCGCCCTCGTGGGCTGGCCGGTGGCGGTCGCGAGCGCCCACGACGTCGTCCGCGGCGCCGCCCGCGCGGTCACCACCCTCCCCGGTGGCGACGGCGCGATCCGGGAGATCGCCGGCTGGATCCTCGGACCCTCTCTCGACCCCCTCACCAGGTAAGGACATCTGCGCCATGAGCACCAACTCCCGTCTGCGCGCCTTCGGTTCCCGCGAGGTCGGTCCCGGCAGGCCCGTCTACATCTGCGGCGAGATCGGCATCAACCACAACGGCGAGCTCGAGAACGCCTTCAAGCTGATCGACGCGGCCGCCGAGGCCGGCTGCGACGCCGTGAAGTTCCAGAAGCGCACCCCCGAGATCTGCACCCCGCGCGACCAGTGGGACATCGAGCGCGACACCCCCTGGGGCCGGATGACCTACATCGACTACCGCCACCGCGTCGAGTTCGGCGAGGACGAGTACCGGCAGATCGACGAGTACTGCAAGGAGAAGGGCATCGCCTGGTTCGCGTCCCCGTGGGACACCGAGGCGGTCGCCTTCCTGGAGAAGTTCGACGTCCCCGCGCACAAGGTGGCGTCCGCCTCGCTGACGGACGACGAGCTGCTGCGCGCCCTGCGCTCCACCAACCGTGCCGTCATCCTCTCCACCGGCATGTCGACGCCGCGCCAGATCCGCCACGCGGTCGAGGTCCTCGGCAGCGACAACATCCTCATGTGCCACGCCACCTCGACCTACCCGGCGAAGGCCGAGGAGCTCAACCTCCGCGTGATCAACACGCTGGAGAAGGAGTACCCGAACGTCCCGATCGGCTACTCCGGCCACGAGACCGGCCTGCAGACCACCCTCGCCGCGGTCGCGCTCGGCGCCGCCTTCGTCGAGCGCCACATCACCCTCGACCGCGCGATGTGGGGCTCCGACCAGGCCGCCTCCGTCGAGCCGGGCGGCCTCACCCGCCTCGTCCGTGACATCCGCACCATCGAGGCCTCCCTCGGCGACGGCGTCAAGAAGGTCTACGACTCCGAGCTCGGCCCCATGAAGAAGCTGCGCCGCGTCTCGGGCGTCGTCGCGGAGGCGGAGATCGCGGCGGCGGCGGGCGAACCGGTCGCGGTGTGACCTGAATACCCCTCCGAGTGCCCTACGGGATGGTCGTCCGACGATGAGTCCTCGCGCCGGGAACAACACCGGCCACACCCCCCGCACCCTCGCCTTCGTCGAGAGTCCGGTGCAGCTCCTGAACGTCCTGGAGTGGGCGCACGCCCGGGAACTCCACCCGCGTGAGGAGCCCGGCGCGGGGCTGACCCTCGTCGTCCTGTCCCCGACCGACCCGATGACCCGCGGCCAGCTGCGCCGCATGGCCGAGCTGGCCCGCCGGGAAGGGCACACGGTCCGCTGGGAGGAGGCCCGCGGCGGCACCACGGCGCCCTTCCGCACCATCGGCGGCCTCACGCCGCTGCTGCGGCGCGCGGAACGGATGGTGATGGGCGACCCGTTCTCGCGCTACGTCCAGCTGCTGCTGACCATCACCAGGGCGAGCGAGCTGGTCGTGGTGGACGACGGGACGGCGACGATGGAGTTCGTGGGCCAGCTGGCCCGTGGCGAACGCCTCGTCCGCTGGCACCGCAAGGGCGGCCGCGCGGCCCCCCGCGACGTGCTCTTCGCCCCGGTGTCCGCCGCGGCCCGCCGCCGGCTGACCCCCGGCCCGGACCGCGGGGTCGAGGTCTTCTCCTCCATGCCGATGAAGGACGCGCCCGACGGCGTCACGATCACGTCCAACGTCTTCGCCTGGACCCGCGACCGCTTCGGCCCGCCGCGGGTGACGAAGAGCGCGGACATGGTCGGCACCTCGCTGGTGGAGACCGGCGTGGTGGACGCCGACCGCTATGTGGAGGCGGTCCGGACGCTGGCCGGGGCCCACGGCGCGACCCGCTACTTCGCCCATCGCCGGGAGAGCACGGAGAAACTCCACCGGCTCGCCGTCGAGACGGGACTGGAGGTGGTCCGCCCGGACCTCCCGCTGGAACTGATCGCCCGCCGCGGCCCCATCGGCCGGACCGTCCTCAGCTTCCCCTCCACGGTCGTCCACACCCTGCCGCTGGCCCTGTCCGGCACGGACGTGCGGGTCGCGGTCTGCGACATCGACCCGGCCTGGCTGACGGACCACGCCTCGCCCAGAGCCCAGGGGTTCCTGTCCGGGGTGACGGGCACGGCCAAGGACGTCCACCGGCTGGCAGCGGTGAGCGTGGTCTGAGGCGGGGCCGGGAACCAGGCCGCCCGCGAGCCACCCGGCAACCAGGCCGCCTACGAGCCACCCGGCAACCAGGCCGCCTGCGAGCCACCCGGCAACCAGGCCGCCCGCGAGCCGCCCGGCAACCAGGCCGCCTGCGAGCCACCCGGCAACCAGGCCGCCTGCGAGCCACCCGGCAACCAGGCCGCCTACGAGCCGCCGCCCCGTACGGGCGGCGGCTCCACCTCTGCCGCCCCTTCCTCCTCCCAACGGCCGAACCCGTCGAAGAAGCTTTCCTCGCGTTCGGCGCGCGCCCCGTCACGCCACCGGGTGACCGCCCACAGGACGACCACGAGCACACAGGCCGCGAGGGCCGCCAACGCCGGCCCGGCCAGTGTCAGCGCCACCACGCCCCGCGCCAGGATCCCGGGTATCCGGTCCTCGCCGCACCCGCACGTCATCGTCTCCATGAGGTCAGCGTGCCCGGCCGGCCCCGCGTCGTCGCCCAGCGTGGCGCGATCGCCGCACGGAGGTGATGATTCCGGGATCGGTCCCGGTAAGTGGACAAACCCAGCGTGCCTCGAGTGGTCCGTGCAATCGTGAAAGGAAGGAAGAAGTGTGGGTGCCGACCGAAAGCCGGCAAGTTTACCCATCCACCACAGCAGCCATGCGCCGCGCGGCCAACTTTTCTTCGCCTAACGGGTTGAAATTTTGTTGATCGGGTCAGTTGACCGCCCCGGCGTCCTACCCTTCAGAGGGTGAAGCAACTGATGTCCCGAGAGTCCGAGGCCGATCCGTCAGGGGAAGACGTGCTCCCCGGCGCACTTCCGGGTGCGCTGCCCGGCGCCCTTCCCGGCACCTTGCCGGAGGCGCTGCGCGCAGAGCTCGTGGCCTTCCGCCGCGACATGCACATGCACCCCGAGCTCGGCAACCAGGAGTTCCGTACGACGGCCGCGATCAAGGCCCGCCTAGAGAAGGCGGGGCTCAAGCCGCGCGTACTCGCCGTAGGGACCGGCCTCATCTGTGACATCGGGACCGTGGGCGGAGGGGGCGTGGCGGGCGCCGGGGCCGACGGGGTGCCCGTCCTCGCGATGCGCGCCGACATCGACGCGCTGCCCATCCCGGACACGAAGACCGAGTGCGCGTACCGCTCCACGGTGCCGGACCGCGCGCACGCCTGCGGGCACGACGTGCACACCACCGTCGTCCTCGGCGCCGGACTCGTCCTCGCCGAACTGCACCGGCAGGGCCGGCTCCCGCGGCCCGTGCGGCTGATCTTCCAGCCCGCCGAGGAGGTGCTGCCCGGCGGTGCCGCCGACGCCATCGAGGGCGGGGCGCTGGACGGCGTAGGGCGGATCATCGCCGTGCACTGCGACCCGCGGGTCGACGCGGGCAGGGTCGGGCTGCGCGAGGGTGCCATCACCTCCGCCTGCGACCGGCTGGAGATCTCGCTGGACGGGCCCGGCGGCCACACCGCCCGCCCGCACCTCACCACCGACCTCGTGACCGCCGTCGCGCGGGTCGTCACCGACGTGCCCGCGCTGGTCGGCCGTCGCGTCGACACCCGGGCCGGGCTGGCCGTCACCTGGGGCCGGATCGAGAGCGGCCACGCGCCGAACGTGATCCCGCAGCACGCGGAGCTCTCCGGGACCGTCCGCTGCCTGGACATCGAGGCGTGGCGGCAGGCCCCGGACATCGTCGTCGCGGCGATCGACGAGGTCGCCAACCTGCACCGGGCCAAGTCGGAGATCAACTACGTGCGGGGTGTCCCGCCCGTCGTCAACGACGGCGAGGTCGCCGGGCTGCTGCGGGACGCCATGGTCGCCCGGCGCGGCGAGAGCGCCGTGGAGAGCACCGAACAGAGCCTCGGCGGCGAGGACTTCTCCTGGTACCTCGAGCGGGTGCCCGGCGCGATGGCCCGGCTCGGGGTCCGCCCGCCCGGCGAGCGCACGGTGCGCGATCTGCACCAGGGCGACTTCGACGCGGACGAGTCGGCGATCACCGTAGGCGTGGAGCTCTTCACGGCGGCCGCGCTGCTCGACGCGGCGACCCGCGCTCACTGAGGGAATCCCGGCGAGGGAAGCCGGCGAGGGAACCTGGACGAAGGGGTGCCGGAAAGGCGCCCCTTCGTCCCCTTGTGTCACCGACCCGTAACCCCGGGGACGCTCTTGTAACCCCGCGTCGGCACGAATCGATAACGGCCCGGAGAAACCCCGTTCCCCTCCGCTTCTACGCGCGTTACTGTGCGCCGGAATCGCCACCGGGAAAGGCTTGTTGGGGAGCCCCTCCTGAACGGCGCCACCAAGGGGAAGCGGGCCGGTCACGGCGCCGTGGGGATGAAGGGGTGCTTGCTATGCGTTCGATATCTCGGAGGACGAGATTCTCCCGGGCCGCGGTGACCGTCGCGGTCGTCGCGCTCGCCGCCGCCGGCTGCGGGAAGTCCAGCACCGACTCCAAGTCGAGCGACTCGGAATCCAGCAGCGGCGGCTACTCGGGCAAGGGCATCGGCCTCGCGTACGACATCGGCGGCAAGGGCGACCAGTCCTTCAACGACGCCGCCTACGCCGGTTTCCAGAAGGCCGAGAAGGAATTCAAGATCGGCGGCCAGGACATCGAGCCGCAGGACGGCGAGTCCGACGCGGACAAGGTGCAGCGCCTGACCCAGCTCGCCCAGGCCGGCTACAACCCGGTGATCGGCGTCGGCTTCGCCTACGCGCCGGCCGTCAAGGAGGTCGCCGCCAAGTTCCCGAAGATCACCTTCGGGATCATCGACGACGAGCAGATCCAGGCGAAGAACGTCGCCGACATGGTCTTCCACGAGGAGCAGGCCTCGTACCTGGCCGGCGTCGCCGCCGCCAAGGCCAGCAAGAAGGCGCACATCGGCTTCATCGGCGGCGTGGACATCCCGCTGATCCACAAGTTCGAGGCCGGTTACGTCCAGGGCGCCAAGTCGGTCGACCCGAACATCAAGGTCGAGTCGCAGTACCTGACCGAGACCGCCCAGGAGGGCGGCTTCTCCAGCCCCGACAAGGGCAAGGACGCGGCGAGCGGTCAGATCGAGGCGGGCGCCGACGTCATCTACCACGCGGCCGGTCTCTCCGGTCAGGGTGTGATCACCGAGGCCGCGGCCAAGAAGGTCTGGGCCATCGGCGTCGACTCCGACCAGTACAGCCAGAGCGCGCTGGCGGCCTACAAGGACTACATCCTCGGCTCGGCGCTGAAGAACGTCGGCGGCGCCGTCTACGACCTCGTGAAGTCCGTCCACGCGGGCAAGCCGCTGTCCGGCGTGGTCCGCGGCAGCCTCTCCAACGACGGTGTCGGATTCGCCGACACCAACCCGAAGTACAAGGCGATGACGGACGTCGTCGCGGCCGTCGACAAGGCCAAGCAGGACATCATCGACGGCAAGATCACGGTAAACACCAAGTAACGGCCCGAAACCCGTTCCGACCGGCTCCGGCTACGCCCTTCCGAGCGTCCTTGCAGCCCATACGCCCCTTGCCTCCCGCAAGGGGCGTACTGCTGTCCGTAACCTTGACCGCAACTGTGGCCACAGGTCGGTAACGGACCGGACAGAAGGGTTTTTCCGTCTGGTCTACGCGCGTTACGCTGCGGCGGAACCAGCGCCTGGTTTGGGCGCTTGCACAAAGGAGTCAAGTTCCATGCGCCGGGTGTCCCGAATCGCGGTTGCGGGTGTTGCCACCGCAGCTCTCGCCGTGACCGTTTCCGCTTGCGGAAGCTCCTCCACGTCGTCCTCCTCCTCCAACAGCAGCGACAAGAACCTGGGCCTCGCGCTCGCGTACGACGTCGGCGGCAAGGGCGACCAGTCCTTCAACGACGCCGCCACGGCCGGCCTGGACAAGGCCGACAAGGAGTTCGGCTACAAGTCCACCGCGGTCGAGCCGCAGGACGGCGAGTCCGACGCGGACAAGGTGCAGCGCCTGGAGAGCCTTGCCAAGCAGGGCTACAACCCGGTGATCGGCGTCGGCTTCGCCTACGCGCCGGCCGTCAAGGAGGTCGCGGCCAAGTACCCGAAGACCACCTTCGGCATCGTCGACGACGAGCAGATCAAGGCCGACAACGTCGCCGACCTCGTCTTCCACGAGGAGCAGGCCTCCTACCTCGCCGGTGTCGCCGCCGCCAAGGCCACCAAGACCAACACCGTCGGTTTCGTCGGTGGCGTGGACGTCCCGCTGATCCACAAGTTCGAGGCCGGCTTCAAGCAGGGCGTCCAGGACACCAAGAAGGGCGTCACGGTCAAGTCGCAGTACCTGACCGAGACCGCCGCCGAGGGCGGCTTCTCCAGCCCCGACAAGGGTGAGAGCGCCGCCGAGGGCCAGATCGACGCCGGTGCGGACGTCGTCTACGCCGCCGCCGGTCTGTCCGGTCAGGGTGTCATCAAGGCCGCCAACGCCCACAAGGTCTGGGCCATCGGCGTCGACTCCGACCAGTACAAGCAGGACGCGCTGAAGGCGTACAAGGACTCGATCCTCACCTCGGCGATGAAGAACGTCGAGGGCGCGGTCTACACGCTGGCCAAGTCCGTCAAGGACGGCAAGCCTGCGACCGGTGTCGTCCGCGGCAGCCTCGAGAACGGCGGCGTGAGCGTGTCGGACTCCAACCCGGCCTTCGCGAGCAACACCGCGATCCAGGACGCGATCAAGAAGGCCGAAGAGGGCATCAAGAACGGCACCATCACGGTGAAGACCTCCTGACCTTCTGTCAGAGGCCTTGGCCAATGGAGCGCTGTAATGGCAGCGTTACGGCCACGGAACCGGGCGCGGGAAGGATGTCCTCCCCGCGCCCCGTTCGCGCGGCAGAATGCTCGGAACGGATCGAGACCTGATCGGGATGCCGCATGGCGGCTATCAAGATCATTCAGGATCGACCTGATCCGGGCACTATTTAAAGCAGGGGCGCTACGCGCGTAGAGCGGCCCCTTTCCCAAGGAGAGTGCGCCATCGACGCGTCCAGCAGCCCTCCGCTCACCGCACAGTCGACGATCGCGGTAGAGCTGGCGGGGATCACCAAGCGCTTCCCCGGTGTCGTCGCCAACCACGACATCCACCTCGCCGTCCGCAAAGGCACCGTGCACGCCCTCGTCGGCGAGAACGGCGCCGGCAAGTCGACCCTGATGAAGATCCTCTACGGCATGCAGAAGCCGGACGAGGGCACCATCGCGATCGGCGGCGAGCAGGTGAGCTTCTCCAGCCCCGCCGACGCCATCGCACGCGGCATCGGCATGGTCCACCAGCACTTCATGCTGGCCGACAACCTGACCGTCCTGGAGAACGTGGTGCTGGGCAGCGAGAAGCTGTACGGCATCGGTGGCAACGCCCGTAAGAAGATCAAGGAGATCTCCGACCGCTACGGACTCGGCGTGCGCCCCGACTCCCTGGTCGAGGACCTCGGTGTCGCCGACCGCCAGCGCGTGGAGATCCTCAAGGTCCTCTTCCGCGGCGCCAAGACCCTCATCCTCGACGAGCCGACCGCCGTGCTCGTCCCGCAGGAGGTCGACGCGCTCTTCGACAACCTGCGCGAGCTGAAGTCCGAGGGCCTGTCCGTCATCTTCATCTCCCACAAGCTGGGCGAGGTGCTGTCCGTCGCCGACGAGATCACGGTCATCCGGCGCGGTACGACCGTCGGCACGGCCGTCCCCGCCGAGACGACCCCGCGCCAGCTCGCCGAGATGATGGTCGGCAGCGAGCTGCCCACCCCGGAGACCGCCGAGTCCACGGTCACCGACAAGCCCGTCATCCAGGTCGCCAACCTCACCGTGTACGCCAGCGGCGGCGCCTCCCTGGGCGTCGAGGCGGAACCCACGACCGGCGGGGCCAGCGGCATGATCTCGCCCGAGGTCGCTCTCGGCGGCGAGGTCAAGAAGGCCCTCGACGACGTCAGCTTCACCATCCACGCCGGTGAGGTCATGGGCATCGCCGGCGTCGAGGGCAACGGCCAGACCGAGCTGATCGACGCGCTGATCGGCACCAAGAACGCCGACTCCGGCACCATCTCCTTCCTCGGCGAGGACATCACCCCCTGGAACACGCGCAAGCGGCGCGAGTCCGGCGTCGGCTACATCCCCGAGGACCGCCACCGTCAGGGCCTGCTCCTGGAGGCGCCCCTCTGGGAGAACCGCATCCTCGGCCATGTCACCGAGACGCCCAACGCCAAGGG
This sequence comes from Streptomyces zaehneri, assembly GCF_032248645.1. NCBI lineage: Bacteria > Bacillati > Actinomycetota > Actinomycetes > Kitasatosporales > Streptomycetaceae > Streptomyces > Streptomyces zaehneri. Next base: position 90,264 of record NZ_JASTTJ010000007.1, read on the forward strand.
CTTCTGGCTGAACATCAAGGGCGCCCAGGCCGACACCCGCCGGATCGTCGAGGAGTTCGACGTCCGCACCCCCGGCATCGACGTCACCGCCGCCTCGCTCTCCGGCGGCAACCAGCAGAAGCTGATCGTCGGCCGCGAGATGAGCCACAACCCGAAGTTCCTGATCGCCGCCCACCCCACCCGGGGTGTGGACGTCGGCGCCCAGGCCCAGATCTGGGACCGCATCCGCGAGGCCCGCCGCGAGGGCCTGGCCGTGCTGCTGATCTCCGCCGACCTCGACGAGCTCATCGGCCTGTCGGACACCCTGCGCGTGATCTACAACGGCACGCTGGTCGCGGACGCCGACCCCGCCACCATCACCCCGGAGGAGCTCGGCTCCGCCATGACCGGCGCCGCGTCCGGTCACCTGGAACACGTGGACGAAGAACGCGCGGACGACGCGGAAACCACCGAGGAAGCTGCCGGTCCGGAGGACGAGGCCCGATGAAGAAGTTCGACAAGGAGCGCGTGCTCCTCGCGGTGGCCGGCCCGGTCATCGCGCTCGTCGCGGCGATCCTGCTGACCTCGGTCGTGCTGATCGCCTCGGGCAAGAGCCCGATCGAGCCCTACACGCTCATGCTGGAGCAGGCCGGCTACTCCGACGTCCAGGTCCTGATCGTCAACCAGGCCTCGATGTACTACGTCGCCGCCCTCGCGGTCGCCATCGGCTTCCGCATGAACCTGTTCAACATCGGCGTCGACGGCCAGTACCGCCTCGCCGCGATGATGACCGCCGTGGTCGGCGCGAACATCGCCCTGCCGTCCTTCCTCCAGATCCCGCTGCTGCTCCTGGTCGGCGTCCTCACCGGCGCCTTCTGGGCCGGCATCGCGGGCGTCCTGAAGGTCACCCGCGGGGTCAGCGAGGTCGTCGCGACGATCATGCTGAACGCGATCGCCACCAGCGTCATCGGCTACCTCACCCTCGACAACATCTGGGGCGTGCAGGTCGGCAACAACAACACCACCGGCGTCATGAAGGACTCCGGCTGGGTCCCCGGCATCGACCTCGGCGCGGACGTCGGCGAGATCTACGGCCTGGTCTTCCTCGCCATCGCGCTCGGCATCGTCTACTGGGTCGTCCTCAACCGCACCCGCTTCGGCTTCGACCTGCGCGCCACCGGCGAGTCCGAGACGGCCGCCGCGGCCTCCGGCGTCGACGCCAAGAAGATGGTCCTGACCGCCATGCTCATCTCCGGCGGCATCGCGGGCCTCTCCGGCCTGCCCCTGCTGCTCGGCGACGCCCACACCTACAGCCTGAGCTTCCCCACGGGCCTCGGCTTCACCGGCATCACCATCGCCCTGCTCGGCCGCAACAACCCGGTCGGCATCGCCTTCGCCGCGCTCCTGATCGCCTTCCTCGACAAGGCGTCTCCCGCCCTCGACTACGCGACCCCGGTGGCGTACGAGAAGGAGATCGCCACGATCATGCAGGGCCTCATCGTCTTCGCGGTCGTCATCTCGTACGAGGCCGTACGCCAGTGGGGTCTGCGCCGTCAGCAGAAGCGCGTCGGCGCCGAGCTCGCCGCCGCCGCCCAGAACACCAAGAAGGAGGTGACGGTCTGATGAGCACCACGACCATCGCCAAGCCGCAGGCGAAGCAGCCCGGCAAGGGCGGCCGCAAGATCTCGCTCCCGGTCCTCCTGCTGATCATCGCGGGCGTTCTGGTGCTGACCTCCGTCGTCCGCCTCATCACCGGCGCGGACGGCATCACCTCCACCGGACAGATGTCCACGGCGCTGCGCCTCGCCGTCCCGATCGGCCTCGCCGGTCTCGGCGGTCTGTGGGCCGAACGCGCGGGCGTCGTCAACATCGGCCTCGAGGGCATGATGATCCTCGGCACCTGGTTCGGCGCCTGGGCCGGCTACCAGTGGGGTCCGTGGACGGGCGTCGCCTTCGGCATCATCGGCGGCGCGCTCGGCGCCGTCCTGCACGCCATCGCGACCGTCACCTTCAACGTGAACCACATCGTCTCGGGTGTGGCCATCAACATCCTGGCCCTCGGCACCACCCGTTACCTGTCGAAGTTCACCTTCGAGAACGCCGACGGCGGCTCCGCCAAGCAGTCCCCGCCGATCGACTCGCTGGGCACCTTCGACGTACCCGGCCTGTCGAGCTGGCTGGACACGCTCAACGAGAAGCACTGGTTCCTGATCTCGGACGTCGCCGGCCTGGTCGGCGGTCTGATCACCGACCTGTCGCCGCTCACCGTCGTCGCCGTCGCCCTCGTCCCGGTCACCTGGTGGGTGCTGTGGCGGACGGCCTTCGGTCTGCGGCTGCGGTCCTGCGGCGAGAACCCGGTGGCCGCCGAGTCCCTCGGCGTCAACGTCTACAAGTACAAGTACATCGCCGTGATCATCAGCGGTGGCTTCGCCGGCCTCGGCGGCGCGTTCCTGTCCATCGTGGCCTCGAACGTCTACCTCGACGGCCAGACCGCCGGCCGCGGCTACATCGGCCTCGCGGCGATGATCTTCGGCAACTGGATGCCGGGCGGCCTCGCCCTCGGCGCGGGCCTGTTCGGCTACACCGACAGCCTCAACCTGCGCGGCGGCACCACCAACGTGCACGCGCTGATCCTGCTGCTCGCGATCGTGCTCGTGTTCGGCGCGGCCTACCTGGCGTGGCAGAAGAAGTACGTCCCCGCCGTCGTCACCGCGCTGGTCTCGGCCCTGATGTTCGTCTGGTACCTCGGCACGGACGAGGTCCCGCGCCAGGTCGTGACGGCCGCGCCGTACGTCGTCACCCTGCTGGTGCTCTCGCTCTCCGCCCAGTCCCTCAGGATGCCCAAGGCGGACGGCATGCCGTACCGGAAGGGGCAGGGCAAGTGACCCCGCCCGCCGCCGCGGTCGACTGGGAGAAGCTGCGCACGGTGGCCCGGGACGCCATGTCCCGGGCGTACGCCCCGTACTCCGGCTACCCGGTCGGCGTGGCGGCCTTCGTCGACGACGGCCGGATCGTGTCGGGCTGCAACGTCGAGAACGCCTCCTACGGGATCGGCCTGTGCGCGGAGTGCGGGCTGGTCTCGGAGCTCCAGAACACCGGAGGCGGCCGGCTCACGCACTTCACCTGCGTGGACGGCCGTGGCGAGATCCTCGTCCCGTGCGGCCGCTGCCGTCAGCTCCTCTACGAGTTCGGCGGCCCGGAGCTGCTGCTGGAGACGCCGGCCGGGATCCTGCCGCTGGCCGAGATGCTCCCGCAGGCCTTCGGCCCGGGTCACCTCACCAAGTAAGTCCCGCTCGGCCCCTCTGACCGGCGCAGAGGGGCCGCGCGGTTTCTGCAACGTCTTGCCGCACCACCGTGCACCCGCACTACGGTGCACCACCGGAAGGAAAGCCATGACGCAGTTGTCGATGGATGCGGTCTCCGTGATCCGCACCAAGCGGGACCGCGGCGAGCTCAGCGACGAGCAGATCGACTGGGTCATCGACGCGTACACCGGCGGCGAGGTCGCCGACTACCAGATGGCCGCCCTCAACATGGCCATACTGCTCAACGGCATGAACCGCCGCGAGATCGCCCGCTGGACGGCCGCGATGATCGCTTCCGGTGAGCGCATGGACTTCTCCGCGCTGTCCCGCCCGACGGCCGACAAGCACTCCACGGGCGGCGTCGGCGACAAGATCACGCTCCCGCTGGCCCCGCTGGTGGCGGCGTGCGGCGCGGCGGTCCCGCAGCTCTCCGGCCGGGGGCTCGGCCACACCGGCGGCACCCTGGACAAGCTGGAGTCGATCCCGGGCTGGCGCGCGCTGCTGTCGAACGAGGAGATGCTGCACGTCCTGGACACGACCGGCGCGGTGATCTGCGCGGCGGGCGACGGCCTGGCCCCGGCCGACAAGAAGCTGTACGCGCTGCGGGACGTCACGGGCACGGTGGAGGCGATTCCGCTGATCGCCTCGTCGATCATGTCGAAGAAGATCGCGGAGGGCACCGGCTCCCTGGTCCTCGACGTGAAGGTCGGCACCGGCGCCTTCATGAAGACCATCGAGGACGCGCGTGAGCTGGCCTCCACGATGGTCGGCCTGGGCACCGACCACGGCGTGAAGACGGTCGCGCTGCTGACGGACATGTCCACTCCTCTCGGTCTCACGGCGGGCAACGCCCTCGAGGTCCGCGAGTCGGTCGAGGTGCTGGCCGGCGGCGGCCCGGCGGACGTGGTGGAACTGACGATCGCGCTCGCCCGCGAGATGCTCGACGCGGCCGGCGTGAAGGACGCGGACCCGGCGAAGGCGCTGGCAGACGGCTCGGCGATGGACGTCTGGCGCCGCATGATCGCGGCCCAGGGCGGCGACCCGGACGCCCCGCTTCCCACGGCGAGGGAACAGCACGTGGTGACGGCGGGCGCCTCGGGCGTCCTGACCCGCCTCGACGCCTACGACATCGGCATCGCCGCCTGGCGCCTCGGCGCGGGCCGGGCCCGCAAGGAGGACCCGGTGCAGGCGGGCGCGGGCGTCGAACTCCACGCCAAGCCCGGCGACACGGTCACGGCGGGCCAGCCCCTGCTGACCCTGCACACGGACACCCCGGAGCGCTTCGCGTACGCACTCGAGGCGGTGACGGGCTCGTACGACATCGGTGCGGCAGGCACCGGCTTCACCGCGTCCCCCGTGGTGCTGGAGCGCATCGCCTGAGCGGATCGCCCGGCGGAGGTTCGCCGCCTTCGATGAGTTGGGCGCCCCGCGCCGGTCTACCGATCGTGGAATCGACGACACCGCCCGTGTTCACCCTGACAGGCCCCGTCACCCGCCCCCGGGTGACCGGGCTCGTCGACGACGTGCGGGCGCTGATGGAGGCCACCGGCGCCGGCGTGGTCGTCTGTGACGTCGCCGGGATCGGGCCGCCGGGGCTCACCGCCGTCGACCTGCTGGCGCGGCTCCGGCTGGCCGCCCGGCGGGCCGGGGGACACCTGCGACTGCGCGACCCCGATCCGGCCCTACGCGCCCTGCTCGACCTCGTCGGTCTCCGCTTCGAGGTGGAGGGGGAGGTCGAAGAGCGGGAACCAGCGCTGGGTGTCGAGGTAGAAGTGGAACCCGGTGAGGCGGCCGTCTGAGATCTCCAGGACCTGGATCGCCCACGGGGTGAATCCGCCCTTGTCGGGGTCCGGCTTGTACTGGGCGAAGCCCGGCAGGCCGTTGACCCGGACCGGCAGCAGGCGCGAGCCCTCGCACGCGGAGCCGAGCGTGGTCATGAAGCCGGTGATGTCGTCGTGGCCGGTCAGCCACAGGTCGAACGGCGGCATCGTCATGATGGCGTCCTCGTGGAGGAGGGCCGTCAGCGCCGTCATGTCATAGCCCTCGAAGGCCGCCACATAGCGGTCGAGCAGTTTGCGCTGCTCCTCGTCCAACGGGTCGGACACCGCCGCGTCCGCGCCGGCGGTCTCCCGCTCGGACAGGGTCGCGCGCGCCCGCTGGAGCGCGCTGTTGACCGAGGCGACCGAGGTGTCGAGCAGCTCGGCGACCTCACTCGCCTTCCACGCCAGCACCTCCCGCAGGATCAGCACCGCCCGCTGTTTCGGCGGCAGCTGTTGCAGCGCGGCCATGAACGCGAGGCGCACCGACTCCTTGGCGACCGCCGCCTCGGCCGGGTCCTCCACGGTCGGCAGCACACGGGCGTCCGGCATCGGCTCCAGCCAGGTGTTGTCGGGGCGGGGCGAGAGCGCCGCCCGGGCGAGCGGGGTGGACTCGGAGAGGTCCATCGGCCGGGCCCGCTTGTTGCCGGCCGTCAGCATGTCCAGACAGACGTTCGTCGCGATCCGGTACAGCCACGAGCGCAGACTGGAGCGGCCCTCGAACTTCGCGTAACTCCGCCAGGCGCGGACCATGGTGTCCTGCACCGCGTCCTCGGCCTCGAAGGAGGAGCCGAGCATGCGGTAGCAGTAGCCGGTCAGTTCCGTCCGGTGCTTCTCCAGTGCGACGTCGATGTCGGTCGTCGTCGCCGTGCTGTCGCCCATCGTCCACCCACCCCTGTGGCCGTTCCGTCACGCGTCTTCGCGCCCAGCACCTCGGAAGCTACCGCAGCCCACTGACAATGGCCCGCCGAGTCGACAAAGGCCCGGTCGGAAGGCGTGTGGGCACGTGCAAGGCACCTGGAAGGCGCTCTCGGACCAGCTGCTTCACGGACATCAGCAGGTGCCGACGGACCTCGGGCGCGTCCGCCGCGCCGAGCGGCGCCCGCCGGCGCGTCCCCAGCAGTTCCACCCGGTCGTCGCGCGGAGGCTGTGCGCCACCACTGGCAACCGGCCCAGGGCAGGGGAGGACCGCGGGACGGCCGCGGGACGATCAGTGGGCGGGGACCAGCGTCTCCCGGCGGGCCGCCCGGGTCCCGAACACCGTGATCGTCACGACGCCGAGCACCGCCAGGACGCCCACGCAGACCGTGCCGGCCCAGCCGCCCGAGTGGAAGGCCAGCGCGCCGACCGTGGAACCGGCGCTGGAGCCGACGTAGTACGCGGACTGGTAGAGGGCGGAGGCCTGGGCACGGCCGGTCGTCGCCGTCTTGCTGACCGCCGAGGAGGCCACCGCGTGCCCCGCGAAGAAGCCCGCCGTGATCAGGACCAGGCCGAGCAGGACCACGGCCAGCGAGTCCGCCAGCGACAGCAGCAGTCCGGTGGCCGTGGTGCCGCCCGCCAGGTACAGCGCGCCGCGCCGGCCGAGGCGGCCGACCAGCCGTCCCGCCGTCGACGCCGACACCGTGCCCACCAGGTACACCAGGAAGATCGAGCCGACGATGCCCTGGGGGAGGGAGAACGGCGCCTCGGTCAGCCGGTAGCCGATCACCGTGTACACGCCGCCGAAGACGGTCATGAACAGCGCGCCGATCGCGTACAGGCGGCACAGCAGCGGGTTGGCGAGGTGCTCACGGACCGTGCCGATCAGGACGCGCGGCGCCAGGGAACCCGCCTTGAAGTGCCGGGGCGCCGGCAGCAGCAGCCGGAAGGCGATCGCACAGGCCACCGCGAGGGCGCCGATCACCCCGACGGCCACCCGCCAGCCCCACTCCTGCGCGACCCAGCCGGTGATGACCCGGCCGCTCATCCCGCCGACGCTGTTGCCCGCCACGAACAGGCCGATCGCCGTGACGAGCGCCTTCGGCCTGACCTCCTCGGCGAGATACGCGGTCGCCGACGCCGGGAGACCGGCCAGCGCCGCGCCCTGCACCGCCCGCAGCACGACCAGCGTGCCCAGCGAGGGCGCGAACGGGACGAGCATGCCCACGCCGACCGCGACGCCCAGCGAGGCCGTCATGACCGTACGGCGCCCGTAGCGCTCCGACAGGGCGCTCATCGGGAGTACGAACAGCGCCAGTCCGCCGGTCGCCGCCGCGACCGTCCAGCTCGCCTGGCTCGCCGCCCCCCCGAAGTCGGTGGAGATCAGCGGCAGGAGCGCCTGCGTGGAGTACAGCAGGGCGAAGGTGGCCACACCGGCGAGGAAGAGCGCGAAGCTCATCCGGCGGTAGCCGGGGCCGCCGGGGGCCAGACGGGAGTCGGCGGCGAGGGAGGTGGGGGGAGTGGAGGAGGCGGAAGCGGAGGACGCGGCGCCCACGATCGTGGACGCCCCGGTACTGGCGGGAGACATGCCTCGAAGTTACGTACACCCCGGCTCATCCGTCCAATGCATGGAATCGCCATAATCGTTCCCATGGTGCATCAGCAGAGGTCAGCGGCTCGCCTGTCACCGTCCGGTGACACAGAAGACATGGCGGCGGACACGGCGGACATGGTGAGGACGCTCGCCCCCCGGCTCGCGTACTTCGCCGGGGTCGCCCGTACCGAGCACGTCACGCGTGCCGCGCAGGAGATGCAGGTCCCGCAGTCGACGCTCTCCCGGGCCATGGTCCGCCTCGAACAGGACCTGGGCGTCGACCTGTTCGCCCGGCACGGCCGCACGGTCTCCCTCACCCCAGCCGGGCGCACCTTCCTCGCCTCCGTCGAGCGGGCCCTCGGCGAGATCGAGCGGGGCGCCGACGAGGTCCGGGCGGACGCCGACGCGGCCACCGGCAAGGTCGCCTTCGGCTTCCTGCACACCATGGGCGCGGAGACCGTCCCCGGACTGATCCACGCCTTCCGCGCCGATCACCCGCGCGTCCGCTTCAGCCTGGTCCAGAACTACGGCGAGGCGATGCTCGAACGGCTGCGGGCGGGGGAGCTGGACCTCTGTCTGACCTCCCCCGTCCCGGACGCCCCCGACCTGGTGGCCCGCCGCCTCGACGAGCAGAAGCTGCGCCTGGTCGTCCCCGCCGACCACCGCCTCGCCGCCCGCCGAAGGGTCCGCCTCGCCGAGGCCGCCGACGAGACCTTCGTGACCCTGGAACCGGGCTACGGCCTGCGCCGGATCACCGACGACCTCTGCAAGGAGGCCGGTTTCCGGCCCCGGATCGCCTTCGAGGGCGAGGAGGCGGAGACCCTGCGCGGACTGGTGGCGGCGGGGCTGGGGGTGGCGCTGCTGCCACCGCCGGCCGTGGCCCGCCCGGGAGTGGTGGAGCTGACGGTCACGGCCCCGAGGGCCGCCCGCGAGATCGGCGTGGCCTGGCTGGACGGACATCCGGACACCCCGCCCGTGGCGGCCTTCAAGAAGTTCCTGCTGTCGAGGAGGGGCAACCTGCTGCCGGACTGAGGGCCGCGCCTCAGGGGCGGCCCGGGCGCCGTAACGAGCTGCCGAACCCCACGGCCAACGGCATCCGCAGACCCAGCGGCGGCGGGGCGGCGAGCGCGTCCTCCACCGGCCGGGAGAGTGCCCGGCCGAACAGTGCGCCCATGACGAAGTCCTCGGCCAGCGCGAGGACTTCACCGCGGTACTGGTGCAGCCCGTGGCCGTCGGAGTGCACCTCGAACCGGCACACGTCCCGGTTCGCCTTCTTCGCCCGTGCCGCGAGCCGGAACGACAGCTCGGGGTCGCAGCGCTCGTCGTTCGTGCCGTGCACGATCAGCACCCGCCGCCCGGCCAGCTGCTTCACCGGTTCGGGTGGAGCGGCCATGTCCTCCTCCGGCAGCCAGGGAGCGATCGCCAGCACGGAGTTGACGGCCTCGTGGCCGCCCGACCGCAGCGCGGCCCGCGCGCCCATGCCGACGCCGGCCAGGCACACGGGGACGTCTCCGTAACGCCGTACGGCCTCGTCGGCCGCCCAGGCCGCGTCGGCCGCGAGATGCGCCTCGCTGCCGTTCCAGCCGCGGTAGCGGTAGTGCACGGCGTGCACGGCGAGGCCCTCCTCGCGTCCCGCCCGGGCCAGCCTGCGCCCCAGCCCCCGCACGGAGGCGGCCGCCCACACGGCGGACGGCCTCCGGCTGGACACCTCCTCGCCGCCCGGGAGCAGCAGCACCACCCCGCTCACCGCCGTCGGCGCGGGGCCGAGCGCCTTCCCCAGCCGGACCGTCCGAACCGGCGTCACATCCTGTGCCATGACAGAACAGTGTCAGAAGCGCCGTTGTACTCCACCTGTCCGGGCGGTCACCGTTGCGTATCGGCGGAGTTGTACAGCGCGCCGTCTACGCGCGTAGGAGTTAGAGTGCGGAAATGACGAGCCAGAGCACCCAGGCGGGCATGACCCCGAGCTCGGACCAGATCCGGCGGGCACCCAAGGTTCTGCTGCACGACCATCTCGACGGCGGGCTGCGTCCCGGCACGATCGTCGACCTCGCCCGGGACGCCGTCCCCCACAGCCCTAACGGCGTGGGAGGTGCCCCCATCGCCCAACTCCCCGAGACCGACGCCGACAAGCTCGGCATCTGGTTCCGTGAGGCCGCCGACTCCGGTTCGCTGGAACGGTACCTGGAGACCTTCTCGCACACCGTCGGCGTGATGCAGACCCGCGACGCGCTCGTCCGGGTCGCCCGCGAGTGCGCCGAGGACCTCGCCGAGGACGGTGTCGTCTACGCCGAGGTGCGCTACGCGCCGGAACAGCACCTCGACGGCGGACTGACCCTCGAAGAGGTCGTCGAGGCCGTCAACGAGGGCTTCCGGGAAGGTGAGCGCACGGCCCGGCGAAACGGCCACCGCATCCGCGTCGGCGCGCTGCTCACCGCCATGCGGCACGCGGCCCGCTCCCTGGAGATCGCCGAACTCGCCAACCGCTACCGGGACCTCGGGGTCGTGGGCTTCGACATCGCGGGCGCGGAGGCGGGCTTCCCGCCCACCCGGCACCTCGACGCCTTCGAGTACCTGAAGCGCGAGAACAACCACTTCACCATCCACGCCGGCGAGGCCTTCGGGCTGCCGTCGATCTGGCAGGCCCTCCAGTGGTGCGGCGCCGACCGGCTCGGCCACGGGGTGCGCATCATCGACGACATCGAGATCGCCGCCGACGGCAGTGTGAAGCTCGGCCGGCTCGCCTCCTACGTCCGCGACAAGCGCATCCCGCTGGAGCTGTGCCCCAGTTCCAACCTCCAGACCGGAGCGGCCGCCTCCTACGCCGAACACCCCATCGGCCTGCTGCGCCGGCTGCACTTCCGGGCCACCGTCAACACGGACAACCGTCTGATGTCCGGCACCAGCATGAGCCGGGAATTCGAGCACCTTGTCGAGGCGTTCGGCTACACGCTCGACGATCTCCAGTGGTTCTCCGTCAATGCTATGAAGTCAGCATTCATTCCTTTCGATGAACGACTTGCCATGATCAGTGACGTGATCAAGCCCGGATATTCCGAGTTGAAGTCCGAATGGCTGTTCCAGCAGACCGCCTCCACCAGCGGTTCTGCGGGTACGGAAGGCTGAGTAGCGGTTTCCGGGTGAACGGAATGCGGGCGGGTGTTCACCATCCGTCCGCATTTCGATGTTTGCCGCCGACCCCTCTCCGTGTTTACGGTCGAGAACCGGTCAGTTCCCCGTATCCCATTCGAGGACGCATTCATCATGAAGCAGTCTGCTGCCAAGACCCTCGGTGTCGCCGCTCTCGGTGCCGCCTTCGCCGCCGTCGGTGCGGGCGCCGCGAACGCCGCCCCCGCCGTGCCGGACGCCACGCAGGCCCTGGACGGTGTCACCAGGACGCTTCCGGCGGAGAACCTGACCTCGGCGCTGCCCGCGGCCGGTGAGGTGCTGACGCAGGCCCAGCCGGCGCTCGGCGCGGGTCTGACCGCCGCGCAGCCGGTCGCCGGGAAGCTGCTCGCCGAGGGGCCCACCGCGCCCGTCGCCGGTCTGCTCGGCGGTCTGCCGCTCAAGGGCCTGCCGACGCACGGCCTGCCGGTGAACGGCATCCCGCTGGGCTGAACGGCACCGCCCGGCACGCACGACACGCCGTCGGGGCGCACCCGGAAACACCGGACGCGCCCCGACGGCGTTGCTGTGGACGGCCGTCACCAGGCCGTGTGCGCCGCCTTGTCCTCCGACGGCAGCAGGACCCACAGCGCTATGTAGAGCAGGAACTGCGGGCCGGGCAGCAGACAGGAGAGCACGAAGATCACGCGCATCGTGGTCGCGGAGGTGCCGAAGCGCCGGGCCAGCGCGGCGCACACTCCGCCGATCATGCGGCCGTTGGTGGGGCGAGCGAGGCTGGACATCTGCGGCTCCTTCGCGAGCGATGGGGGCCCCACCCGCTCGAGCGAAGTCGCGAGGGGGGCGGAGGCGGCCCTTGCGGCCCCTCCATCTGTCTTCCACGCTACGGTGACGAAGGGGACGAAGCGTCGCTCTACGGTGCGACCCCGACCCTGGGAATCCTCGGGGTAAGACCCTGAGCGGCCTCCTCCTGACGGATCGCGGCCCGCCCCCGGCGCTCGTCCCTGCGACGCAGCCACGCGCGCGCCGCAGGCACCACCGCGACATGCGCCAGCGCCACGCCCAGGGTGTTCAGCAGCATCGAGTCGACGTCCACGACCTGACCGGGCACCCCGGTCTGCAACAGCTCGATGCCCAGCGACAGCAGGGCGCCCGCCGTGACCGTACGGATCAGGGAGGCGAGCGGCGAGACCCTGAGCCTGCCGTGCACCAGCGGCAGCAGAAAGCCCAGCGGGGCCAGCAGCCCCAGCCCCTCGCCGATCCGCCGGGCCGCCTCGGGCCAGCCCAGTCTCAGGTCGGCCCGGATCCCGTCGAACGGATGGAGGTTGGCCGGTACCACCCAGGGGACGTTCAGCGGGCGCAGCGCGACCCAGGCGACGAACACGAGATGGGCGGCCAGGAGGAGAATCCCGGTCGCGCGGATGCGGATCGCGGCGCTGCCGCCGATGGAGCCTTGACGCTGCACGCCCCCCAAGACGCGACCCCCGGCACGATCGGTTCCGGCTCGTCCCGCGCCACCGGCACGAGTCACCCGCCCGGCCCGGCCGCCACGGCCTCCCGGTAGAGGGTGACCTGCGACGACCACGGCCACCGGGCGCCCCGTGAGGCGTCCGCCACACCGGCCGGACGACCGGTGCGGGTCAGCCGCTGCCGGTGACCGCCGAGGACGGGGGCTCCGTGCTGCCGGGGCGGGAGCGGACCTCGTCGGTGCACTCGTAGCGGCGCAGCGGGTCGGAGCCGGGGCCGCCCAGCACCACCTTGCCGTCGCCCTCGGCCGCCGCCGAGTCGGAGAACGTGCAGACGAGCTGGGCGAGGGCGTACGAGGTCAGGTCGCCGGGCGGGGTGCTCAGCCGCAGCGCGTCGTCGGGGTCCTTCGCACGGGGCCCGCCGACCTTCATGCCGCCGCGCACGTCCGTCGTGTACCCGGCCTCCTTCTCGCCCGCCGACGGCGACTCGGCGAGCTGGTCGAGCAGGCCCTGTGCCACCAGCACCCGCCGCTCGAAGTCCGCCGCGCCGTCCGGCACCCGCACGGACCGGTCGACGGTCACCAGCGACGAACCGCACAGCAGGAACACCTGCACCGGCACGCCCGCCCGTGCGGACTGTGACGTCACGTCCGGCTCGGTGAGCGAGCAGCGCGCCCGGGAGGGGGCGGGCCCGAAGTCGGTCGGCACCTCGGTCGCCCGGATCCCGCAGCCGGCGAGCAGACCGGCCAGGCCGGCCAGCACGGGCACGGCGAGCAGCCGTCGTACCGTCGCACGGCGCATGGTCACTACGCGTCCCCCTTGTCCTGCACGGACTTCCCGGACTGCACGGGCATGGACTGGACGGACGGCGCCGGCCGCGCGGCCCGCTCGTCCTCCTCGCCGCCCCGGTCCGCCGGCTCCAGGACGCCCCGGGGCAGGCGCAGCGTGAACACCGCACCGCCCTCAGGGGAGTTGGCGGCGGTGATCTCGCCGCCGTGGATGTGGGCGTTCTCCAGCGCGATGGACAGGCCGAGCCCGCTGCCCTCGGATCGCGGCCGGGAGGCGCTCGCCTTGTAGAACCGGTCGAAGACGTGCGGCAGCACCTCCTCGGGGATACCGGGCCCGTGGTCGCGCACGGAGATGACGACCGCGTCGTCCGCCGCCGACACCGACACCCGCACCGGCGAACCGCCGTGCTTGAGCGCGTTGCCGATGAGGTTGGCGAGGATCACGTCCAGCCGGCGCGGGTCGAGCAGGGCGTGGATGCCGCGCTCGGCGTCCAGGTCGACCGCGTCCAGCCAGGCGCGCGCGTCGATGCAGTGGGTGATCTGGTCGGCGACGTCGACGTCGTCCAGGACCAGCCGTGCGGTGCCCGCGTCGAAGCGGGTGACCTCCATCAGGTTCTCGACCAGGTTGTTCAGCCGCCGTGTCTCGCTGACGACCAGCCGCACCGCGGGCTCGATCATCGGGTCGATGCTGCCCGACTCGGCGTCCAGCTCCTCCTCCAGCACCTCCGCGACGGTGGTGATGGCGGTCAGCGGAGTCCGCAGCTCGTGCGACATGTCGGCGACGAACCGCCGCGAGGCGTTGTCCCGCGCGGCCATGTCGGCGACCCGCTTCTCCAGTGACTCCGCGGCCCGGTTGAACGTCCGTGACAGATCGGCGAGTTCGTCCGTCCCGGACACCCGCAGCCGGGTGTCGAACCGACCCTCGCCGAGCCGCCGCGCCGCGACGCCCAGCCGGTGCACGGGCTTCAGCACGGTCGTCCCGGCGGCCTGCGCGAGCAGCGCGGCCCCGATCAGCGCGAGGCCGGTGGCGATCCCCAGCGACCAGGCCAGCGAGTTGAGGTCCTTGGCCTCCGGCTCCAGCGACTTGCGCATGTACCCGGTCGGCCCGCCCCCGTTCACCTGCGTCCCGGCCACCAGATACGGCGTGCCGTGGTCGACGACCCGCTGCCAGTACAGGTGGTACGGCGCCTTGTTGCCGCCCGTGACGTCCTGCCGCTTGTTCACCGCCGTACGCAGCGCCCCGGGCACGTCCTCCAGCGAGAACCCGTTGAGGCCGCCCGAGTTGCCGTAGACGGTCTTGCCGCTGGAGTCCTCGCCCACCAGCAGCACGCTGAAGCGCTGGCTGCTGTTGGCCATCTGCCCGGCGGTGTGCTGGAGCTCGTCCTGCGAGGGATGCTCGGGCAGCGAACCCGCCCGGTTCTCCATCTCCTGCTCGAAGTCCCGCAGCACCGCGCCCTGGGTACGGGTCAGCACGGCCTCGCGGTTGAGCCAGTACGCGATGCCGGACGCGGACACCGCGGCGGTCAGCGCCACCGCCCCGAAGACGACGACGAGCCGCAGCCGCAGGCTGGTGAAACGCAGCCGCGAGAGTCTTCCCTTACGCGCCGCGGACCAGCCGCGGAGCCCCCCTTGCCGCTGTGTCACTGAGGGGCGTCCAGGCGGTAGCCGACGCCGCGCACGGTACGGATCAGGACCGGGGACGACGGCACGTCCTCCACCTTGGCCCGCAGCCGCTGGACACAGGCGTCCACCAGCCGTGAGTCGCCGAGGTAGTCGTGCTCCCACACCAGCCGCAGCAGCTGCTGCCGGGACAGCGCCTGCCCCGGCCGCCGGCTCAGTTCGAGCAGCAGCCGCAGTTCGGTCGGCGTGAGCTGGAGATCCTCGCCGTTCTTCGTCACCGTCATCGCCGCGCGGTCGATGACGAGACTGCCGAACGTCGCCGAATCGCTCGACTCGCGCTCTCCGCGCCGCAGCACGGCCCGGATCCGGGCGTCCAGCACCCGGCCCTGCACTGGTTTGACGACGTAGTCGTCGGCGCCGGACTCCAGCCCGACGACCACGTCGATGTCGTCACTGCGCGCGGTCAGCAAGATGATCGGCAGTTGGTCGGTGCGCCGGATGCGCCGGCACACCTCGAAACCGTCGATGCCGGGCAGCATCACGTCCAGCACGATGAGATCCGGCCGCTGCTCGCGCAGCAGCTTCAGACCGTCCTCACCGCTGGCAGCGGTGGCCACCCGGTGTCCCTGGCGCGTCAGTGAGAGCTCCAGGGCCGTACGGATGGCGTCGTCGTCCTCGATCAGCAACAGGGAAGGCACGGGCTCATTCTGGCCCATGAGGGGGCTGTCGTTCGACCTGTGGGTAGGTGGTGAGGTGCCAGAGGGAGATGGTTTCCGCGGCGCGGGCCGCGTACAGGGGGTCGGACACATCCTGCGAACGTCTGTGCCCGGGTCGTGCACCGGTACGGCCCACAACCCGCAGACCTGCGGTTTCGACGAGTCTGAGCCGTCCGTCGCGGGTGCGCAGACCGAGGTGCCCGGCCAGATCGGACCGGCTCAGCCGGCCCTCGCCGCCCGGCCGCAGGTGCCTACCCAGACCCGCCAGGAACCCGCCCGGCATCCTGCCGCCCTCGCCGTACGCCCCCGGTTCCGGCGCGACGTCCGTTCCCGCCTCCCGGCCGACCCCGCGCCGGGCCGCCACCGTCGCGAGGCCCCGGTGCCGGTGCCCCGGTCGAACGCGACGGCCGCGGCCGGGGCGCGCCGTACCGTCGCCGGCAGGGGAGCGGCCGCCACGAGGTCGACGTACTCGCTCCGGGTCGGCGCGAGGACGCCGTGGTGGGGATGGACGCGTGCGCCCGGCGCGGGCACCTCCGACGCCCCGCACCCGCCACCGGTGCGCGCCGATCACCCCCCGGCAGCTCCCGCGGCGCGGCCGGCGACGGACCGCCGGGCGGGCCGTGGGCGGCGTGACAGGCCGAGCGGACGTCGGGGGCCCGGCGCAGGGCGGCAGGGTCCCACGGTGATCTGCGCCGACCAGGTCAACTGCCGTACCCCGCAAGCCTGTGGACGGTCTGTGGGGTTGTCGTGACAGGCCCCTGTGACAGGTCTGTGACAGTCGGCGGACACGGCGATGAAGTGCCCCGGGCAATCTTTTGGTCACGGACAAGGCGACGCGGAACGACAGCGGAGCCGGACCGGCGCAGGAGACCGAACACCGGAAGTCCACGACGGGGGGCGCGAGATGAACACGCTGCACGGTATGAGCACCAACGCAGTCGCGGTCGTCACGCGTCTGCACGACGTGCACCGGGGTTCCGAGAAGTCCGGTGCCGTGAGCGGGCGGGGGTGCGCTCGCGGCACCGGGCGACAGCACACCGCCTTCATGACCGTGGTCGACACGGGGGAACAGGCGGCTCACGGGGGAGCCGCGTACAGGGAGGACACGGGGGAGCGTCACTCGCTGAGCGAGGCGGAGTTCACCGCCTACGTCCAGGAGCGCCGCGCCTCCCTGTACGCAACCGCCTACCACCTCACCGGCGACCGCTTCGAGGCGGAGGACCTGCTCCAGAGCGCGCTGTTCTCGACGTACCGGGCGTGGGAGCGGATCAGTGACAAGGCCGCGGTCGGCGGATACCTCCGCCGGACGATGACCAACCTGCACATCAGCGCGTGGCGTCGCCGCAAGCTGAACGAGTACCCGACCGAGGAGCTGCCGGAGACGGCCGGCGACACGGACGCGATGCGCGGCACCGAGCTGCGCGCGGTCCTGTGGCAGGCGCTGGCCCGGCTTCCCGAACTCCAGCGGACGATGCTGGTCCTTCGCTACTACGAAGGCCGCACCGACCCGGAGATCGCGGAGATCCTCGACATCAGTGTCGGCACGGTGAAGTCCAGCATCTGGCGGTCGCTCCGCCGGCTGCGCGAGGACGAGGTCCTCAGCTTCGGCCGTGACGAGGAAGACGCCTTCGGGGAGCTTGTCGCCTGAGGGTGAACGGGGGAAGGCCCGGCTCCGCTCAGGGGAGCCGGTGAACGGGGGAACACGGGGGAAACACGGGGGAAGCGGTACCGGGGGGCCCGACGGGGGACGTCGGCGGAGCGGTACCGCGCAAGCACGGGGGAAGCACCACCCCGGGGGACACGGGGGAGCACCGAGGAAGCGGGGCTGGAGGGCCGGGGGGTCCGTCCAGTCCCGCTTCTGCGTGTCCGTCCGCGCCGGTGCGAGCGTCCTAGGCGGCCGTATGCGCCGTCGGGGCGCCGCGGCCCGCCGCCGCTGCCGCCAGGCGGCCCAACGCCTCGTCGCGGTCGCAGGCGTGCGCACCGAGCGCGGTCTGCCGGGCGACGATGGAACGCTCGGAGCGCATCAGCCGCCAGCCGCGGCGCAGCAGGAAGGGCACCGACTTGCGGCCCTCCCTCAGATCGCGCAGGAAGCGGCGGCGGAAGGTCTTCACCGGGCCGCGGCTCAGGCACAGCGCGTCGGCCAGGACGCCCAGTTCGCGGCACCGGTTCACGATCTCGGCGGCGAAGATGCCCTCCGCGATGAACAGCGGGGTCGGTCCGATGTCGATCGCGTCCGCGCCGGTGCGCGCGCTGAGCGAGATGTCGTAGACGGGAACGTTCGTACGGCCCGTGCCGCACAGTTCCACGATCGAGGCGACGGCGGTGTCGGCGTCCCACGAGCCGGGGTGGTCCCAGTCGATGTCGGAACTCCCGTCGACCAGCGGCAGCGTCGGGTCGTCGCCTTCCTTGTAGAAGTCGTCGAGCCGCAGCACCGGGAGGCCGGAGCGGGCCGCGAGCAGGGACTTGCCGGAGCCGGAAGGGCCGCAGAGCAGCACGACTCGCGTCGGTATGGGCGGAGGGGAGGTCACGGGACACCAGTGTGAGGCATCCCCCCGGCCGTCAACGACCCCGCGGGTCGGCTTTGATGCGCGCGTCACACCTCAACTACCCTTCGTGTCGACCTGATCACCTTGCGCATCAGAAGGCGGCATCGATGGCCCGACACGCTTCCCCCCAGACCTCCACCGGCCGGCGCGCCCTCGCCGCCCTCGCGACCGCCGGGGTGGCGCTGGGCGCCGGCGCCGGGGCCGCAGCCGCGGCGACCGGCGAGCCGGTCGCCGACGTGGTGCGGACCAGGCCCACCTCGGTCGGTCAGCTCGACCCGCAGGCGGGTGTGCAGGGGGCGCTCGGCTCCCTGACGTACGTCACCGGGGCGGTGACCGGCCTCAAGCCCAACCCCCTCGCGGGCACCGGCGTCGACCCGCTCGACAACGGCGTCGGCACCCAGCTCGCCGACTTCAAGCCGCTGACCTCGCAGATGCTCACCGGGCCGGTGGCGCAGGCGCAGTCCATCGGCTCGATCCCGGTGCTGGGGGACGCGACGAAGGCGCTGGGAGGTGTCACGAAGGTGCTGGGCGGCTGAGGCCGCCCAGCACGCACGGAAGCCGCGCAGCCCCCGGACGGAGGGGCGGGCGCGGCTTCCGCGTTCCGGGGGCCGGTGACCCGCCTAGTACGACGAGCCCGAGGCGCCCAGTGAACCCGTGGGGTGCCAGACCGTCTTCGTCTCCAGGAAGGGCGTCATGCGGTCGATGCCCGGGTCCGCCGACCAGTCGTCCACAGGCTGTGGACGAAGGACGCGCTTCAGGTTGTCGGCCGCCGCGATCTCCAGCTCCTTCGCCAGACCATCGTCATGGCCGGCGCCCGCCAGATCGATGGCGTTGACGTCCTGGTGGGAGGCGAGGGGCGCCGCGATCTCCGCCGTACGGCCGGAGAGGACGTTGACGACCCCGCCGGGCACGTCGGAGGTGGCCAGCACCTCGCCGAGCGACAGCGCCGGGAGCGGCGAGCGCTCGCTCGCGATCACGATCGCCGTGTTGCCGGTCGCGATCACGGGGGCGAGCACCGAGACCAGGCCCAGGAAGGACGACTCCTGCGGGGCCAGGACCGCGACCACGCCCGTCGGTTCGGGCGAGGAGAGGTTGAAGTACGGGCCCGCGACCGGGTTTCCGCCGCCCAGGACCTGGGCGATCTTGTCGGTCCAGCCCGCGTACCAGACCCAGCGGTCGATCGTCGCCTCGACCTGGTCGGCGGCCTTGGACTTCGACAGGCCCTCGGCCTCGGCGACCTCGTGGACGAACTGGCCCTTGCGGCCCTCCAGCATCTCCGCGACGCGGTAGAGGATCTGGCCGCGGTTGTACGCCGTCGCCCCGGACCAGCCGCCGAACGCCTTGCGCGCGGCCACGACCGCGTCACGGGCGTCCTTGCGGGACGACTGCGGTGCGTTGGCCAGCCACTTGCCCTTTGCGTCGGTCACCTCGTACACCCGGCCGCTCTCGGAACGCGGGAACTTCCCGCCGACGTACAGCTTGTAGGTCTTGAAGACGCTGAGCCGCTGCTGCTGATCGGTCTTGTCGGTCTTATCGGACATCGAGGTACGCCTCCAGGCCGTGGCGGCCGCCCTCGCGGCCGAAGCCCGACTCCTTGTAGCCGCCGAACGGCGACGTCGGGTCGAACTTGTTGAACGTGTTGGACCAGATCACGCCCGCGCGGAGCTTGCTCGCCACCGCGAGGATGCGGGAGCCCTTCTCCGTCCAGATGCCGGCCGACAGGCCGTACGGCGTGTTGTTGGCCTTGGCGACGGCCTCCTCCGGCGTGCGGAAGCTGAGGACCGACAGGACCGGGCCGAAGATCTCGTCGCGGGCGACGGTGTGCGCCTGGGTGACGTTCGTGAAGAGCGTCGGGGCGAACCAGTAGCCGGACGTGGGCAGTTCGCAGGCCGGGGACCAGCGTTCGGCGCCCTCCGCCTCACCCTGCTCGACGAGCGAGGTGATGCGCGAGAGCTGCTCGGCGGAGTTGATCGCGCCGATGTCGGTGTTCTTGTCGAGCGGGTCGCCGAGCCGGAGGGTCGCGAGGCGGCGCTTGAGCGACTCCAGCAGCTCGTCCTGGATCGACTCCTGGACGAGGAGCCGGCTGCCCGCGCAGCAGACCTGGCCCTGGTTGAAGAAGATGCCGCTGACGATGCCCTCGACGGCCTGGTCGATCGGCGCGTCGTCGAAGACGATGTTGGCGCCCTTGCCGCCCAGTTCGAGCGTGACCTTCTTGTGCGAGCCCGCGACCTGCCGGGCGATCGCCTTGCCGACGGCGGTGGAGCCGGTGAAGGCGACCTTGTTCACGTCCGGGTGCGCGACCAGCGCGGCACCGGCGTCGCCGTAGCCGGGGAGGATGTTGACGACGCCCCTGGGCAGGCCCGCCTGGCGGCAGATGTCCGCGAAGAACAGGGCGGACAGCGGGGTGGTCTCGGCCGGCTTCAGGACGACCGTGTTGCCGGTGGCGAGCGCCGGGGCGATCTTCCACGCCAGCATCAGCAGCGGGAAGTTCCAGGGGATGACCTGGCCGGCGACGCCCAGCGGCCGGGGGGACGTTCCGAACCCGGCGTGGTCGAGCTTGT
Organism: Streptomyces zaehneri; assembly: GCF_032248645.1. Classification (NCBI taxonomy): domain Bacteria; kingdom Bacillati; phylum Actinomycetota; class Actinomycetes; order Kitasatosporales; family Streptomycetaceae; genus Streptomyces; species Streptomyces zaehneri. Next base: position 110,697 of record NZ_JASTTJ010000007.1, read on the forward strand.
CGGCCCAGCCCGCGTAGTAGAAGAAGTGCGCGGCGACCAGGGGCAGGTCGGCGTCGCGCGTCTCCTTGATCGGCTTGCCGTTGTCCAGCGTCTCCAGGACGGCCAGTTCGCGGCTGCGCTCCTGGATGATCCGGGCGATGCGGAACAGGTACTTGGCGCGCTCGGAGCCCGGCAGCGCGGACCACTTACCGAAGGCCTTGCGGGCGGCCCGCACGGCACGGTCGACGTCCGCCTCGCCCGCCTGGGCGATCTCGGAGAGGACCTCCTCGGTGGACGGCGAGACGGTCTTGAAGACCTTGCCCTCGGCCGCCTCGGTGAACTCGCCGTCGATGAACAGGCCGTAGGAGGGGGCGATGTCGACGACCGAGCGGGACTCGGGGGCCGGAGCGTACTCGAATGCGGATGCAGTCACGGATGCCATGGTGATCAGTCCACCGTCACGTAGTCGGGGCCGGAGTAGCGGCCGGTGGCCAGCTTCTGACGCTGCATCAGCAGGTCGTTCAGGAGCGAGGAGGCGCCGAAGCGGAACCAGTGGTTGTCCAGCCAGTCCTCGCCCGCGGTCTCGTTGACCAGGACGAGGAACTTGATCGCGTCCTTGGTGGTGCGGATGCCGCCGGCGGGCTTCACGCCGACCTGGACGCCGGTCTGGGCGCGGAAGTCGCGCACCGCCTCCAGCATCAGCAGGGTGTTCGCGGGCGTGGCGTTGACGGCGACCTTGCCGGTCGAGGTCTTGATGAAGTCGGCGCCCGCGAGCATGCCGAGCCAGCTCGCCCGGCGGATGTTGTCGTACGTCGACAGCTCGCCCGTCTCGAAGATGACCTTCAGCCGGGCGGCCGTCCCGCACGTCTCGCGCACGGCGGTGATCTCGTCGTACACCTTCAGGTACTTGCCCGCGAGGAACGCCCCGCGGTCGATGACCATGTCGATCTCGTCGGCGCCCGCGGCGACGGCGTCGCGGACGTCCGCGAGCTTCACGTCGAGGGCGGCGCGGCCGGCCGGGAAGGCGGTGGCGACCGAGGCGACCTTGACGCCGGATCCGGCGACGGCCGCCTTGGCGGTGGCGACCATGTCCGGATACACGCAGACCGCGGCCGTGGTCGGGGTCGTACGGTCGGTCGGGTCGGGGTGGACCGCCTTCGCGCCGAGCGCCCGGACCTTGCCCGGGGTGTCCGCGCCTTCCAGCGTCGTCAGGTCGACCATCGAGATGGCGAGGTCGATGGCGTACGCCTTCGCGGTCGTCTTGATGGAACGGGTGCCGAGCGCGGCGGCGCGCGCCTCCAGGCCGACCGTGTCGACGCCGGGCAGCCCGTGGAGGAAGCGGCGCAGCGAGCCGTCGGACGCCGTGACGTCCGTGAGTGCGTCGGCTGCGGTAGGTGTATTGGTGGGCATGGTCACCAGACGAGCATATCTACGCGCGTAGCGGCTGTACACCCCGTCGGTTGCATCCGTGCTCGTCGGCAACGGCGGGGCTGCGGATGAGCGGGCCGGTGGGCGTCGGGCAGAATCGGGGCCATGACGACCCCGGAAGACCAGCCACCCGCGCCGCAGCCTTCGGCACCCGAGACCAAGGACCGCGTCTACCGGTCGCCCGCGGGCATGGCCGGGGGTGCGCTGCTGCTGGGCCTGGTGGGCTGGCTCGGCCTCGACGCGATCTTCGTGGGCGACGGGCGCACGCCGTGGCTGGCCCTCGCCTCGCTGATCCTGCTGGTGCCGCTGATCGTCGCCTTCACGCTGCGGCCCGCCGTGTTCGCGGGCCAGGACCGGCTCCGGGTGCGCAACCCGTTGCGGGTGATCGTGCTGCCGTGGGGGCAGGTGGCCTCCCTGCGGTCCGGGTACTCCAACGAGGTCGTCGACGCGTCGGGGAAGAAGTTCCAGCTGTGGTCCATCCCCGTCTCGCTGCGGGCGCGGAAGAAGGCGAACCGGCGGGAGTCCAAGGCGGCGGCTGGGCGGACCGGGCGGACCGGCGGCCGGGACGCCGCGCGGGGCGGCGGCGGGTTCGGCGGCCTCGGTGGCGGGCTCTCGGGTGGCGGTGGGCTCTCGCGCGGCGGCGGCGCCGCCGTGCCGGACGGGCCCGTGCGCGCCGAGACCGACCGGGTCATGGACGAGCTGCGGGAGCTGTGGGGGGCGCGCGAGAAGGAGGGGACCGCACAGGGCGAGGTGACCGTGCGCTGGGCCTGGGAGATCCTGGGCCCGGCGGTGGCGGGGGCCGTGGTGCTGGGGATTCTGCTGGCCGTGGGGTGAGGGCGGCGCGGAGGCGCGGGGTGCGGGGCTCCGGGAGGCCCGGCAGGAGGAGCTGCGCGGGGCCGCCGCGGTCGTCGTCGCCGAGCGGGCCGCCCGGCAGGCCGCCGCGGGCATACGCAAGTGGCGTGCCGGATGGGCCGACTGGTTCGCCGTCGGGCTGGTGCTGCTGTTCCTCCCGCTCTACTGGGAGGACTCCGGCTGGTGGAGGTACGGCTACGGCCTGGTCGCCACGCTGCTCGCCGCCCTGCTGCTGCCGCGCCGCATCGCCTGGCGGGTCACCGCCGACCACGACGGCCTGTGGTTCAACGGTCTGAGCGGCACCCGGCACCTCGCCTGGGACCACGTCCGGGCCGCGGAGTGCGAGGGCGCCCGGCTGCGGATCCTCGGCACGCGGGCCTCGTTCGAGGAGTGGCGGGTGGCCTCGCCGCGCTGGCCGTGGCTGGAGAGCAGGCTCGGCGTGCTGCACCCGTACGAGCGGACCGCCGCCGAGATCACCGCGATGTGGCGGGACCCGGCGACCCGCCCGGCCGCCCCGGCCGACGAACGGCAACGGGGGCGTGCGCTGTGGCCGATCGGGATCGCCATCGGCATCGTGGGTGCGGCGACGGTGATCTTCCTGCCCTGACGCCTGCCCGGCCCGCGAAGGGCCCGCGGCACCCGTGGGCGGGCCGCCCGCCGCTGTGCGGCCCGCCCCTTGGGTGCCGGTGCGGCTCTGCCGCCGAGGTCGCCGGCCGCTCGGCCTTCACCGCCCTGGCCGCCGACCGCCTCGACGAGGACGGCGACGGCGACACCTCCGGTCAAAGATCGACCGATGTGCGCGGCCCGCAGGCCGCGGAGGCCCCGCAAGCCGGTGTTGCGCTCGGCGCGCCCGCGCGCGCCCGAAGGGCCGGCACGGGCCGCCGGGGCTCGCCGGGCGAGGTCAGATGCCGGCCGCCGCCGACAGGTCCCGCTTGATCGCGGTGAGCAGGTCGTCGGCCGTGCCGCGGGCCGTCGGGAGGTCGGCGTGGGTGGGGACCGGGACCACGACCTCCAGGTAGCACTTCAGCTTCGGTTCGGTGCCGCTGGGGCGGACGACGACCCGGGCGCCGTCCAGCGTGTAGCGCAGGCCGTCGGTCGGGGGCAGCTTGTCCGTGCCCAGCGTGAGGTCCTCGGCCCGGGTGATGGCCAGGCCCGCGAGGGAGGTCGGGGGCTGCTCCCGGAGGCGCCGCATCGCGTCGGCGATGAGCGAGAGGTCCTGGACGCGCACCGAGAGCTGGTCGGTGGCGTGCAGACCGTGCTCCACGGCGAGGTCGTCGAGCAGGTCGAGGAGGGTGCGGCCCTCGGCCTTGAGGGTGGAGGCGAGCTCCGTGATCAGCAGGGCGGCGGTGATGCCGTCCTTGTCGCGTACGCCCTCGGGGTCGACGCAGTAGCCGAGGGCCTCCTCGTAGCCGTAGCGCAGGCCGTCGACGCGGGCGATCCACTTGAAGCCGGTGAGGGTCTCCTCGTAGGGCAGGCCCGCCTTCTCGGCGATACGGCCGAGGAGGGAGGAGGACACGATCGACTCGGCGAACGTGCCCCGCGCGCCGCGCCGGACGAGGTGCGCGGCGAGGAGCGAGCCGACCTCGTCGCCCCGCAGCATGCGCCAGTCGCCCGCGTGGGGCACGGCCACGGCGCAGCGGTCGGCGTCCGGGTCGTTGGCGATGACCAGGTCGGGGTGGGTCTCGCGGGCCCTGGCGAAGGCCAGGTCCATCGCGCCGGGCTCCTCCGGGTTGGGGAAGGCGACGGTCGGGAATTCCGGGTCGGGTTCGGCCTGCTCGGCGACGAGGACGGGCTCGGGGAAGCCCGCGCGGGCGAAGGCGGCCAGCAGGACGTCCTTGCCGACGCCGTGCATCGCCGTGTAGACCGTGCGGGCCGTGCGGGGGGAGTCCGCGGCGAGGACCGCGTCCGTGCGGGCCAGATAGGCGTCGAGGACGGCGTCGTCGAGGGTCTGCCAGCCGGCCTCCGGACGCGGAACGTCCTTCAGGGCGGCGATCGCGTCGATCTCGGCCGCGATCCCGGCGTCGGCGGGCGGCACGATCTGCGAGCCGTCCCCCAGGTACACCTTGTAGCCGTTGTCGCGCGGCGGGTTGTGGCTGGCGGTGACCTCCACGCCGGCGACCGCGCCCAGGTGCCTTATGGCGAAGGCGAGGACGGGGGTGGGGAGAGGACGCGGGAGCACGGCCGCGCGGAAGCCCGCGCCCGTCATCACGGCCGCGGTGTCGCGGGCGAAGTCCTCCGACTTGTGCCGGGCGTCGTAGCCGATGACGACCACGCCGCCGGCCCCGCCGTTCTTCGTGAGGTACGCGGCGAGGCCGGCCGCGGCCCGGATCACGACGGAGCGGTTCATCCGCATGGGCCCGGCCCCGAGTTCACCGCGCAGCCCGGCGGTACCGAACTGGAGGGTGCCGTCGAAGCGCTCGGCGAGCTCGCTGACGTCTGCGGCCTCGATGAGCGCGGCGAGCTCGTCGCGGGTCTCCGGGTCGGGGTCCTCGGCGAGCCACGCGTGGGCGCGGGCGATGACGTCGTGCACGTCGGTGTCCAACCTCTCGTCGTCTCGTGGTCCGGGTTCCCGGGGACTGCGGCCCCGGACCCCCATCGGCCCGGAACGGGCCTCGTCAAGCGCGGGACGGGCCGAGTCGTACGGACCGGCGCCGCCGTGCGCCGCCCTACAGCCGGCCCAGCACCTGTGCCAGCAGGGAGCCCATGCGGGTCGCCGAGTCGCGTCCCGCCTGGAGGACCTCCTCGTGGTTCAGCGGCTCGCCGGTCATGCCGGCGGCGAGGTTGGTCACGAGGGAGATGCCGAGCACCTCGGCCCCGGCCTCACGGGCCGCGATGGCCTCCAGCACGGTCGACATGCCGACCAGGTCCGCGCCGATGGTGCGGGCCATCCGGATCTCGGCCGGCGTCTCGTAGTGCGGGCCGGGGAACTGGGCGTAGACGCCTTCCTCGAGCGTGGCGTCGATCTCCTTGCACAGGGTGCGCAGCCGCGGGGAGTACAGGTCCGTGAGGTCCACGAAGTTCGCGCCGAGGATGGGGGACGTCGCCGTGAGGTTGATGTGGTCGCTGATCAGTACCGGCTGCCCGGGGCGCATGCCCTCGCGCAGGCCGCCGCAGCCGTTCGTCAGCACGATCGTCTTGCAGCCGGCCGCCACCGCCGTACGGACACCGTGGGCGACGGCGGCGACGCCGCGGCCCTCGTAGTAGTGGGTGCGGCCCAGGAAGACCAGCGCCCGCTTCGCGCCGATCCGGTACGAGCGGACCTTGCCGCCGTGGCCCTCGACCGCGGGCGGCGGGAAACCGGGCAGCTCGGTGACCTGGAACTCGGCGTCGGGAGCGCCCAGGGCGTCCACGGCCGGCGCCCAGCCGGAGCCCATCACGAGGGCGACGTCGTGGGTCTCGGCGCCGGTCAGTTCGCGCAGGCGTGCGGCGGCGGCGTCGGCCGCGGCGTGCGGGTCGCCCTGGATGTCGTCCGGGAGAAGAGATGCGTTCACGCGATGAGGGTAGCCGGTTCCTGCCTACGCGCGTAGATGACAGAGCCCACGGGATGGCGATCGTTGTCTTGTCGTTTCCAACGAGGCGCGGACCGCTGGGCGACGATCAGTCGTCGGTGATCAGGACGTCCTTGTCGTTGAACACCTCGACGATGAAGACCAGCAGGCGTCCGCGGCTGACCGTGTACTCGACGAGAATGTTCTGGGTCAGGCGGATCGTACGGTCGTCGCCGGTGGACCCTATGGGCCTGGACACCGAAAGGAACGGGTCGCGAGCCAGCAGGGCGATGCCCTTGTCGAACGAGGTGCGCTGTTGATCGTCGAGCCGGTCACGGGCCTCGGCGGCCTGCACCGTGTAGTAGACGTCATATGTGCTGGGGCTCATGCGGTCTCCCGTTGGTGCGCAGATGCTCCGAGTCTAGAGTCGGTCGCGCTCAGCAAGGCCTCTTGCGGAGCTCCATCACGTAATCGTGTGGGGCTCCCGCCGATTCCGCCGCGTCGGCGATCTCGCCCAGGTAGCGGGCCGCCGGCAGGCCGCCCTCGTAGCCGTTCAGGACGAACATCCAGGCGGACTCCTCCCGGTCCATCGTCTGCACCCGCACCCGGGCGCGCCGGTAGATGCCGAGACTCATGCCCTCCCAGCGGTCCAGCGAGTCCTCGTCCATGGGGGCGACGTCGTACAGCGCGACGAAGACCTGCGCGCCGGGGTCCGAGGGATCCTCGACGACCGTCGCCAGCGCGCCCTCCCAGCCCAGCTGTTCGCCGCCGAACGTCAGCCGCCACCCGTTCAGCCAGCCGGTGGCACGCAGTGGCGAGTGGGGAGCGCGGCGGGTCATCAGCCGCGCGTCGAGGTTGCCAGCGTACGCGGCGTAGAGCGACATGCAAGGAGAGTACGGCAGCCCGCGCACGCGTCACTCTCGTAACGGTGGCGCCTCCCGCGCCCCCCGGGGCAGTACCACCGGCCCCCGTGCGGGACAATGGAGTACGTGACTCGGATCGTGATCATCGGTGGCGGACCCGGCGGCTATGAGGCGGCGCTGGTGGCCGCGCAGCTCGGCGCGGAGGTGACCGTCGTCGACTGCGACGGTCTGGGCGGAGCGTCGGTGCTGACCGACTGCGTGCCGTCGAAGACCCTGATCGCCACGGCCGAGGTGATGACCACCTTCGACTCCTCGTACGAGGAGCTGGGGATCATCGTCGCCGACGACACCCCGCCGCTGGAGCAGGCCGCCCGGGTCGTCGGGGTGGACCTCGGCAAGGTCAACCGCCGGGTGAAGCGGCTCGCGCTCGCCCAGTCGCACGACATCACCGCCTCCGTCACCCGGGCCGGCGCGCGCGTGCTGCGCGGGCGCGGCCGGCTGGAGGGCATGCAGGCCCTCGACGGCTCGCGCAAGGTCGTCGTCAGCGCCGCCGACGGCACCGAGGAGACCCTCACCGCCGACGCCGTCCTGCTCGCCACCGGCGCCCACCCGCGCGAACTGCCGGACGCCCAGCCCGACGGCGAGCGCATCCTGAACTGGACCCAGGTCTACGACCTGGGCGAGCTCCCCGAGGAGCTCATCGTGGTCGGCTCGGGCGTGACCGGCGCGGAGTTCGCCGGCGCCTACCAGGCCCTCGGCTCCAAGGTCACCCTCGTGTCCTCGCGCGACCGCGTGCTGCCCGGCGAGGACCCGGACGCCGCCGCCGTCCTCGAGGACGTCTTCCGGCGCCGCGGCATGAACGTCATGGCCCGCTCGCGCGCCGAGTCCGCCAAGCGGGTGGGCGACCGGGTCGAGGTCACCCTGTCCGACGGCCGGGTCATCACCGGCTCGCACTGCCTCATGGCGGTCGGCGCCATTCCCAACAGCGAGGGGATGGGGCTGGAGGAGGCGGGCGTCAAGGTCCGCGAGTCGGGTCACATCTGGACCGACAAGGTCTCCCGGACCACAGCACCCGGTGTGTACGCGGCCGGTGACGTGACCGGGATCTTCGCCCTGGCCTCCGTCGCCGCCATGCAGGGCCGTATCGCCATGTACCACTTCCTCGGCGACGCGGTGGCCCCGCTCAACCTCAAGACCGTCTCCTCGAACGTCTTCACCGACCCCGAGATCGCCACCGTCGGCTACAGCCAGGCCGACGTGGACGGCGGCAAGATCGACGCCCGGGTCGTCAAGCTGCCGCTGCTGCGCAACCCGCGCGCCAAGATGCAGGGCATCCGCGACGGCTTCGTCAAGATCTTCTGCCGGCCCGGCACCGGGATCGTCGTCGGTGGTGTGGTCGTGGCGCCGCGCGCCTCGGAACTCATCCACCCGATCTCGATCGCCGTCGACAACAATCTGACGGTCGAACAGATCGCGAACGCGTTCACCGTGTACCCGTCTCTTTCCGGGTCGATCGCGGAAGTGGCGCGACAGTTGCACACCCGCAAGACGGCGGACGAGGGCTGACGGACGGTTTCGACTCCCCGCTGGTCACGGGGAGTTGACGGCGCGTCGTCGCCGGGTTGCCGGACATGCGGGAGGCATGTGCGCCGGAACCGGGCCCTATACCACCCCCCGTCCCCCTGTGCGAACAACTTCTACTATTCGGCGCAAAGAGCTGAAAGCAGACGGTCGTCCGCGTTACTGTCAGTTTCGTGTTCGCTGCAGAACGTCGTCAATTGATCCTCGAAATGGTGCGAGCGAACGGGGCCGTATCGCTCCGTGAACTCGCCCGCGTCGTCCAGACCTCCGAAGTGACCGTACGGCGGGACGTGCGCGCACTGGAGGCAGAAGGACTCCTCGACCGCCGGCACGGCGGTGCGGTATTGCCGGGCGGGTTCACGCGAGAATCCGGCTTTCCGCAGAAATCCCATCTCGCGACCGCCGAAAAGACCGCCATCGCGGACCTCGCCGCGGGCTTCGTCGAAGAGGGCGAAGCCATCGTGGTCGGGGCGGGCACCACCACCCAGGAGCTGGCCCGCCGGCTCGCCCGGGTGCCCGGCCTGACCGTCGTCACCAACTCCCTGCTGGTCGCCCAGGCGTTGGCCCATGCCAACCGGGTCGAGGTCGTGATGACCGGCGGCACCCTGCGCGGCTCCAACTACGCCCTCGTGGGGAGCGGCGCCGAGCAGTCCCTCCAGGGACTCCGGGTGTCGCGGGCCTTCATCTCCGGGAGCGGACTGACCGCGGAGCGCGGGCTGTCCACGTCCAACATGCTGTCGGCGTCCGTGGACCGGGCGCTGGTGCAGGCGGCCGCCGAGGTCGTCGTCCTCGCCGACCACACCAAGCTCGGCACGGACACGATGTTCCAGACCGTGCCGACGGACGTCATCACCCGGCTGGTGACCGACGAGCCGCCCGCGCACGACGACCGTGCGACCACCGAGCTCCAGGCCCTGGCGGACCAGGGGGTGCAGATCGCCGTGGCCGGGGCGTCGGGGAGCCCGGGGGGTGATGCGGTCCCGGCGCGCCATCAGCAGCAGCGTCGGGACGTGCCGTTGCCGGCTCCGCGGCGGGGGCAGGTGCCGGGCTCTGCCGCGGGCTTGCGGGCCGCCTCGATGATGGGGGAGTCGGCCCCCGGCGGGGAGCGGGCCCGGGTCGCGGACCTGCGTCGTCGCTGACCCGCGGGGCCGACCCTGGGGGCTCCGCCCCCAGACCCCCGATCGGCCCTGAACGGGCCTCGTCCTCGAACGCCGGACGGGCTGGAATGTCCCGGACGGGCTGGAGAACGGCCCGGGCGTGTCGGACGGTCCCGGACGGCCGGAGGGCCCGTGCGGGGCGTCCCGGTGGACCGGAGAGCCCGGTAGGCCGGGAAGGCCTGGTGGACCGGAGAGCCCGGTGGACTCGGGATGGCCCGGTGGACCGGAGAGCCCCGTGGACGGGAAGGTCTCGTGGACCGGAGAGCCTGGTAGGCCGGAACCCCGGGGGCCGGAGGGTCGGAAGTCCGGGGGCCCGGAGGGACTGGACGGGGCGGTCGGGGTCCGGAACGCGGGCCCGAGGGCCCGGACGGATCGTCAGGGTGGTGAAACGCGGCGAGGCGCCCGGGGAGCGGGCGCCTCGACACGGGTGATACCCGGGGTCAGTCCTTGATCTCGCAGATCGCCGCGCCCGAGGTGATGGACGCGCCGACCTCCGCGGCCAGGGCCTTGACGGTGCCGGAGCGGTGCGCGTTGAGCGGCTGCTCCATCTTCATCGCTTCGAGGACGACGATCAGGTCGCCCTCCTTGACCTCCTGGCCCTCCTCGACGGCCACCTTCACGATGGTGCCCTGCATCGGGGAGGCGAGGGTGTCGCCGGAGGCCATGGGGCCGGACTTCTTGGCCGCGCGGCGCTTGGGCTTGGCGCCCGCCGCGAGGCCCGTGCGGGCCAGGCTCATGCCGAGCGAGGACGGGAGGGAGACCTCCAGACGCTTGCCGCCGACCTCGACGACGATCGTCTCGCGGTCCGTCTCGTCCTCGGCCTCGGTGTCGGCCGGGGCCGAGAACGCGGGGATCTCGTTGACGAACTCGGTCTCGATCCAGCGCGTGTGCACCGTGAACGGGTCCTGGCTGCCGGTGAGCTCCGGCGCGAACGCCGGGTCCCGGACCACCGCGCGGTGGAACGGGATGGCCGTGGCCATGCCCTCGACCTGGAACTCCGCCAGGGCGCGGGCGGCCCGCTGGAGCGCCTGCTCACGGGTGGCGCCGGTGACGATCAGCTTCGCGAGGAGCGAGTCCCACGCCGGGCCGATCACACTGCCGGACTCGACACCCGCGTCCAGCCGCACACCCGGACCGGACGGCGCGGCGAACGTGGTGACCGTGCCGGGGGCCGGCAGGAAGCCCCGGCCCGGGTCCTCGCCGTTGATACGGAACTCGAACGAGTGACCGCGCAGCTCCGGGTCGCCGTAGCCGAGCTCCTCGCCGTCGGCGATCCGGAACATCTCGCGCACCAGGTCGATGCCCGCGACCTCCTCGGTCACCGGGTGCTCCACCTGGAGACGGGTGTTGACCTCCAGGAAGGAGATCGTGCCGTCGACACCGACGAGGAACTCGACGGTGCCCGCGCCGACGTAGCCGGCCTCCTTGAGGATGGCCTTCGAGGAGGAGTACAGCTCGGCGACCTGCGCCTCGGACAGGAACGGCGCCGGGGCCTCCTCGACCAGCTTCTGGTGGCGGCGCTGGAGCGAGCAGTCACGGGTCGACACGACGACCACGTTGCCGTGGCTGTCGGCCAGGCACTGCGTCTCCACGTGCCGCGGCTTGTCCAGGTACCGCTCGACGAAGCACTCGCCCCGGCCGAAGGCGGCGACCGCCTCGCGGACGGCCGAGTCGTACAGCTCGGGGACTTCTTCCAGCGTCCGGGCGACCTTCAGACCGCGCCCGCCGCCGCCGAAGGCGGCCTTGATCGCGATCGGCAGCCCGTGCTCCTCGGCGAAGGCGACGACCTCGTCGGCGCCGGAGACCGGGTCGGGTGTACCGGCGACCAGGGGCGCACCGGCCCGCTGGGCGATGTGCCGGGCGGCGACCTTGTCGCCGAGGTCACGGATGGCCTGCGGGGGCGGGCCGATCCAGATCAGGCCCGCGTCCAGGACCGCCTGCGCGAAGTCGGCGTTCTCCGAGAGGAAGCCGTAGCCGGGATGAACGGCGTCGGCCTCGGACTCCCGTGCCGCGTTCAGCACCTTCTCGATGTCGAGATAGCTGGTCGCAGGAGAGTCACCGCCCAGGGCGAACGCCTCATCCGCTGCGCGGACATGCAGAGCGTCCCGGTCCGGGTCGGCGTACACGGCCACGCTCGCGATACCGGCATCCCGGCACGCCCGGGCCACGCGGACTGCGATTTCGCCACGGTTGGCGATGAGCACCTTGCGCACGATTGAGGCTCCCTCCTTGAAACAAGCCGAGTTTAGGGACTGCCGACACGCCTCATCGACCCGTCCCCAAAGGTGAGCTTGCCCACACGGAGCGTGATGCCAGGCTCACTCGACCGCGAAATCCCTTGTAGTACCGCCGTACGCAGCACTCCTCCGGCAAACCCTAGCCCTCTGATGTGGCCAAGGTCTCTGTGAGCACGTGCTGCGGCACACTCCGTTTCTTTGTCGAGTCCCTACGAATGGCCCAACGATTCTTTGCCGCGCGCAGAACCCTTGTCCCGCGGTTTACCCGTTAGTAGCGTTCAGGATGTTCCGAACGTACTTCAGGTAACAACACCCTTGCTCGGGTCGGGGTCGAAAGTGGGTGGGACCGGTGGTGCGCAGACCGGTGGCGTGGATCGTGGCGGTCGTGCTCTTCGCGGAGGCGCTCGGCGTCGCCGCGTTGAACTGGTTCATGGGCGTCGTGGTGGACCGGCAGGACATGTCCCTGGCCGGAATGGACCCGGACGTCATGTCGACGTCCTCGAAGGTCGGCGGGATCCTCTTCGGCCTCTACTTCGGCCTGTGCGCCGTGGTGGCCCTGCTGGTGGCGCTGCGCGACCGCGCGCCCGCCGGGGTCGGCCGGGTGCTGCTGATCAGCGCCGCGGTCGTGCACGGCCTGCTGGGCGCCTTCGCGTGGGGTCTGCTGGGCTGGACGCAGTTCCTGTTCATGGTGGTCGTCCTCGCCCTGATCGTGCTGCTCCTGATGACGTACGACGCCCAGGAGCGGCCCGTGGCCCGGCGGCCGGCGGACGGCAAGGGCGACGGCGGCGCCCCGCCGGTCGCGCCGGCGCCGGTCACGCCTCCGACGGCGCCCACAACTCCGTGATCCCGACGCCCAGTTGCGCCAGCAGTCGGCGAACGAGGGGCAGGCTGATGCCGATGACGTTGCCGTGGTCGCCGTCGATGCCCTCGATGAACGGGGCCGAGCGGCCGTCGAGGGTGAACGCCCCGGCCACGTAGAGCGGTTCGCCCGAGGCGACGTACGCCGCGATCTCCTCGTCGGTCGGCTCGCCGAAGCGGACGACGGTGGAGGCGGTCGCGGAGGTGTAGCGGCCGCTGAGCGTGTCGTAGACGCAGTGGCCGGTCTGGAGCGTCCCGGCCCGGCCGCGCATCGCCTTCCAGCGCGCGGTGGCCTCGGCGGCGTCCGCGGGCTTGCCCAGCGCCTCGCCGTCCAGGTCCAACACCGAGTCGCAGCCGATCACCAGGGCGCCCTTGACCTCGGGCTTCGCGGCCACGACGGAGGCCTTCGCCTCGGCGAGCGCCAGCGCCAGGTCGGCCGGTGTGGGGGCGGTGACGGCGTCCTCGTCGACCCCGCTCACGATCACCTCGGGGGCGAGACCGGCCTGGCGCAGCAGATTCAGCCGGGCGGGGGACTGGGAGGCGAGGACGAGTCGGCGCATGTGATCAGCCTAGCGGCGTGGCGCGCTCTACCTGAGCCCCAGCACGATCATCGCTATCACCATGGCCAGTGCGAGGAAGAGGCCGAGTCTCCGCAGGCTCTCCTGCATCTCGCGGAGTTCCTCGGGGGGCTCGTTCTCGGGGTCGGACCACAGCATTCCACCAGCGTGCGGCATGGCGGATTGACGGCGCCTGAGTACCCGTACTCAAGTTGCGGGCCCGCAGCCGTTCACCCGATGTTCGGGTGTTCGTCGGCTGCGGGCCGGTGCGGGCCGGTGCGGGCCTGTCGCGCCCGCGCATGTCGCTACGGCCCCGCGCCGCCGTGAGAACAGGCCGGCCGCCCGAGGGCCGCCGGCCCTCGGGCGCGGGCCTCTCAGCCCCTGGAAAGCCCCTCAGCTCGGCCAGTACGTGCGGGTCCAGGACGCCTGGCCGGGCTGTGGCAGGCGCTGTCCCGCGATGCGGGCGGGGTCGGACCACGCGTCCCTCGGGGCCTGCGCGCCGGACGGTGCGGCCGCTGCCGCCGCGGCGCGGGCCCGGACCACCGCCAGGGCGGCGGCGAGCTCCTCGGGGGTCGGGTTGCCCCGTACGACCTTGATCGTCACAGCGGCTCCTTAGAGGGGGATGTTGCCGTGCTTCTTCGGCGGGAGGGATTCCCGCTTGGTGCGCAGTTGACGCAGGCCGCGCACGATGTGCCGGCGGGTCTCGGACGGCATGATCACCGAGTCGACGTAGCCGCGCTCGGCCGCGACGTACGGGTTGAGGAGGGCGTCCTCGTACTCCTGGATCAGCCGGGCCCGAACCGCCTCCAGATCCTCACCGCTCGCCGCCGCCTGCGCGATCGTGCGGCGGTGCAGGATGTTGACCGCGCCCTGGGCGCCCATCACGGCGATCTGGGCGGTCGGCCAGGCCAGGTTGAGGTCCGCGCCCAGGTGCTTGGAGCCCATGACGTCGTAGGCGCCGCCGAAGGCCTTGCGGGTGATGACGGTGATGAGCGGGACGGTGGCCTCGGCGTAGGCGTAGATCAGCTTGGCGCCGCGGCGGATGATGCCGTCGTGCTCCTGGTCGACGCCGGGCAGGAAGCCGGGCACGTCGACGAAGGTGATGACCGGGATGTTGAAGGCGTCGCAGGTACGGACGAAGCGGGCCGCCTTCTCCGAGGCCGTGATGTCCAGACAGCCCGCGAACTGCATCGGCTGGTTGGCGACGATGCCGACCGGGTGGCCCTCGACCCGGCCGTAGCCGGTGAGGATGTTCGGCGCGAACAGCGCCTGCGTCTCGAAGAACTCGGCGTCGTCCAGCACGTGTTCGATCACCGCGTGCATGTCGTACGGCTGGTTGGCGCTGTCCGGGACGATGGAGTCCAGCTCCAGGTCCTCGTCGGTGACGGACAGGTCCGCCTCCTCCGGGAACACCGGTGCCTCGGAGAGGTTGTTGGACGGCAGGTACGACAGCAGCTGCTTTACGTACTCGATGGCGTCCTTCTCGTCGCCGGCCATGTGGTGCGCCACGCCCGACACCGCGTTGTGGGTGCGCGCGCCGCCCAGCTCCTCGAAGCCGACGTCCTCGCCGGTGACCGTCTTGATGACGTCCGGACCGGTGATGAACATGTGCGAGGTCTGGTCCACCATCACCGTGAAGTCGGTGATCGCGGGCGAGTACACCGCGCCGCCCGCGCACGGGCCGACGACCAGGCTGATCTGCGGGATCACACCGGACGCGTGCGTGTTGCGGCGGAAGATCTCGCCGTACGCGCCCAGGGACGCGACACCCTCCTGGATGCGGGCGCCGCCGGAGTCGTTGATGCCGATGACCGGGCAGCCGGTCTTCAGCGCGAAGTCCATGACCTTGACGATCTTCTGGCCGTAGACCTCGCCGAGGGCGCCGCCGAAGACCGTGAAGTCCTGCGAGAAGACGGCGACCGGGCGGCCGTCGACCGTGCCGTAACCGGTGACGACGCCGTCTCCGTACGGGCGGTTGTTCTCCAGGCCGAAGTTGGTGGAGCGGTGCCGGGCGAACTCGTCCAACTCGACGAAGGAACCCTCGTCGAGGAGCAGTTCGATCCGCTCACGGGCCGTCAGCTTGCCCTTCGCGTGCTGCTTCTCGACGGCACGCTCCGAACCGGCGTGCGTCGCTTCCTGGATGCGACGCTGGAGATCCGCGAGCTTGCCCGCGGTGGTGTGGATGTCGATCCCTGGGATCTCGTGGCGCTCTTCCGGCTCGGACATCGGGATGTGGCTCCCTGCCTGCTCAAAAGGGGGGACGGTTACTCATCCGTAGCGTAGTGCTGGCCCTGGGGATCGGCAGTGCGGCATTCAACACACCTAGGGTGGCTTGCATGACACCGCGAGATGCAGCAGACGAGGGCGGCAGCCGGTGGTCCGATCTGGACCGTCCGCCCCTCAACGCCCCGGCACTGCGCCGGGCTCTGGTACGGGAGGGCGGGCTGTGGTCGCAGGTGGAGGTGGTGCAGAGCACCGGATCCACCAACTCCGACCTGGTCGACGCGGCGATTGCCGGCCGGGCGCGTGAGGGCGCGGTCCTCGTCGCAGAGGAGCAGACCTCGGGGCGCGGCCGGCTGGACCGCCGGTGGACCGCGCCCCCGCGCTCCGGGCTGTTCTTCTCCGTGCTGCTCACCCCGAGCGAGGTGCCGGTGGCCCGCTGGGGCTGGCTGCCCCTGCTCACCGGGGTCGCCGTGGCGACCGGACTGTCCCGGGCGGCGGGCGTCGACACGGCACTCAAGTGGCCCAACGACCTGCTGGTGACCGTCGGGGGAGAGGAACGCAAGGCGGGCGGCATCCTCGCGGAGCGGGCCGGGCGGGCCGATCAGAACACGGTGGTCGTCGGTGTCGGCCTCAACGTCACCCTGCGCGCGGACGAGCTCCCGGTACCGCTGGCGGGGTCGCTGGCCCTGGCCGGCGCGCAGAACACGGACCGGGACCCGCTGCTGCGGGGCGTCCTGCGCTCGTTGGAGGAGTGGTACGGGCGCTGGCGGGCGGCCGGCGGAGACCCGGCGGCGAGCGGTCTCCAGGAGACGTACGCGGCCGGGTGCGCGACGCTGGGACGAACGGTACGGGCCGAACTGCCGGGAGACCGGTCGATCGTCGGCGAGGCGGTCGCGGTCGACGGGGACGGACGGCTTGTGATCGCCACGAAGGAAGGGGTACAGGAGCCGGTGGGCGCGGGAGACATCGTGCATCTGAGGCCGGTGTGACCGAACGCCGGGTGACGTGACCCCGCTGAACCGGACGGAGTGAGCTGGCGCACACCTGCCGTAGAGTTGAGGCCGGTCGATACCTGACCGCGGAAGATCGGAAGGGCAGCAGGCGTGACCGTCGACGACACGGGCTCCGGCGCGGGCGCGGACGGCCGGGGAAACCTGCCGGCCGAGCCGGGTGAGCCGGGCGACCCCGGAGAGGACCCGCATCCTCTCGCCCTGCGCCTCGAACAGCTCATCCTCGGCGCCGAGCGGCGCTACACCCCGTTCCAGGCCGCCCGCAGCGCCGGTGTCTCCATGGAGCTGGCGTCGCGTTTCTGGCGGGCCATGGGCTTCGCCGACATCGGGCAGGCCAGGGCGCTCACCGAGGCCGACGTCCTCGCCCTGCGGCGCCTGGCCGGTCTCGTGGAGGCGGGGCTGCTGAGCGAGGCGATGGCCGTGCAGGTGGCGCGGTCCACCGGGCAGACCACCGCCCGTCTGGCGGAATGGCAGATCGACTCCTTCCTGGAGGGGCTGACCGAGCCGCCCGAGCCGGGCATGACCCGCACCGAGGTCACGTACCCCATCGTCGAGTTGCTGCTGCCCGAGCTGGAGGAGTTCCTCGTCTACGTCTGGCGCCGGCAGCTCGCCGCCTCGGCGGGCCGGGTCGTCCAGGCCGCCGACGACGAGGAGATGGTCGACCGACGGCTGGCCGTCGCCTTCGCGGACCTCGTCGGCTTCACGCGGCTGACCCGGCGCATGGAGGAGGAGGAACTCGGCGAACTGGTCGAGGCCTTCGAGACGACCGCCGCCGACCTGGTCGCCGCCCGCGGCGGACGGCTGATCAAGACGCTCGGCGACGAGGTGCTGTACGCGGCCGACGACGCGGGCATCGCCGCCGACATCGCGCTGCTGCTCGTCGAGACGATGAGCAACGACGAGACGATGCCCGAACTGCGGGTCGGCATGGCGTTCGGCACGGTCACCACCCGGATGGGCGATGTCTTCGGCACGACGGTCAACCTGGCCTCCCGGCTGACGTCGATAGCTCCCCGGGACGCCGTCCTCGTCGACAGCGCCTTCGCCGAGGAGCTGATCCGCACCGGCGACGCCCCGGCCTCGGAGGCGGAGGCCGCCGAGGAGGCGGCCGCCGCCGAGAAGGAGGGCGAGGAGCCGCCGAAGTACCGCTTCGCGCTCCAGCCGATGTGGCAGCGGCCGGTGCGCGGTCTCGGCGTGGTCGAGCCCTGGCTGCTGACGCGACGCAACGACGCCGACGGTTAGGACCTCGGTACGGCGGCGCCCAGCGGGTCCACACAGAGGCCGACGACGGGAACGCAGACGCCCGGCTGACGTGGCTCGTCGGGCCGCTCCGGCCGGGGCGTGGGGGCGGCCGTGGTGGGGGCGGGTGCCGGTGTCCTCGGGGGAGAGGTGGGCCGCGGGGCGGCGCTCGTGTCGGGCGCCGGGGTGCGGGGCGCGGGCGCGGCCGGGGTGTAGGTGGTGCCCGGGGTGAGGGCGACGGACGTCGGCGCGCCGGGGACGCCCGGGAGCAGGCCTGCCTCGGGCGCCGGGGCGGTGCTCGCGCCGCCCATCGCGCTGGGCGCGGTCGGCGAGGGTGCGACGGGGGCGGACGGGTCGGCCGAGCGGTCGGTGTCGGTGTCCGCGCCGGCGGTGGGGTCGGCGGCGGTGCCGGTGCCCGCGACGGGTTCGGGCCGGGGTTCGGCCTCCGCGGTGCCGAGACCACCGGCGCCGCCCGGGTCGGGGGTCAGCCGGACGAGGCTCAGCACTCCGGCGGCCAGCGCGAGGCCACCGGCGGCGAACAGCACCTTGCGCGGGCGGGGACGGCGGTGCCGGCCCCGGGGGCGCGGGGCCCACAGCCCGCCGCCCTCCCCGGACGTCGCCTCGTCCTGCGCGGCCGTCTCGTACGGCCCGGTCCACGTGCTCACCGGCGTGCTCGTCATCGCGTTCTCTCCCCGGTGCGGTCGCGCCCCCGATGCGCCGGGGCGGACGCACGTTATGCGTTCCGCCGGGCGTTGCGGGGGGAGTCGGGAGACATATCACCCGAACGGGTAGCCGGGGCCGGGATGCCGGGGGTTCAGGGGGGCCGGTCCGCTCTTTCGTCCCCCGGTCCCGGCTGCGATGATCGGACGAGCGTTGTTAACCCGCGTTAACCGGAGGGTGTCGTGAGCGGTGTCGGGAGCGGTGGCATGAGCGAGGAGCGGTTCGGGGAGTTCGTCCTGGTGCGGCGGCACGGGGACGGCGGGCACGTCGCCGAGCTGGTCCTCGACCGGCCGAAGGCCATGAACGCCGTCTCCACCGACATGGCCCGGTCGATCACCGGGGCGTGCGCGGCGCTGGGCGGGGACCGGGACGTGCGGGTGGTGGTGCTGACCTCGACGCACGAGCGGGCGTTCTGCGTCGGCGCCGACCTGAAGGAGCGCAACTCCTTCAGCGACGCCGAACTTCTGCGGCAGCGGCCGCTCACCCGTGCCGCGTACACCGGGGTGCTGGAGCTGCCGGTGCCCTCGGTCGCGGCGGTGCACGGCTTCGCGCTGGGCGGCGGTTTCGAACTGGCGCTGGCGTGCGACCTGATCGTGGCCGACGGGACGGCCGTGGTCGGGCTGCCCGAGGTGTCGGTGGGCGTGATCCCCGGCGGCGGCGGGACCCAGTTGCTGCCGCGCCGGGTGGGGGCGGCCCGGGCGGCCGAGCTGGTGTTCACGGCGCGCCGGGTGGCGGCGGCCGAGGCGCGGGACCTGGGTCTGGTGGACGTCCTGGTGGAGGAAGGGCGGGACCGGGAGGAGGCGCTGGCGCTGGCCGCGCGGATCGGCGGCAACTCGCCGGTGGGCCTGCGGGCGGCGAAGCGGGCGCTGCGCCTGGGGCAGGGGCTGGATCTGCGGGCCGGGCTCGAGGTCGAGGACGCGGCGTGGCGGTCGGTGGCCTTCTCCGGGGACCGGGCGGAAGGGGTGGCGGCCTTCAACGAGAAGCGCAAGCCGCGGTGGCCGGGCGAGTGACCCGGCGGCGGACGGCGGGCGACACGCGGCCGGAGGTGCGCTCATCACTCTCAGTCGCGCTTCGGTGTCCCCTTTCGGACTGAATGTCCCTAGCCTGGGGAGATGGGTGAGGACAGACGCCTGGTGGCCGTGGTGGCGCTCGCGCAGGGTATGGCGGCCGCGCACACCCCCCGTGAGTCGTGGCGCGCGGCCGCGCTCGGAGCCTGCCGGGCGCTCTCCGGAGGCTTCGCCGCGCTCTCGGTGTGGGAGCGGGACCTCGGGCGGCTCCGCGTCCTGGTGAACGTGGGGGACCTGGCCGCCGACGAGGACGAGTTCCCGGACGGGGAGGCCTATCCGGTGCACCAGTTCCCCGAGATCACCGAGTTCCTGCACGAGCGCTGGGTGGGGGGCGGGGAGCCCGACGCCTGGGTGGAGACGGCCCAGGGCCCCGCCGCCGGGCGCCCCGGCTACTGTCATCAGCGGGTCGCCGCCCTGCGTCGCCGGGGCCGTGGCTCCTGTGTGGTCGCGCCGGTCGTGCTGCACGGCCGCGCCTGGGGCGAGCTGTATGTCGCCCGTTCCGTGGGCACCCCTGTCTTCGACCGGGCCGACGCCGACTTCGCCACCGTCCTCGCCGCCGTCGTCGCCGCCGGGCTCGCCCAGACCGAGCGGCTGGAGGAGGCCCGCCGGCTCGCCTTCACCGACGCCCTCACCGGTCTGGCCAACCGGCGCGCCGTCGACGTACGGCTGGAGGAGGCGGTCGAGCGGCATCGCGCGGAGGGGGTCGTCGTCAGCCTCGTGGTGTGTGACCTCAACGGGCTGAAGCGGGTCAACGACACCCTCGGGCACGCCGTCGGGGACCGGCTCCTCGAGCGGTTCGGGTCGGTGCTGTCGCTGTGCGGGGCCATGCTGCCCGGCGCGCTGGCCGCCCGGCTCGGCGGCGACGAGTTCTGCCTGCTGGCCGTCGGGCCGCTCGCCGACGAGGTCGTCAAGGTCGCCGACGACCTCTGCCGGCGGGCCGGTGGGCTGGAGCTCGGGGAGGGGGTGGCCTGCGGGGTCGCCTCCACCGAGGACCCCATCGGGCCGGTGACCTCCGCCCGCCGGCTGTTCCGGCTGGCCGACGCCGCCCAGTACCGGGCCAAGGCCGTGCGGGCCGTCCGGCCGGTGGTCGCCGGGCGGGAGGGCCCCGACGATCCCGTCGTACGCCTGGCCGACGAGCCCTCCCACGAGCGGACCGCCGAGCGGCGCCGGTTCAGGGGGCGGCGTTGAGGATGTGACCTATTCGGTAAGGGGTGAACCCGGTACCCACTGGTGACATCCTGGTCTTCACTGCGTACGCTCCTGAATATGGATATGCACACTGTGGTGGTGGGGACGTCCGGCGTGACCGCGTCCGACGTGCTCGCGGTGGCGCGCGGCGGCGCCCGGATCGAGCTCTCCGGCGAGGCGGTGGCGGCCCTCGCCGCGGCCCGCGAGATCGTGGACGCGCTGGCGGCCAAGCCCGAGCCCGTCTACGGCGTCTCCACCGGGTTCGGCGCCCTCGCCACCCGGCACATCAGCCCGGAGCTGCGCGCCCAGCTCCAGCGCAACATCGTCCGCTCGCACGCCGCCGGCATGGGCCCGCGGGTCGAGCGCGAGGTCGTCCGGGCGCTGATGTTCCTGCGGCTGAAGACCGTCTGCTCCGGGCACACCGGCGTCCGGCCCGAGGTCGCGCAGACCATGGCCGACATCCTCAACGCCGGCATCACCCCGGTCGTGCACGAGTACGGCTCCCTCGGCTGCTCCGGCGACCTGGCCCCGCTCTCGCACTGCGCCCTCACCCTCATGGGGGAGGGCGACGCGGAGGGCCCGGACGGCGCCGTACGGCCCGCCGGCGAGCTGCTCGCCGAGCACGGCATCGCCCCCGTCGAGCTGCGCGAGAAGGAGGGGCTGGCGCTCCTCAACGGCACCGACGGCATGCTCGGCATGCTGGTCATGGCCCTCGCCGACCTCGACATGCTCTACAAGTCCGCCGACGTCACCGCCGCGCTCAGCCTGGAGGCGCTGCTCGGCACCGACAAGGTGCTCGCCCCCGAACTGCACGCCATCCGCCCGCACCCGGGGCAGGGCGCCTCGGCCGCCAACATGCTGGCCGTGCTGGCGGGTTCGGAACTCACCGGCCACCACCAGGACGACGCGCCCCGGGTCCAGGACGCCTACTCGGTGCGCTGCGCCCCGCAGGTCGCCGGCGCCGGCCGCGACACCATGGCGCACGCCCGGCTCGTCGCCGAGCGGGAGCTGGCCTCGGCCGTCGACAACCCGGTAGTCCTCCCCGACGGACGGGTCGAGTCCAACGGCAACTTCCACGGCGCGCCGGTCGCCTACGTCCTGGACTTCCTCGCCATCGCCGTCGCCGACCTCGCCTCCATCGCCGAGCGGCGCACCGACCGGCTGCTGGACAAGAACCGCAGCCACGGCCTCCCGCCGTTCCTCGCGGACGACGCCGGCGTCGACTCCGGGCTGATGATCGCCCAGTACACGCAGGCCGCGCTGGTCAGCGAGCTGAAGCGGCTGGCCGTACCGGCGTCCGCCGACTCCATCCCGTCCTCCGCGATGCAGGAGGACCACGTGTCGATGGGCTGGTCCGCGGCCCGCAAGCTGCGCACCGCCGTCGACAACCTCACCCGCGTGATCGCCGTCGAGCTGTACGCCGCCGGCCGCGGTGTGGAGCTGCGCGAGGGGCTCACCCCGGCGCCGGCGACGCGTGCCGTCATCGAGGCGGCACGCAAGGCGGGGGTGCGGGGCCCCGGCCCGGACCGGTTCCTCGCGCCCGACCTCGCGGCGGCGGACGCCTTCGTGCGCGCCGGCGGGATCGTCGCCGCGGTGGAGACGGTCACCGGACCGCTCCGGTAACGCGATCCGGTAGCGCGAAAGGGCCCCGCCGCACGGACGCGGCGGGGCCCTTTCGGCGTGCGTGGGCCGGCGGGCTACTTCAGCTTGGCGACCTGCGCGTCGACCACGGCCGCCGGGACGGCGCCCATGTCGCCGCCCTTCGACATCGCGGCGAAGTTCACGGTGTAGAACGAGGCGACGGTGTTGCCCTTGCGCACCACCTGGGTGTGGAAGGTGGCCGTGCCCGCGCCGTCCATGTCGACGTCCGCGGCGAAGGCCACCGTCTCGTCGCCCTTCGCGGCGCCCTTCTCCGCGACCACCTTGGTGACCTTGGTGGTCTCGCCCTCGGCCGTCAGGCCGTACCCGCCGGCGCAGGCCGTCACGCCGTCGGAGACGGCCTTCATGGCCTTCTCGGCGCCGTCGCCCTCGTACGAGGACAGACCCACGAACGTCATGTCGATGTCGAAGGCGTCCGCGATGTCCTCCGGCTGCGCGGTGGCACCGGACGCCTTGTCCTCCGAGACCGTGTTGCTGGCGTTCGCGTCCGTGTCGCCCGGGGCGAGAGCGGCCGTGGCCCAGGCGAGCGGGTCGCAGGCCGGCTTGTCGGTCTTCACCGAGCTCTTGGAGGCCGGCAGGGTGTCGTCGCCCGACGCGGACTTGTAGCCCTTGAGTTCGCCCTGCGCGAGCAGCAGCTTCTCCAGCTCGGCGGAGGTGAGCGCCTTCGCGGCCGGAGCCGACGAGGAGGAGCCGGCGGACGAGGAGGCGGAGGCCTTGGAGTCCGCGGAGTCCTTCGACCCGTCGTCCGAACATGCGGTGAGGAGGGAGAGCGACAGTGCGCCTATCGCGGCGGTGGCGCACAGCCGTGCCCCCGGTGATCTCTTCATGGGCGAACTATGAAGAGCCTGTCAAAGAACAGTCAAGTTGATTCAAAAACCCAGGCGTTCCCGGCGGACGGAATACACCACGAAGCCCGCGCCGAGCGCGAGAAGCGTGGTTCCGCCGACGACGTAGGGGGTCGTGTCGAAGCTGCCGGTGTCGGCGAGCCGGGTGCCGTCGTCGACCGTGGTGCCGGTCGCCGTGTCGGCCTCGGTGTCGGCTGCCGTCCTGGCTGTCGTCCCGGTCGTGCCGTCGGCGGTCGTGCCGTCGGCTGTGGTGCCGGCGGTGGTGTCGGTCGTGGTCGTCGACGCGGCCCGTGCCTGGGTCGTGATCTGCGTCGTCGTGCCCGTTCTGGCCGGGGTGTCCTGGGACGCATTCGCGGACGGAACGAACCACAGGGCACCCAGCAGGGTCCCCGCGGCGGTGGCGGTCAGCAACGGACGTCGAGCGGATGACACGGAATATCGATCCCCTTGTGGCGCTGGCGAATTGGCCGTGTGGTCCGATGCTAATGAAAGTCGCGGGTCGCGGGAAAGTTGCGGGAGCTGTGAGCCGTACGCTCCGGCCATGAGCACTGAAGAGACATCACGTTTTGTGCGGATCAGGGTGGATATTCTCCTCGAGGTGCACGACGAGGACGCCGTGACGACGGCGGCGCTGCGGCGTATCGCCGACGACGCGGAGCTCCCCGACACCGAACGCGCGCACGCCGAGGGGGCTGTGACGCAGGACACGGCGGAGGCCCTCGCCTATCTCGTCGACCCGTTCGACCTGGTCGGTGAGGTACCCGGGGTGGAGCTCCAGCAGGCCTCCTGGTCCAGCGAACGGATCGACTACGACCCGGATTCGCCGGAGTGGGACCTCGACGAGGATGATGTCGACGAGGATGACGAGGCGGACGGCGAAGAGACGCGCATCGGCTGAGCTTTCCGGGAAACTCGTCACCCCGGACGGCAACCGCCGACCGGGGTTTCGTCGTCTCACCAGGCGCACGAACCGACACCCGCATCACCCGCGCCATGAACGTGGCGTGCCCCACACCTTCGGGAATGTGGAACGGGAGGTACCGGTCGTAGCGTTGATGTTCTTGACGGGGACTCTCTGGGTTCTGGCAATCGGCGACGATGGAGAAGCGTGTGATGACGGACAGTAGGCGGCGCCGAGGTCTGATGACCGCGTCCGCACTGCTCGGCGGTGTTCTGGTGCTCTCTGCGTGTTCCGGCGGCGACAGTGACGCCTCCGACGGCGGAGGCAGCTCCTCGCAGGCCAAGGCCGACGAGGCGGCGGCCAAGAAGTCCTCCGAGGCCCAGATCAAGATCACGCCCGCGGACGGCTCGGACAACGCCTCCATCAACAACTCCGCGACGGTCAAGGTGAGCAAGGGCACGCTCACCACGGTGACGATGACCACCTCCGACGGCACGGCCGTCGAGGGCGCGCTCTCCGCCGACAAGACCAGCTGGAAGCCGAACGCGCAGCTCGAGCGCTCCACCACCTACAAGGTGGCGGCCGAGGCGAAGGACTCGGGCGGCCTCGTGGCGCACGAGAACGCCTCCTTCACCACGGTCTCCCCGGGCAACAGCTTCATAGGCAACTTCACGCCTGAGGACGGTTCGACCGTCGGCGTGGGCATGCCGGTGTCGATCAACTTCAACAAGGAGATCACCAACAAGGCGGCCGTGCAGAAGGGCGTCACGGTCACCTCCACCAGCGGTCAGGAAGTCGTCTGCCACTGGTTCTCCACCCAGCGCATGGACTGCCGGCCCGAGGACTACTGGAAGGAGAACTCCACCGTCACGCTGAAGCTCGCGCTCGACGGGGTGGAGGGCGCCGACGGTGTCATCGGAGTCCAGCAGAAGACGGTCACCTTCAAGGTCGGCCGCAACCAGGTGTCCTACGTGGACGCCAAGACCAAGCAGATGAAGATCACGCACAACGGCGCGGTCATCAAGACCATCCCGATCTCCGCCGGCTCGCCCGACAACAAGACGTACGAGGGCCAGATGGTGATGTCGGAGAAGTTCAAGGAGACGCGCATGAACGGCGCGACCGTGGGCTTCACCGATGACGACGGCAAGGGCGAGTACGACATCAAGGACGTGCCGCACGCCATCCGCCTCACCAACTCCGGCACCTTCGTGCACGGCAACTACTGGGGCGCGAAGTCCATCTTCGGCTCGGTGAACACCAGCCACGGCTGCGTGGGTCTGTCCGACACCAAGGGCGCCAACGACTCGGGCACGGCGGGCTACTGGTTCTACACCAACTCCATCGTCGGTGACGTCGTGGTGGTCAAGAACACCGGCGACAAGACCGTGTCCCCGGACAACGGCCTCAACGGCTGGAACATGGACTGGGCGCAGTGGAAGGCGGGTTCGGCCGTCTGAGGCAGTTCCTGACGGTCGGTTCGACAGTCCACCCACAGCTTTCCGGTGCCGCCCCCAGGGGCGGCACCGGTGTTTCCGGGGTTGATCACAGCCTTCTCATCGTTCTCTTATTTCGGCCTTATCCCTTCATCACGCGCGGTACCTACCGTGCGGCCATGTTCTTCACCTACCTGAGGCGCGAACTGCGCCGCCGTAGAAAAGCGGCCCTCGTCGTCGCCTCCGGGCTCGCGCTGGGTATCGCGCTGGTCATCGTGGTCACCTCCGTGTCCTCCGGCATGGGGAAGGCCCAGGACAAGGTCCTCCAGTCCCTGTACGGACTGGGTACGGACATGACCGTCACCAAGGCCGCCTCGCCCACCGCGAGCGCCTCGGACCGGCCGCGCTTCCAGTTCGACGCGCAGGACGACGACTCCGACGCGCAGCAGAGCACCGACCGCGTCATGGTGCAGGGCTTCCAGACCCTGTCGACCGCGACCGTCACCAAGGTCGGCAAGCAGGGCGGTGTCTCCGACGCGGTCGGCGGACTGAGCCTCCAGGTCCTCAAGGTCGACGGCCAGTTCACCCGCGGCCAGTTCCAGCAGAACGGCAACGGCAACGGCGGCCAGCAGGGCGGCGGCGCCGGTGGCAACGGCGGCGGCAACGGCCAGCCGCAGGGTGAAGTGCAGGGCGGCGGAGCCAACTTCGACGTCAACAGCTACTCCGTCTACGGCACCGACGTCACCGAGCCCACGCTCGGCCCGCTGACCTCCTCGACCATCACCAGCGGCCGCACCTTCAAGGCCACGGAGAACAACGGCAAGGTCGCCGTCCTCGACTCGGCGTACGCCAAGGAGAAGTCGCTCAAGGTCGGTTCCACGCTGACCATCAGCAAGGTCAAGTTCTCGGTGATCGGCATCGCCACGGCCGACAGCGGTGACGCCGCCGCCAACGTCTACCTTCCGCTGACCCAGGCCCAGACCCTCAGCGACTCGAAGGACAAGGTCACCACGATCTACGTCAAGGCGACCGACTCCCAGAAGATCGACAGCGTCAAGTCGACGATCCAGAAGAACGTCTCGGGCACCACGGTGACGACCTCCGCCGACCTCGCGGACACCGTCTCCGGCTCCCTCTCCACGGCCTCCTCGCTCGCCACCAACGTCGGCAAGTGGCTGTCCATCGCGGTTCTGATCGCCGCCTTCCTGGTCGCCGGTCTGCTCACCTCCTCGGCGGTCTCCCGCCGCGTCCGTGAGTTCGGCACGCTGAAGGCGCTCGGCTGGAAGTCCGGCCGGGTCACCCGGCAGGTCGTCGGCGAGGCCATGGTCAACGGTCTGCTGGGCGGCGCGCTCGGCATCGCCCTGGGCCTGGGCGGCGCGTACGTCGTGACCGCCATCAGCCCCACCCTCCAGGCCCAGTTGGGCGGCGGCGGTGGCGGCGGGGGCCAGGGCGGTCCCGGCGGTGGCGGCGGCTTCGGCGGCCCCGGTCGCCAGGCGGCGGCCAAGACCCTCGACGTGGCGCTGACGGCGCCGGTGAGCGTCACGACGGTGGCCGTCGCGGTGGGTCTCGCCGTGGCCGGCGGTCTGATCGCCGGAGCGTTCGGCGGCTGGCGCGCCTCCCGGCTGCGCCCGGCCGACGCGCTGCGCCGCGTCGAGTAGCCGAACCGCCCCCAACCAACGAACGCACACCAGGAGTTGCTGTCCCATGTACGAACTCAGAGGCGTCACCAAGCGCTACAGCCGGGGCAAGGAGACGGTCCACGCCCTCGCCGGCGTCGACCTGACCATCCCGGACGGCGACCGGCTCGTCATCCAGGGCCCCACCGGCGGCGGCAAGTCCACGCTGCTCCAGATGATCGGCGCGCTCGACCGGCCGTCCGAGGGCGAGATCATCCTCGACGGCGTCGACCTGGCCAAGCTCTCCGAGGCCAGGCTGACGAAGGTGCGCAGCGAGAACATCGGCTTCGTCTTCCAGTCCTTCAACCTCATCCCGACGCTCAACGCGCAGGAGAACGTCGAGACCGCGCTCGTCCCGCTCGGCGTGAAGGTCAAGGAGCGGCGCGAACGGGCCGCCGAGGCGCTGAGGTCCGTCGGCCTGGGAGAGCGCCTCGGACACCTGCCGTCCGAGATGTCCGGCGGCCAGCAGCAGCGCGTCGCGATCGCCCGCGCGCTGGTCAAGCAGCCGAAGGTGCTGCTCGCCGACGAGCCCACCGGCAACCTCGACGAGAGCATGCGCGACGAGATCATGGACGTGCTGCACACCATGTGGAAGGAGCACGGGCTGACCTTCATCATGGTCACCCACGACTCCTCGATCGCGAAGAAGGCCCCGCGCGTCGCGACGATCCGCAAGGGCAAGATCACGGTGAAGGAGAACGCGGCGTCAGCCTGACGGAGGCGCAGAACACCGGTTCGCTGAGCGCTGAGCGAACGCCCGCCGGAAGACGAGCCTCCGGCGGGCCGTTCGTGCTTGCGTGGGCCCCATGACGGCACCCGAGACAAGCACACCCCGCACCACGGTCGAGTACATCCGGTACCGCATCCCCGAGGAGCGGTCCGCTGAGTTCCTGGCCGCGTACACCCGAGCCGCGCGTGAGCTCGCGGCCTCCCCGCACTGCGTCGACTACGAACTCGCCCGCTGCCAGGAGGACTTCGGCCACTACATCCTGCGGATCACCTGGACGTCGACCGAAGACCACCTCGAGGGCTTCCGCACCTCGGACCTGTTCCCCGTCTTCCTCGCGGAGATCCGCCCGTACGTCGGGCACATCGACGAGATGCGGCACTACAAGGCCACCTCGGTGCGCGGGACGGGCTCCGCCGTGCCCACGCTGTACGACTGGGCCGGCGGCGCGGAGGCCTTCGCCCGGCTCACCGAGGCCTTCTACGGCAAGGTCCTCCAGGACGACCTGCTCGCGCCGGTCTTCGCGGGCCTCGCCCCCGAGCACGCCGAGCACGTCGCCCTCTGGCTCGCGGAGGTCTTCGGCGGGCCGCGGAGCTACTCGGCGACCCAGGGCGGCCACAGCCACATGGTGGCCAAGCACTTCGGGCGGGACATCACCGAGCCCCAGCGCCGCCGCTGGGTCAACCTCATCCAGGACGCGGCCGACGAGGCGGGTCTGCCGACCGACGCCGAGTTCCGTTCGGCGTTCCTCGCCTACGTGGAGTGGGGCACCCGGCTCGCCGTCCACTTCTCCGGCCCGGACGCCAAGCCGCCGGCCGAGCAGCCGGTGCCGCGGTGGGGATGGGGCGCGGCTCCGCCGTACCAGGGCTGACGCCCCCCGAGGGGGAGGGGCGGCCGGAGGAGGGGCGGCTCTCACACGGACGGAGTCTGGGAGCCGGCCCCCGCCCGCGTCGCGTCCGCACCCCAGCTCGCCAGCAGCCGCAACGCCTCCGCCGAGGCCGACCCCTGATCCGCGTGATACGTCACCATCGTCTGTTCGCCGTCGCCCATCAGCCTGAACCCCTCGAAGTTCAGGGAGAGTTCGCCGACCAGCGGATGCCTCAGCAGCTTCACGCCGTGGCTCTTCTCCTTGACGTCGTGGGTCGCCCACAGCCGCCGGAAGTCCTCGCTCTTCACCGACAACTGGCCCACCAGCGCGGACAGCCGCGGGTCGTCCGGATAACAGCCCGCGTCCATGCGCAGGGCGCAGACGATGTCGATCGCCTTCTGCTCCCAGTCCACGAAGAGGTCCCGGTAGTCGGGGCGCAGGAAGACCAGCCGGGCCCAGTTGCGCTCCGCCACCGGCAGCTCCGCCCAGTCGCCGAAGACGGCCGCCGCCATCCGGTTCCAGCCCAGGATCTCGGTGCGCCGCCCGATGAGGTACGCCGGCACCGAGTCCATCGTGTCCAGCAGCTGCCGCAGCGGTCCCCGCACCTGCTGCTGCGGCGCGCTCTGCTTCTTCTTGTGCTTGGGCTTCGCCAGGTGGGTGAGATGCGCGTGCTCGGCGTCGGAGAGCCGCAGCGCCCTGGCGATGGAGTCCAGCACCTCCGCCGACACGTTCCGCCCGTTGCCCTGCTCCAGGCGCGTGTAGTACGCCACCGAGACCCCGGCCAGCTGCGCCAGCTCCTCGCGCCGCAGCCCCGGCACCCTGCGGTGCCGCCCGAAGTCCGGCAGCCCCACGTCCTGCGGCTTCAGCCTGGCCCGCCGGGTGCGCAGGAACTCGCTGAGCTCGGCACGCCGGTCCAGGGGGGCGCCGGGAGGTTCGGGGTGTTCGTCCATGCCGTCCAGTATTCCCGGTCGTACGCACACCAGCCTGACCCCGCCAGTGGTAGGCACGGCAGACGTACGCAGAGGCGTGACCTGGGTGAATGTTGTGCGATGGGGCAGGCTGAACGTCGTACCCGGCCGGAAGGCAGGCCGGAACACGAACCCCCCGCTAGGAGATCCCCGGCATGACCACCGTTTCCGCGTACGCCGCACCCTCCGCCAAGGCTCCGCTGGAGCGCACGACGATCGAACGCCGCGCGGTGCGCGAGTTCGACGTCCTGATCGACATCGAGTTCGCCGGAATCTGTCACTCGGACATCCACCAGGCCCGGGAGGGCTGGGGCGAGGCGATCTTCCCGATGGTGCCCGGTCACGAGATCGCGGGCGTCGTCTCCGAGGTGGGCCCCGGTGTCACCCGGTTCGCCGTCGGCGACCGCGTGGGTGTCGGCTGCCTCGTCGACTCCTGCCGTGAGTGCGACAACTGCAAGGCCGGCCTGGAGCAGTACTGCACCGGCGGCAGCGTCGGTACGTACAACGCCGTCGGCAAGGACGGCGAGCCCACCTACGGCGGCTACGCGCAGAAGATCGTCGTGGACGAGAACTACGTCGTCCGCATCCCCGACGGCCTCTCGCTCGACGTCGCCGCGCCGCTGCTCTGCGCCGGCATCACCACGTACTCCCCGCTGAAGCACTGGAACGCCGGCCCCGGCAAGAAGGTCGCGATCCTCGGCATGGGCGGCCTCGGCCACATGGGCGTCAAGATCGCGCATGCCCTCGGCGCCGAGGTGACCGTCCTGTCCCAGTCGCTGCGCAAGAAGGACGACGGCCTGAAGCTGGGCGCCGACCACTACTACGCCACCAGCGACGAGAAGACCTTCAAGGAGCTGGCGGGCACCTTCGACCTCATCCTCTCGACGGTCTCGGCGCCGCTGAACCTGGACGCCTACCTGGCCCTGCTGAAGACCGACGGCGCCTTCGTGAACGTCGGCGCGCCCGAGGAGCCCGTGGCCCTCAACCTGTTCTCGGTGATAGGCGGCCGCAAGACCCTCGCCGGCTCCGGCATCGGCGGCATCCAGGAGACCCAGGAGATGCTGGACTTCTGCGCCGAGCACGGCTTGGGCGCCGAGATCGAGCTGATCAGCGCCGACCAGATCAACGAGGCGTACGAGCGGGTGCTCGCCAGCGACGTCCGCTACCGCTTCGTGATCGACACGTCGACGATCTGACGGGCTTCGCGGGCTTCGCGGGCTTCGTGACGGGCCGCGCGGGCCTCGTGACGGGCCGCGCGGGCCTCGTGACGGTCCCTGTCCACCTCGTGACGGTCCTCGCGGCTTCCCGACCGTGAGTGGGCCCCCGCGCATCGGGCGGATTCAAAGGGTCGTCGCGACACGTGGTGAGTTGATCAAGCCGCGAGCAGCTCGGACGGGCGCTCGGCTGGGGTTTCCCAGCCGAGCGTTTCGCGTGGGCGGCTGTTGAGTTCGGCGGCGACGGCGTCCAGGTCCTCGCGGGTACGGACGGACAGGTCGCCGCCTTTGGGGAAGTACTGCCGCAGCGGGCCGTTGGTCTCGTTCGAACCGCGCTGCCCTCTCTGGTTCAGGACACGGGGAACGACTCGCCGTCGCCGTAGGACCGGACGAGGACTCCGCCGCCCGGAGCGGGACGCACGCAATGGGCCCGGCCGCGCCCGGCCACCCGGGCGCGGCCGTCGCCACCTTCGCCCCCGACCTCCACCAGCGTGTTCTCGTCGATGGCCACCCCGTGCGCCAGCCGTCCGGCCGCCACGACGGCCGCCAGCCGCCCCAACGTCCCCCACTGCGCGGCATGGTTGTCCACCCCGAACGGCACGAGCCCCAGCCCGGGCCGGACATCGAGCTCCTCGAGATCCTCCGCGGTGTCCGGCGGACACACGGCGATCCCGTCCACCAGCCACCCCCCGACCACCGCGTCGCGCGCCGCCATCGCGGCTCCCGCGGAGAACCCGGCGTACGGAAGCCCGCGCTCGCGAAGCAGGGCGTACAGCTGACCGGAGGACTCGGCGAACGCCTCCTGGTACGCGGGCGTAAGCCCACCGCAGACGAACACCCCGGCCACGTCCTCGGTCACCGCGCCGGTCTCGAACCGCTGCCCGATCGGCACCAGCACAGGCACGGGCGTACAGTCCCCGGCCTTCCGCAAGGCGACGTCGTACCGGGCGAACTGCTCGGCTCCGTCGCCCTCGTCGACGATCACGCAGAGGACGCGGGGCGCCGACCCGGAACCGGATCCCGACGCCTTCGACGCCTCCGACACGGCGCGGGCCGCGCGCAGGAACGGCCCGTGCACGACGTCGGCGACCGTCTCCTCCCACCCGCCGCCGATCAGGAACACCCGGCCACCACTGCTCTTCTTACCGCTGCTCACGCGCACTTCCCCCCAAGGGCTCACGGCTCATGGCTCATGGACGACTCGGCCAAGTAACTCACGAAGGGCGGCCGGGTCCGGCCGGTTCGCGCCTCAGCCACCGGCCCGGAGCCCCTGGAGACCGTCGTAGGCGGCCATCACGAGGTCCAGTCCCCGGGTGTCCTCAGCCGGTTCGCGCATCTGGTTGGTCACGTAGGCCACCACCGCGCGGGCCTCGGGGTCGATCATGACCGTCGAGCCGCCCCAACCGCCCCAGCCGTAGGTGCCGCCGAACCGTCCGTAGCCCAGCCCCCAGCTGATCGGCATGCCCAGGACGCGGTCCTCGCCGCTGAACTGCTCCTCCCAGGCCCGGTCACAGCCCGCCCGGGACAGCAGCCGCACCCCACGCACGGAGCCCCCGCAGGCCATCGCCGACTGGACGAGGGCGACCGAGCGGGCGTTGCCGAAGCCGCTCGCCGCCGGGATCTGTGCCCGTCGCCAGGCCTTGCTGTTGCCGTCGCGGAGCCGGATCGCCGTCGGCGTGGCCGTCACGGTCCGGGCCACGTCGCCGCGGGCCGCGCCCGCCGTGTAGTCCTCGTCCCGCAACGGCGGCGGGACCGTGAGCGCCACCCGGTGATCGTGCTCGGCCGGCAGCCCCATCCGGAAGTCCGCGCCCAGCGGTCCGGCGATCTCGTCGGCGAAGAACTCACCCGGGCTGCGGCCGGTGATCCGGCGCAGGACCTCGCCCACGAGGAACCCCTGGGTGAGCGAGTGGTACCCGGCCGCGCTGCCCGGCTCCCACTGCGGGGCCTGCGCGGCCAGGTATGCCGTGGCGGCCGGCCAGTCGTAGATGTCCGCCACCGGGCCGTACCAGTCGGGCAGCCCGGCGGTGTGCGAGAGCAGGTGCCGTACCAGCACCGCCTCCTTGCCCGCCGCCGCGAACTCCGGCCAGTACCGGGCCACCGGCGCGTCCGGATCGAGCTCGCCCCGGTCGGCCAGGACCAGCGCGCACAGCGCCGTCATCGTCTTCGTGACGGACCAGACGTTGACGATCGTGTCCCGCTGCCAGGGGACACGGCGCGCCGCGTCGGCGAACCCGCCCCAGACGTCCACCACCGGCTCGCCGTCCACGAAGACGGCCACCGAGCCGCCGACGTCCCCGCCGTCCAGCAGCGCGGCCAGCGCGGTGGGCACGGCGGTGAACAGATCGTCGTACGAGCCCTGGATGTCAGCCATGCCCGCCATTGAGCCCCCACGGGACGGCCGGAGGCAACCGAATTCCGACGCCGCCGGACGCTACCGTCCGGGCCCGCCCATCGGGGCCCGCGTCTCCGCCTGCGGGGAGGCCTGTGCGCCCATGTCCAGCCGGAACGGCGGGTACGCGTCGGTCATCAGCGCCGCGTAGGCGCCCACCCGAGCGACCCAGCGGGCCAGGCCGAGCAGGAAGTCGAAAAGGTGCACCGGGTAACGACCGGTGAAGGCCAGGATGATCACGGCGACGAAGGAGAGGAAGAAGACGAGCCCGCCCCCGTGCCAACCGTCCGTCCCACCCCAGCCCCAGCCCCAGTCGCCGACGAACATCCCGACGACGATGTACTGCGGAATGGCCAGCAGCCACCACTTCACCAGCACCAGACCGCGCGACAGACGCTCGGGATAGACGACGTCGAAATGCGCCGGGTAGTCGGGCACCTCGGCGAGGGTGAACGGCGGGTACCGGTCGGTACCGAGCGCGGCGTGGGCGTAGTAGGCGACACGCCAGTTCCAGCGCATCACACCGACGTTGAAGTCGAAGAGCGCCCGGGGATACCGGGCCGTGAACAGGATCGCGAAGAACGCGACGACGGTCACGAAGGAGAACGCGATCCACAGGAAGAACAGCACGATGTAGTGCGGGATGGCGAGGAACCACTTCACCAGCCACATCCATCTGGACAACCGAGGATCGAGAAACGCCTCGATGCGCACAGGAGACACGGCGACCGGAATCATGGGGACCAGCTCAGTTCCCGGATCATGATCCCAGGCTCGCACACCGCAGGAAGGGCCGCGACCGGGGCCGCTTCGCCCACCCGAACCGCTGGAGGACGGGCAGCGCCCTGTGTCGCACGCTGCGGGTGCGGGTGCGGGTGCGGGTGCGGGTGCGGTGCGGGTTGGGGTTGGGGTGAGGGTTGGGTTCGGGTCGGATTCACAGCGGCTGCCGTCCGGTGGGCCTACTCAGGACGAGTGAGTAGGTGCGCTCATGTCCGGCGGGTCCCCGGGCGGCGAGCATCAGTGCAGCGGCGCGGGGTTCGGCGCCGGTCCGATGCAGCTGAGTCAGTTACGGAGAATCCCATGTCCCGTCGTATCGCTCTGTCCGTTGCCGCCGGTGTCGTCGTCCTCGGTGGTGCCGGTGCCTTCGCTCTCGCCCACGCCGGGGAGCAGCCTCCGGCACTGGCGGACGGTACGGCCAGCTACACCGCTCCCGACGGCGACCGCGACGGCTCGTTCACCTTCGTCACCGCTGTCACCGCGTCCTCCGGTGTCAAGAGCGTGAAGGTGCTGGCATGGCCGGAGAAGTCGTCCTTCGCCGAGAAGCCGCTGACCGCCAAGGACATGGCCGCGGTGGAGTCGGCCGTCTGCAAGCCCTCCGGGGAGGACACCGTGCGCTGCACCTACACCGTCAAGGTCACCGCTTCCGACGCCGAGTCCTCCCCGCGCGGCCTCTGGCACGTCGCGGTCCTGGCCACCGCGAAGGACGGCGGCACGACCCTCAACACCGAAGCCGCCGACTTCACCGTCAGGTAGGCCGACGCGCAGATGACCACCCGGCCGGAGTCCGTCCGGACGACTTCGACCACAACCGGCGCCGAGTCGGCCGATGCGCCTGGCCCGTCTCTTGGGGCGCCCACCAGGACGGAAGGCCGAATCAGACGGCAAAGGGGCCTCGCGCGAAAGCTCCTCTGCGGGCATCTCGACAGGGGTGTACGCGACGGGCACTCTAGGACTCACGTGTGTGGTGGTCACCGGGGGGCGGCTCATGATGGACGCGATCACTGCGTTCGCTTCAGTCTTCATCGCGCTCATCGCCGTCGCGGCGACGATCTGGCAGGCCCGCAGGAGCGCGCGGCTGGCGGAGGACGCACTGGCGTTACCCGTAGCCGCTGAGACCTTCCGTGAGTTCAGGTCCCAGACGTTCAGGGAGCACGCACGAAGGCTGCTCACCGTTCCTGGCGAGGAGCTGAACCAGGCCTCCGGATTCCACGAATTGAGCCCGGAGTTTCAGGAGAGCGCCTATCACATCTGTTACTACTTCGAGTACATAGGAGTACTCACGGCACATGGTTTGGTCCGGAAGGAGGTGGTGATAGGAACCATGTCGACTCAGATCATGGAGGTATGGGAAAAGATGGCGCCGTGCATTATTGCTGAACGGCAATTCAGGCGCGAGAACCTTCCTCAAGATGCTGGAGTCGAGTTCCTGCCGCACTATGAAAATCTCGTACGCCAGATTGCGGTACTCGGTGGAAGAAGCGCCGGAATGAGGATACGCAAAGGGCTGGACGGTTGGTGTGCGGACGGGTCGGCTCGTCGCGCCCGCACGGAATAGTCCTGGCGGCACGTACAGAGGAGGCGCATTCGGGCCGACGGCACTGACTTGCGTGGGGTGGGCCGGTGCGGGCGGCCACTGCGGTTCGACCCGCGGTTCTGCGCGACGGAGAGCGCGGCCGCTGGAGGACCTGAAGGCGTGGATACGCAGCCCTACGACGGGACCGGGGCGTCGGCGCCGGCGTCCGATGGGTCGGTGCCCGGAGAGGACGGGTCTCGGAGCTGCTCGCGCCCGTAGTTCCAGACCACCGCGATCAGCGCGGCGATCGGTACCGCGAGCAGACTGCCCACGATGCCGGCCAGGCTGCCGCCCAACGTCACCGCCAGCAGAACCACTGCCGCGTGGAGGCCGAGCCCACGACTTTGGATCATGGGCTGGAACACGTTGCCCTCGAGCTGCTGCACCACGACGATGACGGCCAGCACGATCAGCGCGTCCGTCAGGCCGTTGGAGACGAGCGCGATGAGAACCGCGACGAGACCGGCGAACAGGGCGCCGATGATCGGCACGAACGCGGAGACGAAGGTCAGCACCGCCAGCGGGAGCACCAGCGGTACCCCCACGATCCACAGGCCCAGGCCGATCAGGACGGCGTCGAGCAGGCCGACGGCCGCCTGGGACCGCACGAACGCTCCCAGGGTGTCCCAGCCGCGCGCGGCCACCGCCGGGACGTCGGTGGCGAGCCGACCGGGCAGCTGACGGGCGAGCCACGGCAGGAACCGCGGGCCGTCCTTGAGGAAGAAGAACATCAGGAACAGGGCCAGGACGGCGGTGACCAAGCCGCTCATCACGGTGCTCACTCCGGTGACGACAGTGCCGACCATGCTGCCGAGACCGTCCTGCGCGCGGGAGACCGCGGTGTCGAAGGCCTTGTCGATCTGGGCGTCACCGATGTTCAACGGCGGCCCGGCGGCCCACTCGCGCAACTTCTGGATGCCTTCGACCACTCCGTCGGTCAGCTCGCCGGACTGGGATGCCACCGGTACCGCGATCAGTGCCACGACGCCGATGGCGACCAGGAGGAACAGCACCGTCACGACCGATGCGGCGAGGGCGGGTTTCCATCCGCGACGAAGCAGGAAACGGGTCGGTGGCCAGGTCAGCGTGGTCAGCAGCAGGCCGACCACGAGCGGCCAGACGACCGACCACATCCGGCCCAGGATCCACAGACTCACCGCGAGCATCAGGAATATGAGCAGCAGGTCGGCGGAGGCACGCGCCGTCGTGCGGAGCGCGGCGCGGGCTCTTGTGGAACTCGATGTGGCAGTCACGGGTGCACCCTACGGGTACGAAAGTCATACCGGAATCGCTGCTCACAGTGTGTGTACCTCTGCCACACGAGAGACGCCGACCGGGAAACCGCCCCCGGTTTCGGGCGTGCCGCAGTGGTGGCCCGGGTCAGTGCGGCAGTGTTGCCGGGCTGCCGCCGTTCGCCTCGTAGCCCGCGACCGCCAGTGCCCGGTAGACCGCGAATTCGCCGGCCGGGTCGGGGGAGAGGGTCCACGGGAGGGCGCCCACATGGCCGTCCACGTGTATGAGCTGGTTCATCGCCTCCGACCAGCGCTCGGCGCGCACCAGGAAGAAGATCAGCAGGTGACGGACGTGCGCCAGCATCGGGTCGTCGGGACGGGCCGCGTGCACCGCGAACAGCGCGCCGTGCATCGCCTTCGTCACGACCTCGCTCTGGTAGAAGCTGCTGACCAGGTTCACCTCGGGGAGGTGCTCGAAGACCGCGAACAGCGGCATGGCCGCGAGAAGGGAGCCCTGGGGGGCTCGCGCGGCCGCCGCCTCCGCGAACGCGTTCGCCAGTTCGCGCGAGCCGTGCCACTTCTCGCACCAGTAGTGCAGGGCGGCCAGATGCGCTCCCATGTGCGCCGGGGCGCGGTCCAGGATCTTCAGCCAGAGCTGCTCGAACTCCTTCTGCTCGTACTGAAGACCGCGGGCCACCGACAACTCGACGATGTACGGGATCGGGTCACCGGGGGCGAGCAGCGCCGCCTGACCGCAGGCGTCCTTCGCCTCCTCCATGATGATCCGGAAGTCGTCCGTGCCCCGCGTCGCCGTCCGCCATGCCTGCTGCACCAGGAACTCGGCGTGCACCGCCGCGCCGCCCGCGTCCTTCGGCGCCTCCGTGCGCCACACCCGCAGCCACTGCCCGCCCGGCGTCTCGCCGACGCCGCCCGGCCGCTGCTGGAGTTCC
The DNA here is from genome assembly GCF_032248645.1 of Streptomyces zaehneri. Classification (NCBI taxonomy): domain Bacteria; kingdom Bacillati; phylum Actinomycetota; class Actinomycetes; order Kitasatosporales; family Streptomycetaceae; genus Streptomyces; species Streptomyces zaehneri. The sequence goes on from NZ_JASTTJ010000007.1 coordinate 148,362, forward strand.
AGCGCCGCCGCGCCCGCGAAGGCCTGCACGCGCTGCCAGCGCAGCTCGCCCTCCGTCTCCGTGCCGGCCAGCAGCTGCTGCGCGGCCCGGTAGTCCTGCGTGTGCTGCACCACGTCCAGGACGTCCAGCAGGTCCTGGTCGGGGCCGGGCATCCGGATGTCCAGTTCCTCCGTGCGCACGAAGCCGTAGGTCTCGGGGTCCGCGGCGTCCGGGTGGCCCGCCGGGACCTGCTCGACCATGCCGCGCCTGCGCCGCAGGAACGGCAGCAGCACGAAGCTGATCATGAGCAGCGCCATCAGGACGAACAGAATCTCCATGTCTCAAGCGAACCAGACCGCGCCGACAATTGGCCAACCCGCCCCCGAACCTGTGGAAAAACGTCGGGGGAGGGTCGCCCGTGAAGGTCGTCCGCCGCCGTCCGCCCCCGCCCACGCGCTCCCGCCGTCCCGCAGCAGGCCCGCGAGCGGACTACGCTCGGTCCTCATGAGCGACAGGCACATCAGTCAGCACTTCGAGACCCTCGCGATCCACGCGGGCAACACCGCCGATCCCCTCACCGGCGCGGTGGTCCCGCCTATCTACCAGGTCTCGACCTACAAGCAGGACGGCGTCGGCGGTCTGCGCGGCGGCTACGAGTACAGCCGCAGCGCCAACCCGACCAGGACCGCCCTGGAGGAGAACCTCGCCGCCCTCGAAGGCGGCCGCCGAGGTCTCGCGTTCGCTTCCGGACTGGCGGCCGAGGACTGCCTGTTGCGTACGCTGCTCAGCCCCGGTGACCACGTGGTGATCCCGAACGACGCCTACGGCGGCACGTTCCGGCTCTTCGCGAAGGTCGTCGCCCGCTGGGGCGTGGAGTGGTCGGTCGCCGACACCGGCGACGCCGCCGCCGTGCGGGCCGCGATCACCCCGAAGACCAAGGCCGTGTGGGTGGAGACCCCGTCCAACCCGCTCCTCGGCATCACCGACATCGCCGCCGTCGCCCAGGTCGCCCGGGAGGCGGGCGCCCGTCTCGTCGTCGACAACACCTTCGCCACGCCGTACCTCCAGCAGCCCCTGTCGCTCGGCGCGGACGTCGTGGTGCACTCCCTGACCAAGTACATGGGCGGTCACTCGGACGTCGTCGGCGGCGCGCTGGTCACCGGCGACGCGGAGCTGGGCGAGGAGCTGGCGTACCACCAGAACGCGATGGGCGCGGTCGCCGGGCCGTTCGACTCCTGGCTGGTGCTGCGCGGCGCCAAGACGCTGTCGGTGCGCATGGACCGGCACAGCGAGAACGCCACCAAGGTCGCCGACATGCTGACCCGGCACGCGCGCGTGACGAACGTGCTGTACCCGGGGCTGCCGGACCACCCCGGTCACGAGGTCGCGGCCAAGCAGATGCGGGCGTTCGGCGGCATGGTCTCCTTCCAGGTCGCCGGTGGTGAGGAGGCGGCCGTCGAGGTGTGCAACCGCGCGAAGGTGTTCACGCTCGGCGAGTCGCTGGGCGGCGTCGAGTCCCTGATCGAGCACCCGGGGCGCATGACGCACGCGTCCGTGGTCGGCTCGGCGCTGGAGGTCCCCGGCGACCTCGTACGGCTCTCCGTCGGCATCGAGAACATCGACGACCTTCTCGGCGACCTGCAGCAGGCTCTCGGCTAGACAGCCTGCTGCCGGCCTTTCCGGGTCACCGGTCGGCCTTTCCGGGTCACCGGCCGGCCTTCCGGGTCACCAGCCGGTCAGCGGTGGAGTCGTCTGCGACGGCGGCTCCACCCACGGCTGGGCCATCACCGCCCAGACCGTGAAGGCCAGCGCGGCCACGAGCAGCAGCAGCCACAGCAGCCGCCGGGCGAGCGTCCGGCGGCGCAGTATGCGGCCGCCCCGGCGTACGACGTCCGCGTGGAGTTCCGTCGGCACGTGCGGCGCGGTCCGCTCCATGAGCTGCCGTACGGCGGCCTCCCGTTCGGGCCGGTTCACGACGTCGCCGCCTTCGCCCGGTGCACCGTGGGCGCCGGGCCCCGAGGCGGATGCAGAAGCGTCGCCGTCGCCCGGTCGCAGACCGTGCGGATCCGTTCCACGGGCAGGCCGAGCAGGGCCGCCACCTGCTCTTCGGCGACACCCTCGTAGAGCCTCAGGACCAGGACGAGGCGTTCCTGGGCGGTGAGCCGTGCCAGCGGACCGACGGCGGTGGGCGGCCGGCCGCGGCCGAGCGGGAGAGCGGCGTACCGGTGCCAGGCGCCGTGGGCGAAGCGGGTGGCCAGATACTCGCGGGCCCGGTTGTAGGGGTCCTCGCCGTGCAGCCGGTCCCAGCACGCGTACGTGTGCGCGAGGGCGAGTGTCAGCAGGCGCCGCGCGCGCGGGTTGTCGGCCGGGGCCTCCGCCGTGAGCAGCGTGGCGGCGTGCAGCAACCGCCCGCCCGCTCCGGCGACGAACGCTTCGAACTCCCGTGCCCGGCGGGCTTCCTGGGCCGTACGCCGCTCTCGCACACCGAGCCTCCCGCCTGACGGCGTCCCCCTGGAGGGCCATATGCCCCGGTCTCATATGAGGCCAGGGGTGGGCTTTCGGTCAAGAGCCGCGCACGGCCGCCGGAAAGTCGCCGCACGCGCGCGTGCGACCGGTTCAGGAAGCGGCGGACGACGGCTCCGCGCCCGGTACGCCCTGGGCCGCCATCCGGGTGGACAGCGCGGTGTTGAAGCGGGTGAGGAGATCGCAGAACGTCTCCCGCTCCTCCGGCGCCCAGTCGTCCGTCAACTCGGCCATCAACTGGCGCCGGGACGACCGTACTTCCTCGAGCCGGGACTGCCCGCGCGGGGACAGCTGGAGCACCACGGCCCGTCCGTCCTCGGGGTGCGAGGTCCGCTTGACCAGGCCGGTGTCGACGAGCGGAGCCACCTGCCGGGTGACGGTGGACGAGTCGATGCCCATGCTCGCGGCGAGAGCCTTGACGCCCATCGGGCCTTCCTTGTCGAGGCGGTTGAGCAGCAGGTACGCGGCGCGGTCCATGGAGTTGCGCACCTGCCCGACGCCGCCGAGCCGCGTCTGTTCGGCACGGCGGGCGAACACCGCGACCTCGTGCTGCAAGGTGTCGAGAAGACCGGTGTCACCGACGGTCGTCATGTCCATCGACATTTCAGGTGTTGTGGGCATGGCCGGGGGCTCACTTCATGAAGGGGCTGCTGGAATGGGGGACAGAGTACGCGGCTGGAAGGCGGGTCGTACCGACGCTGCGGAAACCGGTCTCGGAGGTTGGTCACAGCGGTCGTGGCCGCCTGTGAACTGCGATGCTGGAGTCATGAGCTACCGCACGGCTGACTCCTTGCGTCCCGTCACCCTCGACGATGTGCGCGGGGCCCAGAAGATGCTGTCGGGCGTGGCGCGGATGACCGCGATGGAGGGCAGCAGGCACCTGTCCCAGCTGGTCGGGGCGCCGGTGCACTTCAAGTGCGAGAACCTCCAGCGCACGGGGTCGTTCAAGCTGCGCGGCGCGTACGTCCGGATCGCCGGGCTGCTGCCGGAGGAGCGGGCCGCCGGGGTGGTCGCGGCGAGCGCGGGCAACCACGCGCAGGGCGTTGCGCTGGCCTCGACGGTGCTGGGTGTGCGCTCCACCGTGTTCATGCCCCAGGGCGCTCCGCTGCCGAAGATCAGCGCCACCCGCGAGTACGGCGCCGAGGTGCGGCTGCACGGTCAGGTGGTCGACGAGACGCTGGCCGCGGCGCAGGAGTACGCGGCCGGGACGGGTGCGGTGTTCATCCATCCCTTCGACCACCCCGACATCATCGCGGGTCAGGGCACGGTCGGCCTGGAGATCCTGGAGCAGTGCCCGGAGGTGCGCACGATCGTCGTCGGGATCGGCGGCGGCGGGCTGGCGGCGGGCATCGCGGTCGCGGTGAAGGCGCTGCGGCCGGACGTGCGGATCGTCGGGGTGCAGGCTGCCGGGGCCGCGGCGTACCCGCCCTCGCTGGCGGCCGGGCGGCCGGTGTCGATCCGCACCCCGGCGACGATGGCCGACGGCATCAAGGTCGGCCGGCCCGGTGACGTGCCGTTCTCCATCGTCGGCGACCTGGTGGACGAGGTGCGCACGGTCACGGAGGACGAGCTGGCCGCGGCGCTGCTGCTGTGCCTGGAGCGGGCCAAGCTGGTCGTCGAGCCGGCCGGGGCGAGTCCGGTGGCCGCACTGCTCAGCGCGCCCGGCGCCTTCGAGGGCCCGGTCGTCGCGGTGCTGTCCGGCGGCAACGTCGACCCGGTGCTGATGGAGCGCGTCCTGCGGCACGGCATGGCGGCGCAGGGCCGCTACCTGGCCGTACGCCTGCGGCTGACGGACCGGCCGGGCGCCCTCGCCACGCTTCTGGGGGCGTTGTCAGTGGTCGACGCTAACGTCTTGGACGTGAGCCATCTGCGGACCGACCCCCGGCTCGGGCTGACCGAGGCGGAGGTCGAGCTGCACCTGGAGACGAAGGGGCCGGAGCACTGCGCCGAGGTCGGCCGAGCCCTGTGCGAGGCCGGTTACACCGTCATCGACTGACGCCGACGGGGGCGTCGACCGAGGGTGTCGACGAAGGTCGAAGCCCTCTCGGAACCTGCTTCGTGCCTTCTCGGAGCCGGCTCGGAGTCGGCTCGGAGCCCGCTTCGCGTTCCTTCGTCACTCGTTCGAGAAAGACCGTTGTGAGACGCGATACATCGCGTTATGGTGTGTCTCGCGCCGCCCCCTCATTCCCCATCGGGCGGAACGAAAAGTACAAACCTAGGCTTTCCGAAGAATCCTCAATGACGTGGAGACTGATATGCCAGGTGCCATCTATGCCGAAGGCCTGGTGAAGACCTTCGGCGACGTAAAGGCTCTGGACGGCGTGGACCTGGACGTCCCGGAGGGCACGGTGCTGGGCCTGCTCGGGCCGAACGGAGCGGGCAAGACCACCACGGTCCGCTGTCTGACCACGCTCCTGCGCCCCGACCGCGGCCGGGCCATGGTCGCCGGCCTCGACGTGCTCAAGCACCCCAACGAGGTCCGCCGCTCCATCGGCCTGTCCGGCCAGTTCGCGGCCGTCGACGAATACCTCACCGGCCGCGAGAACCTCCAGATGGTCGGCATGCTCTACCAGATGAAGGCGGGCGCGGCGAAGGCCCGGGCCGCCGAACTGCTCGACCAGTTCGGCCTCGCGGAAGCCGCCGACCGTACGGCCAAGACCTACTCCGGAGGCATGCGCCGCCGCCTCGACCTGGCCGCGGCACTGGTCGTCTCACCGCCCGTGATGTTCATGGACGAGCCGACGACCGGCCTCGACCCGCGCAACCGCCAGATGCTGTGGGAGGTGATCAAGCGCCTCGTCTCCGGCGGCACGACCCTGCTGCTCACCACGCAGTACCTCGAAGAGGCCGACCACCTCGCGCACGACATCGCGGTCGTCGACCACGGCCGGGTGATCGCCCGAGGCACCTCCGACCAGCTCAAGGCCCGCACCGGCGGAGAGCGCGTGGAGGTAGTGGTGCACGACCGCGAACACATCGCCACGGCCGCGGAGGTACTGGCCGGCTTCGGCAAGGGTGAGACCACCGTCGAGCAGCACACCCGCAAGCTCACCGTGCCCGTCGCCGGCGGCGCCAAGCTCCTCGCCGAGGTCATCCGTGAGCTCGACGGCCGCGGCATCGAGATCGACGACATCGGCCTGCGCCGCCCCACCCTCGACGACGTCTTCCTGTCCCTGACGGGACACGTCGCCGAGACGAAGGCCGAGGAGAGCGAAGAGGACCGCCGGGACGCCCCGCGCGGTACGAGCGGCCAGAGCGAGAGGGAGACCGTCAAATGAGTGCCGTCACCGACGCCGTACGCGGCGCGGCGCCCAAGCCCGCCCATCCGCTGGGGCAGTCCGTCCGCGACTCGCTGGTCATCGCCAGGCGCAACCTGATTCGGATGTCCCGCATTCCGGAGATGGTCATCTTCGGGCTGATCCAGCCGATCATGTTCGTGGTGCTGTTCACCTACGTGTTCGGCGGGTCCATGCGGATCGGCGGCAGCACGAGCGCCACCGACTACACGAACTTCCTGATGGCGGGCATCTTCGCGCAGACCGTCACCTTCGCCACCGCCGGAGCCGGCGCGGGCATCGCCGACGACATGCACAAGGGGCTCATCGACCGCTTCCGGTCCCTGCCCATGGCGCGTGGCGCGGTGCTCACCGGCCGCACCCTCGCCGACCTCGTGCAGACGGCGCTCACCCTGCTCGTCCTGGCGGTGGTCGCCCTCCTGGTCGGCTGGCGGGTCGGCTCCGACGGCAACACCGACGCCGCCCGGGTCCTGGCCGCCTTCGGGCTGCTGCTCCTGCTCGGCTACGCGTTCACCTGGATCGGCGCCCTGATCGGCCTGAGCGTCCGCACCCCCGAGGCGGCCACCTCCGGCGGACTGATCTGGCTCTTCCCGGTGACCTTCATCTCCAACGCGTTCGTGGACACCAGCAACATGACGCCGTGGCTGCGTCACATCGCCGAGTGGAACCCGTTCAGTGCCACCGTCCAGGCCTGCCGGGTGCTCTTCGCCAACCCGGGCCAGTCGGCGTCCGACGCCTGGCCGATGCAGCACCCGGTCTGGGCCTCGCTGATCTACTCGGTGCTGATCGTCGTGATCTTCCGGACGCTGGCGGTCCGGAAGTACCGCTCGGCGACGGCCTGAGTGTTCCGGACATGACGAAGCCCCCGGCGGCGTGGGCGCCGGGGGCCGGTCACAGCGGGGCGACGGACAGGGGTCGGTCAGCCGCTGTAGGCCTCGGCCTTGAGAATGCGCACGGAGGCCTTCTTGCCGTTGGGCAGCTCGTACTCCGCGTCCTCGCCGACCTTGTGGCCGATCACGCCGGTGCCGAGCGGGGACTGCGGCGAGTAGGTCTCGATGTCCGAGCTCGCGTACTCGCGCGAGGCGAGCAGGAACGTCATGGTGTCGTCCTCGTCACCGTCGAAGGCGATCGTCACGACCATGCCGGGCGCCACCGCGCCGTCGGCGGAGGTCGGGGTCTCGCCGACCTTGGCGTTGTCGAGAAGCTGGGTCAGCTGGCGCACGCGGAGCTCCTGCTTGCCCTGCTCCTCCTTGGCCGCGTGGTACCCACCGTTCTCACGCAGGTCCCCCTCCTCGCGCGCGGCCGCGATCTTGGCGGCGATCTCCGTGCGCGCAGGACCAGTAAGGTACTCAAGCTCGACCTTGAGCTTGTTGTACGCCTCCTGGGTCAGCCAGGTGACGGACTCGCTGGTCTGGGTCACAGGTGCTCCTCGTCGGTACTGGGAATACAAAGCATCGCCCTACCAAAAGCATGTTCCTCAGGTGATGGGCGAAACCACGAGCCTAACAATTCAGTGGCCGAAGGGGGAGGACATAAGCCATCAGAATTACGTCAACGCAGGTCAGCGTGTACGTATTGCGGAGGATACGGCTCGCCCGGCGGCCCCCGCGTCAGTCACTGCCGGTCCGCGTCAGTCGGCGTGACAGCCGAGCAGCTCCGCCGTCGTGCCCTTGGCCGTCGTACGCAGCGTGACCGTCCGGTCGATGCGCGTGTCCGAGCCGGCGAAGCGGAAGTCCGCCCGGCCCACCTCGGCCCCGTCGGCCGACTGCGAGCGCACCGTGCAGTAGCCGCTCGCGCCCGAGTCCTTGCGGACCTCCAGGTGGAGCTGCACCGCTTCGTCCGAGGTCGCCTTGAAGGTGATCACCTCGGCGCTGATCTTGTTCTGGCCGACGTAGTGGTAAGCGAAGTACCCGACCAGGGCGAGCAGGAACGCGCCCAGCACGGCGCCGGTGATCCTGAGCTTGTGGTCGGCCCGCTCGTCCGAGGAACGGCCGTAGCGGCCCTCGGGGAGTCGGGTGCTCGCCGTACTCATGATCGTCCTCCCGGCACGGAATTATTCGCCTCCCGATTCGGTCACTATAGAAGCCTGCGATCGCGCCGGTTCACACCGGGCGCCGACTTACCGAGGATTGAGTCTTGACTGACCAGCTGCGACTGATGGCCGTTCACGCGCACCCCGACGACGAGTCGAGCAAGGGCGCGGCCACCATGGCGAAGTACGTGTCCGAGGGGGTGGACGTGCTGGTCGTGACCTGCACGGGCGGGGAGCGCGGCTCCATCCTCAATCCCAAGCTTCAGGGCGACAAGTACATCGAGGAGCACATCCACGAGGTACGCAAGAAGGAGATGGACGAGGCTCGCGAGATCCTCGGCGTCAAGCAGGAGTGGCTCGGCTTCATCGACTCGGGCCTGCCCGAGGGCGACCCGCTGCCGCCGCTGCCCGACGGCTGCTTCGCCCTGGAGGACGTCGACAAGGCGGCCGGCGAACTGGTGAAGCAGATCCGCTCCTTCCGTCCCCAGGTGATCACCACCTACGACGAGAACGGCGGCTACCCGCACCCCGACCACATCATGACCCACAAGATCTCGATGGTGGCGTTCGAGGGCGCGGACGACGCCGCGAAGTACCCCGAGGCCGAGTTCGGGCCCGTGTACCGGCCGTCGAAGCTGTACTACAACCAGGGCTTCAACCGTCCCCGCACCGAGGCGCTGCACCACGCGATGCTCGACCGGGGCCTGGAGTCGCCCTACGGGGAGTGGCTCAAGCGCTGGGACGAGTTCGGCCAGAAGGAGCGCACGCTCACCACGCACGTTCCGTGTGCCGACTTCTACGAGATCCGCGACAAGGCGCTGATCGCGCACGCCACGCAGATCGACCCCGACGGCGGCTGGTTCCGGGTGCCGATGGAGATCCAGAAGGAGGTCTGGCCCACGGAGGAGTACGAGCTCGCGAAGTCCCGCGTCGATACCTCCCTCCCCGAGGACGACCTCTTTGCGGGCATCCGCGACAATGCCTGACATGAGCGCAAGCGTGAGCCTGGCAATGACGCACCTCGTCCCCCTCGCCAAGGAGGTCGACGAGAACAAGGTCACCCCCGGCGTCCTCGGCTTCATCGTCTTCGCGGCGATGGCCGTGGCGGTGTGGGGCCTGATGAAGTCCATGAGCAAGCACATGGGCAAGGTCGACTTCAAGGAGCCGGCGGACCCGGAGCAGACCCCCGCCGCCGGCACGGCGAAGGCGACGGCGACGGGGAAGCCCTCCTCGACGTCGTGAGGCCAGTGCGCGGCGCGAACGCGTGGCGCCGGGGTGCGTGGCCCCGGGGTGCGTGGCCCCGGGGTGCGGGCTGACCGCCCCACCCCGGGGCGCACCTCACCCCCGCGCCTGTCGCGGTTCGCGTGGCTGCTGGTCGTTCACCGCCACCCCCATGACCTCCCGGCCGTGCCTGCCCGGTACCAGGCCCAGGCGCCAGGCCTGCCAGCCGGACTCCAGGCGGATGCCTCGTTCCAGCAGTAGCCCGTAGGCCTCCAGGCACTCGGTCAGTCGGATGTCGCGCAGCGGGTGGTGGGTGCGGGCCAGCTGGGCCAGTTCCTCCTGGGCCACCGCCGTGCCGACCTCGACCCCGCCCGGGGCCGCGTAGGGCAGCAGGGTGCAGCGCAGGAAGCGGGCCCAGTCCGCGCCGCGCCGGTCGCCGTAGGACGCGAACAGACCGGCCGCCTCGTCGCACAGGGCCAGCGCCGCCTGCGTACGGGCGTTCCCCGCGTCGACGATCGCCAGCTCCAGGCAGGTCCAGGCCTCGCCGTGGGCGACGCCGATGCGCTGGAAGTCGGCGCGCGCGTCGACCAGGAGCTGCCGGGCGAAGCCCGAGTTGCGCAGCGAACCGGTCTGGGCGGCGCGCTGGTCCCGGGTCACCCGGGCCGAGTGGTGGCGGGCACAGGCCAGGCCGTAGACGTCACGCATGCGGGAGAAGAGGGAGCGGGAACGTTCCAGCTCGCGGACGGCGTGGTCCAGGTCGCCCGTCTCCTCCAGAGCCAGCCCCAGGTAGTAGACCGTCCAGGCCTCACCGCGCGCGTCCTCGTTGTCCCGGTGCCGCGCCGACGCCCGGCGCAGGTCCTCCGCCGCCGGGTCCGGGTCCCCGGCGATGAGCCGGGCCCGGGCCAGCTGGGTCAGGGCCCAGGCCTCGCCGCGGGCGTCGCGGGTGCGGCCGTACCGGTCGAGGGCCTCGCGCAGATCGGCCTCGGCCCGCGGGACGTCGCCGCGGCGCAGGTTCAGCTGGCCCAGCTGGAAGTGCGCCCATGCCTCGCCGTGCACGGAGCCGCCCTCGCGGTGCAGGACCAGGGAGCGGGTGAGCAGGTCGAGGGCCTCGGCGAGATGCCCTCTGTCCCGCTCGACCGCCGCCAGCGCGTGCATCGTCCAGGCCCGGTCCGTGGCCAGCTCGGGCGCGGCCTGCAGGTCCATCGCCTCCCGCAGCTTCGCCGCGGCCTCCGTCAGCTGGCCCTGGTGGTGCAGGGTGATGCCCAGCGAGCACAGGGCGCGTGCCGCCCCCGCGTCGTGGTGGGCCTGGAGATAGAGGTCGACGACCGAGCTGAGCGTCGTACGGGCCTTGTCCAGCTCGCCCAGTTGACGGGCCGCGATGCCGGTACGCCACTGCACGGACCGCACCAGCAGGTCCTGGCCGACCGACTGCGCCAGCTCGCTGATCTCACCGAGCCGGTAGAGGTCGCCGCGCAGCAGGCAGTAGTCGCACAGGGCGCCCAGCAGGCTCAGTACGGCGTTCTGGTCGACGCCCTCCGCGTGCCGCAGCGTCGCCGTGATGAAGCTCGACTCGTCGTCCAGCCAGCGCAGCGCCTCGTCCAGGGAGGTGAAGCCGTGCGGGGTGAAGCGGTCGGAGCGGGTCGACATGTTGCCGTCGACCAGTCGCAGTACGGAGTCGGCGAGCTCGGCGTAGCTGACGATCAGGCGTTCCTGGGCCGCCGAGCGCTCGTTCTGCTCCTCCTCGTCGAGGAGCCGGGCCTGGGCGAAGGCGCGGACCAGGTCGTGCAGGCGGTAGCGGTCGCCGCGGACGTGGTCGACCAGGCCGGCGTCGGCGAGGGCCGTGAGATGGCGGGTGGCCTCCGCACGGTCCGTGGCGAGGAGGGCGGCCGCCGCGGCCGTCCCGAGCGAGGCCCGTCCGGCCAGGGCCAGCCGGCGCAGCAGCCTGCGGGTCACGTCCGGCTGGTCGGTGTAGCGCAGCCACAGGGCGCGCTCGACCGGCTCCACCGGTCCGTACGCTCCCAGGTCCGCCGCCAGCGCGCGTGGTGAGCGCGGGCCGAGCGAGGAGCCCACGACGCGCAGCGCCAACGGCAGGCCGCCGCACAACTCCCTTATCCGGTCGGTGGATTCGGCGTCGTACGGACCGGAGGTGTCCTGGGCGGCCGCGCCCAGCAGTTCCTCCGTGCCCGCCGCGTCCAGGGGCCGCACCGCCAGTTCGTGCACCCACGCGGACAGTTCGGCCGGCAGCCCCAGCGGGGTCCGGGCGGTGACCAGGACCAGGCTGTCGGAACGTTCCGGCACGAGTGCGAGGACCTGTGCGGGGTCCGAGGCGTCGTCCAGGATCACCGTGACCGGCAGGCCGGTCAGGTGCTGCTGGTACAGCTCGGTGAGCCTCTTGACCTGCTGGTCCGCGGAGGAGCGCTCACGGAAGAGGAGCTGCTCACGGGGCGCGCCGAGCCGGTTCAGCAGGTGCAGCAGGGCGTCCCGGGTGGGCAGTGGCGCCTCCTGGGCGCTGTGGCCGCGCAGGTCCACCACGCAGGCGCCGCGGAACTGGTCGCGCAGATCGTGCGCGGCCCGCACCGCGAGGGTGGTGCGGCCGCTGCCGGGGGGTCCGTGCAGCACGACCACCGTCGGCCGTGTCCGCGTGCTGGCACGGGCCGCCTGCACCCACTGCCGGAGCTGCCCGAGTTCGGTCCGGCGCCCGGCGAACGGGCCCGCCGCTTCCGGTAGTTGGGCGAAGGACTGGGTCAGCAGGGACCGTCCGCGGGCCGCCGCGCTCTTGTCGGCGCCGCGCAGTTGCGGTCCCGGCGCCTTCTTCGGGCCGGTCGTGGCGCTCAGCATCCGCTGCTGGTCCAGGAACGGCCGGATGCCCCGCACCTCCAGAGCGGTGAGCCATTGCAGCCGCAGTTGCTCGGCGCCGCCGGGCTGCCCCGCCTCGCCGGCCCGGTGATGCGCGGCCGGCAGATGGGAGCCCGCCACCTTCACGACGGTCGCCGCGGCGCCGACGACGCCGACGGCCACCCCGGCGCCGAGCGCCGTGCCCGGCCCGGTGCCCAGCGCGAGATCGGCGACCGCCGTCGTGACGGCGGCAACGCCCGCCACCAGCAGGGGAGTCCGCCCGCCCTCCCGCGCGTACCGCTGTCCGAAACTCACCTGGTGGGATTCCGTCTCCTCCAGGGCGCGCGCGTACGCCTCGTACTCCTCGGCGGCCGTCCGGGCCATGGCGTCCAGCGCGCCGCGCGCCCGCGTCATCAGCACCTGCCGGTCGCTGCGCCCGCCGGAGCGCCGTACTTCCTCCTCCACGGCCCGCGCCAACAACCGCTCGGCTTCCGCCCTATGGCCGTCCCGCATGTCCCGTCCCCCTCCGGAGGTCACAGCTTTCCTTGGTCAAGTGTGCGGCGGGCGGCTCCGCGAAGCGAGGGGGCGAAGGGCCTCGGGTCGCCGGGGCGGTGATCGCCCGGGGGCGCCTGACGTCTGCCTGGCGGGGTACTGCGGCAGGATGGACCCCATGCCGAACCGACTGGCCCATGAGACGTCCCCGTACCTCCTCCAGCACGCCGACAACCCCGTCGACTGGTGGCCCTGGTCGGCGGAGGCCTTCGAGGAGGCGCGCAGGCGGGGCGTGCCGGTGCTGCTGAGTGTCGGGTATTCGAGCTGCCACTGGTGCCATGTGATGGCGCACGAGTCCTTCGAGGACCAGGCCACCGCCGACCATCTCAACGAGCACTTCGTCAGCGTCAAGGTCGACCGGGAAGAGCGTCCCGACGTGGACGCCGTCTACATGGAGGCCGTGCAGGCGGCCACCGGCCAGGGCGGCTGGCCGATGACCGTGTTCCTGACGCCCGACGCCGAGCCCTTCTACTTCGGGACCTACTTCCCGCCCGCGCCCCGGCAGGGGATGCCCTCGTTCCGGCAGGTGCTGGAGGGGGTGCGGCAGGCATGGACCGAGCGGCGGGACGAGGTGGCCGAGGTCGCCGGGAAGATCGTCCGGGATCTGGCGGGACGGGAGATCTCCTACGGGGACGGCGTGGCGCCCGGGGAGCAGCAGCTGTCGCAGGCGCTGCTGGGGCTGACCCGGGAGTACGACCCGCAGCGGGGCGGGTTCGGCGGCGCGCCGAAGTTCCCGCCGTCGATGGTGGTCGAGTTCCTGCTGCGCCACCATGCGCGCACCGGCGCCGAGGGCGCGCTCCAGATGGCCCGGGACACCTGCGAACGGATGGCCAGGGGCGGGATCTACGACCAGCTCGGCGGCGGGTTCGCCCGGTACTCCGTGGACCGTGACTGGGTCGTGCCGCACTTCGAGAAGATGCTGTACGACAACGCGCTGCTGTGCCGGGTCTACGCCCATCTCTGGCGGGCCACCGGCAGTGAGCCGGCCCGGCGGGTGGCCCTGGAGACGGCCGACTTCATGGTGCGTGAACTGCGCACCGAGCAGGGCGGGTTCGCCTCCGCGCTCGACGCCGACAGCGACGACGGGAGCGGGAAGCACGTCGAGGGCGTGTACTACGTCTGGACGCCCGAGCAGCTCGCCGAGGTGCTCGGACCGCAGGACGCCGAACTCGCCGCCCGCTACTTCGGCGTCACCGAGGAGGGCACCTTCGAGCACGGCTCCTCCGTCCTGCAACTTCCCCAGCAGGAAGAGGTGTTCGACGCGCAGCGGATCGCCGGGATCAAGGAGCGGCTGCTGCGCGAGCGCGGCGGACGGCCCGCCCCGGGCCGGGACGACAAGGTCGTCGCCGCCTGGAACGGGCTCGCGATCGCCGCGCTCGCCGAGACCGGCGCCTACTTCGACCGGCCGGATCTCGTCGAGGCCGCGGTCGGGGCCGCCGATCTCCTCGTCCGGCTGCATCTCGACGAGCAGGCCCGCATCGCCCGTACCAGCAAGGACGGACAGGCCGGGGCCACCGCGGGGGTTCTCGAGGACTACGCCGACGTGGCCGAGGGGTTCCTCGCCCTCGCCTCCGTCACCGGGGAGGGCGTCTGGCTGGAGTTCGCCGGATTCCTGCTCGATCACGTCCTCGTCCGGTTCGTCGACCCCGAGTCCGGTGCGCTGTACGACACCGCGGCCGACGCCGAGCGGCTCATCCGGCGTCCGCAGGATCCGACCGACAACGCGGTGCCCTCCGGCTGGACCGCCGCCGCCGGCGCGCTGCTCAGCTACGCCGCCCATACCGGCTCGGAACCCCACCGCACCGCCGCGGAGCGGGCGTTGGGCGTCGTGAAGGCGCTCGGGCCGCGGGTGCCGCGGTTCATCGGATGGGGGCTCGCCGTCGCCGAGGCACTGCTCGACGGGCCGCGTGAGGTCGCCGTGGTCGTACCCGGCAAGGCTGACCCGGCTTCGGCGGCGTTGCACCGTACGGCGCTTCTGGGCACCGCCCCGGGGGCCGTCGTCGCGTTCGGCACGACGGGGAGTGACGAGTTCCCGTTGCTCGCCGACCGCCCGCTGATCGACGGTGAACCGACCGCGTACGTCTGCCGTAACTTCACGTGTGACGCGCCGACCGCCGACCCGGAGCGACTGCGCGCGGCGTTGAGCACCGTGGTGAGCGGCTGAAACACCCACAAAGCGGTACCGGAGCGCCGTGGCTCCACAAGGGAAAGCTGAGCATCTGTTCGGATAAGTCGTGTTACGAGCGACAGAGTTCCGAAACAATCTATTTATCGGAAGAGTTCCCGGACTTCACAGAGTCCCCCTAGCCTCTCCACAGTGACGCGACGGATGTGACACGCCGTCGCGACAGGGGGCTCTGGGGTCTGGGGGGATCTGCTTGCTCACGTCTGTCTTCATCGCTGCCGTCTCACTGGCCTTGTTCTGGATGGCGGCGTTCACCCTGTGGTGGCAGATGCACGCGTGGCGTACGCCCGAAGTGCTCGCTTCCACCCGGTTCAGCAGCCCGGACGGCGACGAACACGTCTCCTTCTCGCTGCTGCTTCCGGCACGGCACGAACAAGCCGTGCTGGACCACACCATCCAGCGCCTGCTGGAGTCCGGCCACACCGAC
The DNA here is from genome assembly GCF_032248645.1 of Streptomyces zaehneri. Classification (NCBI taxonomy): domain Bacteria; kingdom Bacillati; phylum Actinomycetota; class Actinomycetes; order Kitasatosporales; family Streptomycetaceae; genus Streptomyces; species Streptomyces zaehneri. Next base: position 163,412 of record NZ_JASTTJ010000007.1, read on the forward strand.
TTCGAGATCATCGTCATCGTGGGTCACGACGACCCCGAGACCACGGCGGTGGCCGAGAATGCCGCCGAACGCGACCCGCGCGTCCGTGTCGTCGTCGACACCCACGAGAAGAAGAACAAGCCGAAGGCCATGAACACGGCGCTGCCGCACTGCCGCGGCGATGTCGTCGGGGTCTTCGACGCCGAGGACCAGGTCCATCCCGAGCTGCTCTCCCATGTCGACCACGCCTTCCGGACCACGGGGGCCGACGTCGTGCAGGGCGGGGTGCAGCTCATCAACTTCCACTCCAGCTGGTACAGCCTGCGCAACTGCCTGGAGTACTTCTTCTGGTTCCGCTCCCGGCTCCATCTGCATGCGCAGAAAGGATTCATCCCGCTGGGCGGCAACACCGTCTTCGTACGGACGCGCACCCTCAGGGAAGCCGGCGGCTGGGACCCGGACTGCCTGGCCGAGGACTGTGATCTCGGCGTCCGCCTCTCCAGCGTCGGCAAGAAGGTCGTCGTCGCCTACGACTCCGCGATGGTGACCCGGGAGGAGACCCCGGGCTCGCTCATGTCCCTGCTCAAGCAGCGCACCCGCTGGAACCAGGGCTTCCTCCAGGTCTACCGGAAGAAGGACTGGAAGCAACTCCCGGGTTTCGGGCAGCGGCTGCTGGCCCGCTACACCCTCATGACGCCCTTTCTGCAGGCGTTCTCCGGGGTCGTCATCCCGCTCAACGTGGCGGTCGCGCTCTTCCTCGACGTGCCCGTCGGGATCGCCTTCGTCACCTTCCTGCCGGCCGTGACGGCACTCGTCACCTTCGTCTTCGAGCTCGTCGGCCTGCACGACTTCGGCAAGCAGTACGGCCTGCGCGTCCGCCTCGTCCACTACCTCAAGCTCGTCGTGGGCGGCCCCTTCTACCAGGTCCTCCTCGCGGGAGCCGCGATGCGCGCCGTCTGGCGTGAACAACGCGGCCGCAACGACTGGGAGCTGACCTCACATGTCGGCGCGCACCTGACCGCCGCCACTCCCGGACCCGCAGCCGGGACCGTAGCCGGACGAGCGACCGCGACCGCTGCCGGACCCGCTTCCGGCAGCGGACCCGCTTGCGGTCCCGCGACCGCGGCCGGACCCGCTTGCGATCCCGCAGTGCTCCGAGAGGACGTTCCCGCGTGACCTCCACCCTTCCCGCGGTGACCGCCGGCACGGTCCCCGCGCAGCGCCGGCCTGCGCCTGATCCGCGTTCGACCGGCCGAACGACTGTGCCGCAGCGGCTGCGCCGGTCCCGTCCCGACCTGATCCTGTGCGGTGTGCTCCTCGTGGCGATCCTCGTCGTGCAGGGCTGGAACATCGCCGACTACCCGACCCTCAGCGACGACGAGGGCACCTACCTCGCCCAGGCCTGGGCCGTCCAGGAGGGCAGGGGCCTCGCCCACTACACCTACTGGTACGACCACCCGCCCCTCGGCTGGATCCAGCTCGCCCTGCTGACCTGGATCCCCAAGCTGATCAGCCCCGACTCGATGACCGTCGGCGCGATGCGGCCCGCGATGCTCGTCGTCAGCGCGGTCAGCGCCGTCCTCGTCCACGTCCTCGGGCGGCGGCTGTCGCTGCCCCGATGGGCGGCCGGGCTCGGCATGGTCCTGTTCGGGCTCTCCCCGCTCTCGGTCGTCCTCCAGCGGGAGATCTTCCTCGACAACCTCGCGGTGATGTGGACCCTCCTCGCGTTCACCCTGGCCGCCTCGCCGAGCCGCCACCTCTGGCACCACTTCGCGGCGGGTGTCGCCGCCGCGACGGCCGTGCTCACCAAGGAGACGATGCTCTTCGTCCTCCCGGCGGTCTTCGTCACCATGTGGCGGCACAGCCACCGCGACACCCGTAAGTTCGCCCTCACCGGTGCGGTCACCGCCTGCGTGCTGATCGGCCTCGCGTATCCCCTCTTCGCCCTGCTCAAGGGCGAGTTGCTGCCGGGCAGCGGCCATGTCTCCCTCTGGGACGGCATCGCCTACCAGATGACCAGACCCGGGTCGGGCTTCCTCCTCGACCAGGGCTCGGGGTCCTACGACGCGCTCCGCTCGTGGCTCTACTACGACCGGGTGCTGATCCTCGGCGGCCTCGCGGGCGCGCTGCTGCTCCTGCTCACCTGGCGCTGGTCGGTCACCGCCCGCGCCCTCGCCGGACCGTCGCTGGCGGTCGCGGTCCTCGCGGTGGTCGCGATGCGGCCCAGCGGCTACCTGCCCGCGATGTACGTCATCCAGGCGCTGCCCTTCCTCGCGCTCGTCCTCGCCGGCGGCACGGCGAGCGTCGCCCACGCCGTCCTGCGCAGACGGCGCGGGCCGGACGAGGCACGGTGGCGGACCGGCGGCCGCTACGCCCTCGCGGCCGTCCTCGCCCTGGCGGCGGGCGCGTACGTCGTCCCGCGCTGGTACGACGGCGACCGCACCGCCGTCACCGCCGACGCCAACGCCCCCTACCGGGCCGCCTCCACGTGGCTGGCGACCGCGGTCGAGGACCCGGACGGCACCCGTGTCCTGGTCGACGACGCGCTCTGGCTGGACCTGGTGCACGCCGGCTACCGGCCCGGACCCGGGGCCATCTGGTTCTACAAGGCCGACCTCGACCCGGCCGTCACCAAGACCCTGCCGAACGGCTGGCGGGACATCGACTACGTCGTCGCCTCGCCGACCGTCCGGCGGGACGCGAGCGACCTGCCGCAGGTCGGGGCGGCCCTCGAACACTCGACGCCGGTGGCCACCTTCGGCTCCGGTGAGGACCGGATCGAGATCCGGCGGATCCAGACCGACTCCAGAGGCGTCCGATGAGCCACGAATACACCGAACACACCGAGTACAGCGCCCCCGTCCCCGATCTGAGCGCCGCCCAGCTCGCCGAGCCCGGCGCGGTCACCATCGTCGTACCGACCTTCAACGAGTCGGCGAACATCCGCCAACTGCTGCACCGGATCACCGAGTCGGTGCCGTCCCGGCTGCCCTGCGAGGTCGTCTTCGTGGACGACTCCACCGACGACACCCCCGAGGTCATCCGGGACGCGGCGCGCGACTGCCCGTTCCCGGTGACCGTGCTGCACCGGGAGGAACCGGTCGGCGGGCTCGGGGGCGCGGTCGTCGAGGGGATGAGGACGGCCGGCTCGGACTGGATCGTCGTCATGGACGGCGACTGCCAGCACCCTCCTTCCCTGGTACCGGAGCTGGTGGCCACGGGGGAGCGGTCGAACGCCGCGCTCGTCGTCGCCTCGCGGTACGTCAAGGGCGGCAGCCGCGCCGGGCTCGCGGGCAGCTACCGGGTGGCCGTCTCCCGCGGGGCCACCTGGCTCACGAAGTCCCTGTTCCCCCGGAAGCTGCGCGGGATCAGCGATCCGATGAGCGGGTTCTTCGCGATCCGGCGCAGCGCGGTCACCGCCGACGTCCTGAGGCCGCTCGGCTACAAGATCCTCCTCGAACTCGCCGTCCGCAGCCGCCCGCGCGAGGTCGGCGAGGTCCCGTTCGTCTTCGAGGAGCGCTTCGCCGGCGAGTCCAAGTCGAGCGCGCGGGAGGGCTTCCGCTTCCTGCGCCACCTGGTCGGACTGCGCACCGCGTCGCCGGTCGCCCGCATGGTCGGCTTCGGGCTGATCGGGGCGACCGGGGTCCTGCCCAACCTGCTCGGGCTGTGGGCCCTCACCGCCGCCGGACTGCACTACGTGCCGGCCGAGATCCTCGCCAACCAGCTCGGCGTCGCCTGGAACTTCGTCCTCATCGAGCATCTGCTGTTCCGTGACCGCCGGGCCCATCGCCGCTGGTGGGACAGGGCCGGCCGGTTCGCGCTGCTCGCCAACGCCGATCTCGTGCTGCGCATCCCGCTGATCGCGCTGTTCGTGCACCGGCTCGGGATGGGCGCGCTGTCCGCGACCGCGCTGGCCCTGGTCACGACGTTCGTCGTGCGCTTCGCCGGTACCGAAGCGCTGGTCTACCTCCCCCGCCGGAGGCCGCGGGGGAGCCGCACCGCAAGGAGAGCCGTGTGAACAGACGCCGCAGACGGATCGCGATGCCGGCCGTGACCGGCCTCACCGCGGGCCTGTTGCTGACCGGCCCGCAGCCCGCGTCCGCCGCCGACCTCGTCAAGAACGCCGGCTTCGAGACGGCGGGCACGGACGGCATGCCGTACTGCTGGGAGAAGTCGGGCTGGGGCGACAACGACTTCGCCTTCGCGCACACCTCGGACGCGCACACCGGCGCCAAGGCGATGAAGGTGACGCTGACCCGCCGGGCCGACGGCGACCGCAAGGCGCTGATCACCGAGTCGGCTCAGTGCGCGCCAGCGGTGACGCCGGGCAGGCAGTACGACCTGTCGCTCTGGTACAAGTCGACGACCCCCGACACCTCCCTCACCCTCTTCCGGCACGACACGACGGCGGGCTGGCAGTACTGGACCGACCTCAAGACGCTGGACATGGCGTCCGCCTACACCGAGGCCACCGTCCGCACCCCCGCGGTGCCGGCCGGCACCGACCGCGTCACCTGGGGCGTCTCCGTCTACGGGACGGGCTCGGTGACCACCGACGACTACACGATGGATCAGGTGCCGGACGTCCTCCCGCCCGCGACCTGCACGGGCACCGCCGACAGCTGCGCGAACGGCCGGTGGGACGTGCTGTCCACCCAGAACCCGGTCCGCTCCATGCACTCCGTCGTCCTCAACAACGGCAAGGTGCTGCTGATCGCCGGCTCGGGCAACAGCGAGGAGCAGTTCGACGCCGGCACGTTCACGTCGGCGGTGTACGACCCGGCGAACGGCAGCTACCAGGTCGTCCCCACACCGAAGGACATGTTCTGCTCCGGGCACGTGCAGCTCCAGGACGGGCGCGTGCTCGTGATGAGCGGCAACAAGGCCTACCCGGTGGCCGGCGGGCACGGCTACGAGGGCTTCAAGGACTCCTACGTCTTCGATCCCGTCACCGAGACGTACAGCAGGACCAACGACATGAACGACGGCCACTGGTACCCGTCGGCCACGGTCATGGGCAACGGTGACGTGCTGTCCTTCGGCGGGCTGCGCGAGGACTCCACCGGATCGGTGACGGCCGAGCTGTTCTCGCAGGCCGAGCAGCGGTGGCAGCCGCTGTGGAAGGTCAACCAGACCTGGTCGTACTGGGGTCTGTACCCGTCGATGATCCTGATGCAGGACGGCCGCCTCTTCTACTCGGGCAGCCATGTCTTCGGCAACAACATCCCGGGCACGGGCTCGGCGGTCTACGACTACGACGCCAACACGGTCACCCAGATACCCGGTCTGCAGAACAAGGACCAGCGCGACCAGTCGGCGAGCGTCCTGCTGCCCCCGGCGCAGGACCAGAAGGTCCTCACTCTCGGCGGCGGCAACATCGACTCCAACCCGGACGGCAACCGGCTCACCGACATCATCGACCTGAAGGCCGCGAACCCGTCCTACGTCGCCGGACCGCCGCTCCCGCAGGGCACGGTGGACCTCGGCAACGGCCCGGTCGCCGAGACGGGCAACCAGGGGAAGATGTACGTCTCCGCGGTGCTGCTGCCCGACGGCAAGGTGCTGGAGACGGGCGGCGCGCTGCACAACCGGGCCGACCCGGTCTTCGAGTCGTCGCTCTACGACCCCGGCACGAACACCTTCGACCCCGTCGCCGCCGACCCGCAGGCCCGCGGCTACCACTCGTCCTCGTTCCTGCTGCCCGACGGCCGGGTGATGTCGACCGGCGACAACCCGGGCAACGGCACCTGGAACCACAACGTGTCGATCTACAGCCCGCCCTATCTCCTCAAGGGCGCCCGGCCGGCCATCACGTCGGTCATCGACACGGAGTGGACGTACGGCGACACCCAGCGCATCACGGTCGACCGGCCCATCGCCAAGGCGGAGCTGATCCGCCCGGCGGCGGTGACCCACTCCTCCGACCCGAACCAGCGCTTCGTGGACCTCCCGCTGTCCGTCGACGGCGCCAACGTCGACCTCAACGTGACGAGCAACCCGAACCTGGCGCCGCCCGGCTGGTACATGCTCTTCGCGGTGGACGCGAACGGGGTGCCGTCGGTCGCGAAGTGGGTGCACCTCCAGGGCCCGGCCCAACTCGCCGCGGACTCCGCGTCGGCGTTCTCGGTGTCCTCGGGCACCGGGGTCGCACCGCACGTGCACTCCTTCGCCGACGACCTGACCGGCAAGGTCACCGGCCCCGGGAAGAAGAGGACCTCACAGCAGGTCTCACCCACCGTCTCCGGCTGCGACCGGCACTACGGGTCGATCAACGTGTGCGTGCCGACGGCGTTCCCGGCGACGGTGAAGAGGACGACGGCCGCCCGCTGTTCCTGGCTCAAGACCAACGACTACGGCCGGCTGAAGGTCAACGGCAAGGACGACCCGCTGGGGCTCGACCCCGACCGGGACGGCCTCGCGTGCGGGAAGGGAGATCTGCGCAAGGCCTAGGGCCTGTCCCGGCTAGGGCCTGCCCTGTCCCGCGAACTCCGCCAGGGCGCGCTCCACGATGGCCACCAGCTGCTCGTGGTGCGCGCCCTTCCAGTACGCGCGTCCGCAGGACAGGCACTGCGCGAACACGTCGTACGACTGCCGCGTGCCGTGGCGCAGCTGGTCGGCGACCTCCTCCTTGGTGGCCTTGCGCAGCAGACCGTTGCAGGCGGTGCACCTCGTCCAGGGAAGCAGCTCGGGCGCGAACCGGTCGAGGACGTCGCGGAGCTGCTCCTCGGGGTCGGTGCTGTAGACGAACGCGCCCGCCCACAGTTCGCGCCGCCGCAGCAGGCCCCGGTCCCGGCTCAGCATGACGCGTTGTTCGGCCGCCGACCGGGTGGCGAGCGCCGGGTCGCCGATGTCGGTCGACTCGTACGCCGTGTCCACGCCGAGCAGACGCATCCGGCGGGCCAGGGTGCCGAGGTGGACGTCGAGGAGGAAGCGCAGCGGCGCTTCCGGGATCCGCTGGGGGCGGGCCACCGGGCGGACGGTCACCGACTCGCCGGCTGCGGGGATGTGCGAGACCGGTACGGCACGGCCGTCGACGAGCAGGGTGCCGACCTCGGTGAGGGGCACCCCGAGCGACTCGACGACATGGCCGAGGGTGGAGACGCCGTCGACGGCGAGCGCGGTGGCTCCGGCGCGCCGCGCGGGCGGGACGAACAGGGCCAGCTCCGGGGCGACTTCGACGCGGATCTCGAATGCGTTCACCTGGTCAGGATGGCACGGCCCAGGGGCGGGGGGTCAGCTGTTCTCCTTGCTCAGGCCGTGCTCCAGGACGTCCAGGGTGCGGTCGAGGAGGGCGCCGAAGTCGCCCTCCTGGCCGTGCTCGCCCCAGTACAGGGCCGTCTCCATCAGGCCGCCGAGCAGGGACATCGTGTAGACGCGGACCTCCAGACTGTCGGGGTCGCGGCCGGAGCGCTCGCCGATCGCGACGCAGAGCATGCGGCCGAGGACCGACATGCTCTCCATCATCCGCGAGCGCACCGCCGGGACCTGGACCATCAGGTGGGTGCGCATCCGGGCCACGTCCGGGTCCTCGTCGAAGCCGATGCGGGCGCCTTCCCGCATCACGTACCGCATGGTGTCCGCCACCGCCTCGTGGGCGGGCCGGGAGCGCAGCAGCGCCAGCAGGATCGGGTCCTGCTCGTCGGTGAGGATGATGTCTTCCTTGGTCGGGAAGTAGCGGAAGACGGTCGACGGCGACACCTCGGCGCGCTCGGCGATCTGGTCGATCGTCGTGGCGTCGTACCCCTGTTCCTCGACCAGCGCGTAGGTCGCGGCGCGGATCGCCTCGCGGGTCTTGGTCTTCTTGCGCTCCCGGAGACCCGGCTGCGGGTGGTCGGCGGGAGAGCTGGTGCGTGCGGCCGTCATGGGCTCATTGTCGGGCATCGGCGGCGGGGGTGACCAAGCCGGGACCGGTGTCCGGGGCCCCGCCCTCCACCGCATCGCTCCTGTCGACCTGCGCCGTTCCCGGCAGGAACGCGGCCGCCAGCAGCGCGGAGGCCAGGGCGGCGATGCCGCACACCAGCAGCACCAGGCTCATGCCGTGGACGTAGGCGGAGTTGGCGGAGGCGGCGAGATCGGTCAGGTTCGCCTTCTCGGCGATCACATGGGCGGCCACCACCGAGTCCCCGGCGGTGCCGGCGGCCCCCGCGGGCAGACCGGTGACGTCGAGGCGGTCGCGGAAGGCGCTCGCGAGCAGGCTGCCGAGCAGCGCGATGCCGATGGCGGCGCCGACCTGGCGCAGGGTCATCAGCAGGCCGGAGCCGCTGCCGGCGCGGTCGGTGGGCAGGGTGCCCAGGGCGCCGGCCATCGCGGGCACGATCGAGAAGCCGAAGCCGAACCCGACGATCGACAGCCACAGAGCGGTGAAGCCGTAGCCGGAGTCGACCGTCGTCCGGCTGGCCAGCAGCATGGCGAAGGCCAGCACCACCAGGCCCGCGCTCACCACCGCGCGCGCCCCGAACCGGACCACGACGGGCTGCGCGGCCCGCGCGGCGACGATCAGACCGCCCATCATCGGCAGCAGCCGCACCCCGGTGCCGAGGGCGTCGTTGCCGAGGACGGCCTGGAGGTACTGCGGCAGGACGAACAGCAGGCCGGACAGCACGAACATGAGAAGCGTCGCCGCGAGCGTGTTGAACAGGAAGCCGCGGTGGGCGAGCAGCCCCATGTCGAGCATGGGCCGCGCGGCCCGGCGCTCGCGCAGGACCAGCGCGGTGATCAGGACGACGGCGGTGGCGTCCAGCGCGAGGACCAGCGGGTCGCCCCAGCCCCGGGTGGGCGCCTCGATGATCGCGTAGATGAGGGCGCCGAGACCGGCCGCGGTGAGCGCGGTGGAGACGATGTCGACCCTGGGGGAGGCCGGGTCGCGGGTCTCGGGCAGCAGGAAGACGCAGGCGGCGATGCCGATCGCGGCCATCGGGATGTTGATGAGGAAGACCGAGCCCCACCAGAAGTGGTTGAGCAGCCAGCCGCCGATGATCGGCCCGAGCGGCAGGCCCAGCGTCGAGCCGGCCGAGACGATGCCGACGGCCTTGGTGCGCTCCTCGGGCGCGAACAGCGAGGGGAGCACCGACAGCGCGAGCGGCGTGACCAGCGCGGCCCCGACGCCCATCACGGCACGGGCGGCGATCACCGCGTCCACGTCCGCGGCCAGGGTGCCGACCAGCGAGCCGACGAGGAAGATCCCCAGCCCGGTGATCAGCATGTTCCGTCGGCCGAAGCGGTCGCCCAGCAGGCCGGCCGGGAGCATCAGGGCCGCGAAGACGACGATGTACGCGTCCGCCATCCACTGCTGCTGACCGGTGCCGGCGCCGAGCTGTTCCGCCATCGTCGGGAGGGCCACGTTGAGGATCGTCGTGTCGAAGCCGAGCGTGAGCATGCTCGCGACCAGGGCCCCCAGGGCCCACCAGCGGCGGGGGTCGGGCCCCACCGCGGCAGAGTTCGTGACAGTAGCCATGAAATGGGAGTAGCTCTCAAAAGATGGCGTGTGTCAATCGCTATGGACTCCCGGTATGCGGAACCGGCGCACGGAAAAGGGCCACGGCTCGGAAGCCGTGGCCCGGAGGGGGGCGGAGCGAAGGCGCTGAGGGGGGAGCGGAGACGCTATCCGTGCTGGTAGGCCACCAGGGAGATGCCGACGTAGTGCACGACGAAGGCGGCGAGGGTCAGTGAGTGGAAGACCTCGTGGAAGCCGAACCAGCGCGGTGACGGGTTGGGGCGCTTGATGCCGTAGATCACGCCGCCCGCGCTGTAGAGGAGGCCGCCGACGATCACCAGGACCATGACGGCGATGCCGCCCGCCCGCATGAAGTCCGGCAGGAAGAAGACGGCCGCCCAGCCCATCGCGATGTAGCACGGGGTGTAGAGCCAGCGCGGGGCGCCGACCCAGAAGACCCGGAAGGCGATGCCCGCGATCGCCGCGGCCCAGATGCTCCACAGCAGCCACTGCCCCTTCGACTCCGGCAGGAGCAGCAGGGTGAGCGGTGTGTAGGTGCCCGCGATGATCAGGAAGATGTTCGCGTGGTCGAGTCTGCGCAGGACGCCGTCCATCCGCGGGCTCCAGTCGCCGCGGTGGTAGAGGGCGCTCACCCCGAACAGGAGGCAGGCCGTCAGGGCGAAGATTCCGCAGGCGATGCGGCCGCGGGACGAGTCCGCCAGGGCGGTGAGGACCAGTCCGGAGACGAGAGCGGCCGGAAACATGCCGAGGTGCAACCAGCCGCGGAGCTTGGGCTTGATCTCTTCCGACAGGGAGTGCGCGACGGACGCGGGGCCGACGGCCGGCGAGTCCGTGGGCGCGTCGGGGACGGACGCAGTCATGGACGAATCGTACCTACGGAACCGTAACTTACGTGTCGGTCCGGCGTATCCGGGTGTCAAGAGTGGCCATCGTCTCACGGGGCCGGGTCAAGAGGCCGTCGGCTGAACGTCATGTGGACGCAAAACGGCGCCGCTACACGTGGCCATCCTCACTCCGCTCACCTGTGAGGCCCTCTGGACATATGGGCGGTACCATCGGATGATCAAATGAGTGCGGTCGACACCGGATGAGCGCCAAGGTCACCATCCGAAGCATCCGGGTCGCAGCCCCCACGGGGCCTCCAGACAAAAAATCCCTCATTTAGGAGCAATCGTGGCGCGCGACATCGCGGCTCCCCCCGTCATCCCCACCGACCACCAGGAACTCGTCTCCTGGGTGAACGAGATCGCCGAACTGACGCAGCCGGACAACGTGGTCTGGTGTGACGGATCCGAGGCCGAGTACGAGCGACTGTGCGACGAGCTCGTGGAGAAGGGCACCTTCAAGAGGCTCGACCCGGTCCAGCGCCCGAACTCCTACTACGCGGCCTCCGACCCCACCGACGTCGCCCGCGTCGAGGACCGCACCTTCATCTGCTCCGAGAAGGAGGAGGACGCCGGCCCCACCAACCACTGGAAGGCGCCCGCCGAGATGCGGGAGATCTTCTCCGGGGAGAAGGGGCTGTTCCGCGGCTCCATGCGCGGCCGCACGATGTACGTCGTCCCCTTCTGCATGGGCCCGCTGGGCTCGGACCTCTCCGCGATCGGCGTCGAGATCACCGACTCCGCCTACGTCGCCGTGTCCATGCGCACCATGACCCGCATGGGACAGCCGGTGCTGGACGAACTCGGCACCGACGGCTTCTTCGTGCGTGCCGTGCACACGCTCGGAGCGCCGCTGGCCGAGGGCGAGGCCGACGTCCCGTGGCCCTGCAACAGCACCAAGTACATCTCCCACTTCCCCGAGAGCCGCGAGATCTGGTCCTACGGCTCCGGCTACGGCGGCAACGCCCTGCTCGGCAAGAAGTGCTACGCCCTGCGCATCGCGTCCGTCATGGCCCGCGACGAGGGCTGGCTCGCCGAGCACATGCTGATCCTCAAACTGACCCCGCCGCAGGATGATCCTGAGGCCCGAAGGGCCTCGTTCGAGGGTGGTGGTGGGCGACGGGAGAGCGAGTCCAAGTACGTCGCCGCCGCCTTCCCGAGCGCCTGCGGCAAGACCAACCTCGCCATGCTGGAGCCCACCGTCTCCGGCTGGACCGTCGAGACCATCGGCGACGACATCGCCTGGATGCGGTTCGGCGAGGACGGCCGCCTGTACGCCATCAACCCCGAGGCCGGCTTCTTCGGCGTGGCGCCCGGCACCGGTGAGCACACCAACGCCAACGCGATGAAGACGCTCTGGGGCAACTCGGTCTTCACCAACGTCGCCCTCACCGACGACAACGACATCTGGTGGGAGGGCATGACGCAGGAGACTCCCGCCCACCTCACCGACTGGAAGGGCAACGACTGGACGCCGGAGTCCGGCACCCCGGCCGCCCACCCCAACGCCCGCTTCACGGTCCCCGCCGCGCAGTGCCCGATCATCGCGCCCGAGTGGGAGGACCCCAGGGGCGTGCCGATCTCGGCGATCCTCTTCGGCGGCCGACGCGCCTCCGCGGTCCCGCTGGTGACGGAGTCCTTCGACTGGAACCACGGCGTCTTCCTCGGCGCCAACGTGGCCTCCGAGAAGACCGCCGCCGCCGAGGGCAAGGTCGGCGAGCTGCGCCGCGACCCCTTCGCCATGCTGCCGTTCTGCGGCTACAACATGGGCGACTACATGGGCCACTGGGTCGACGTCGCCAAGGGCAAGGACCAGTCGAAGCTCCCGAAGATCTACTACGTCAACTGGTTCCGCAAGAACGAGGCGGGCAAGTTCGTCTGGCCCGGCTTCGGCGAGAACAGCCGCGTGCTGAAGTGGATCGTGGAGCGTCTGGACGGCAGGGCCGAGGGCGTCGAGACCCCGATCGGCATCCTGCCGACCAAGGACGCCCTCGACACCAAGGGCCTCGAACTGGCCGACTCCGACCTGGAGTTCCTCCTCACCGTGGACAAGGAGGTCTGGCGCGAGGAGGCCTCCCTGGTCCCCGAGCACCTCAACACCTTCGGCGACCACACCCCGAAGGAGCTGTGGGACGAGTACCGCGCGCTGGTGCAGCGCCTGGGCTGAGGCCCACCGAGAACTCCGCGGCCGGCACGGGATTGCCCTGACCAGTGATCGTCACGGCCGGCCGCGGTGCGATGCGGCGAGCCGCGTACAACGGCGTACGCGGCCATGGGCCTGTCGTCGTCTCCCCGTCCGCCCCGACGAGGAGACGACGACAGGCCTTCGCCTATGTGGGGCCCTGGTCGGGCGAACGGTCCCGCAGGTACCGCGTGTGCGTCTCCTGGCGGCGCGCCTCGATCTCCCGCAGCCCTGCCGTCAGCCGCTCGGCCTCCTCCTGGAGAAGCGTCAGCTGGCGCTCCAGGTGCCGCTCCGGTGGTTCCTGGCCGGGGGCCATCCGCGTCCACCAGCGCGTCCGCACGAAGCTGTCCACGGCCTCGGGCAGGTCCTGCCGTACGGTCCGGGAGAGCGCGTGGACGCCCTCCGGGTCCTGGGCGAGGACCTCGGCGACCCAGCCGGGCTCCAGCAGCGCGGCCAGCAGGCCGGTGAGTTCGGCGAGACGGCCGGCGGCGGCCGGCGGCAGCTCGATCTTGGCGAGATACCCGCCGAGCCGCTCGAAGTCGTCGCGCACCGCGTCCAGCTGGGCCGACGGATCCGGGAAGTCGGGCAGCGGCGGCCGCTCCGGCGGGGCGACCAGCGCGCCCGCGCCGTACAGACCGGCCACCACGACGGGCCAGTACGCGCCCGCCGCCCCCGTGAAGGCCGGCACCAGTGCGGCCAGTCCGGCCGCGCTGCCCGCGATGTTCTTGCGGGACTCCAGGTACCCGACGAACCTACTGGTAGCCACGGATCTCCTCGAAGGCGCCGTCCAGCGAGCCCTGCTGAGCGTCGAAGAGCCGGCCGCCGGTCAGCTCGGCGATGTGCTCCAGTTCCGAGCGGTCGGAGTCGCCGAAGAGAATGGGGAAGACGGGGATCGCCCTTGCGGCCGGGGTGAGGTCGTCCCGGTAGAAGGCGTCGAAGTCGTCGGCGTCGTCGCCCTTGGTGTTCTCGCCGTCCGTCATCAGCACGATGGAGGTGAAGGTGTCCCGGTCGGTGCCCAGATGGCCGTAGGCCTTCTCCAGCGAGGTGTAGATCGCGGTCTCGCCGTCGGCCGTGAGCTCCTCGGTGTCCTCGCGGATCGCGGCCAGTCCGGACTGCGGGTCGGCGGGGCTGACGACATGCGTGGCGACGCTCTTCACGTCCGACCCGAACGGCATCAGCGTCACCTCCTCGCGGTCGCGGAAGTCACCGGTGAGGTCGGCGAGGGCGTCCTTGAGCCGGCTCAGCCGGTCGCCCTCCATCGAGCCGGAGGTGTCGAGGACGTACACGGTCCGCGACGGGCGGCGCAGCTCGTTCTCGTAGGCGTCGAGCAGCCCGTCGGCGACGGAACGGCTGCCGGGGAAGGGCAGTTCGCGCCGGCGGGCGGTGTCGAGACCGGCCGCGGGCGGTACGGAGGCGACGACCGGACGGCGGTGCGTCCGGGTGGTGATCAGCCGCTGGACGGCCTCGGTGCGCAGGGCGTCGGTGACCCGCTTGACGTCGTTGCGGGTCGTCGCGTCGGTCCCGGCGAGGGAGGAGAGCGGGTAGTCGGCGGTGACGACACCGTCCGTGGGGCGGATCACGGTCAGCCCCGGGACGCCCTTCAGCACGGACTCGTAGTTGAGCAGCGCGTCGACGTCACCGCGCCGGGTGTACGCAGCCGCCAGCCAGCCCGACGACCCCGAGGTCAGCTGCTGCCCCTCGAAGAACTCCTTCAGCCTCGGCGTCGCGGCGGTGACGTCCGCGCCGGTGAGCGCCGACTGGGCCCCCGAGAGCGCCGAGGCGACCGAGATCAGCGTGGCGAAGCCGGAGTTGGAGCGGGCCGGGTCGGTCATGCCGTAGGTGAGCTTCCCGTCCCGCACCGCCTGCTCGATCTGCGTCCAGGTGACCTGGCCGGCCTGCCAGCCGAGGGCGCCGAGCTTGGCGGTCCGCACGCCGAGGGCCACCGGGCTCGACATGATCGGTGTCTCCGAGACGACCTTCCTCGCCGCGTCGGGGCGCAGCCGCAGATAGTCGTCGGAGGACAGCCACAGGGCGTCGTACTTCCCGTCGGCGCCGCCCTTCGCCAGCAGGTTCACGGCGTCCAGAGTGCCCGTGTAGGTCGGCCTGACCTTGACGCCGGTGTCCTTGCGGACCTGTTCGAGCACCGGCGCCATGTCGCTCAGCTCGCTGGAGGCGAGGATCCGCAGGGTGCCCGGCTCGTGCGCGCCGGGGTCCTCGGCGCCGCTCTGCGGCGAGCAGGCGGTCAGCAGGAGGGCGAGGGCCGTCCACGCCAGGAGGGAACGTCTCATGCGGGCCCGCCTTCCAGGGCGCCCCGCGAGCGGCTGCGGTCCAGACAGGCGCTCGCCTGCCGGAGTTCGGCCGTCAGGTTCTCCACGGTCACCGCCATCGCCTCGGTGGCCTGCGCCTTGTAGGTGTCGATGGCGTCGAGGGTGCGGTAGATCTGCTGGAAGGCGGAGCGCAGGGTCTCGGCGCCGACCGCCGGATCGGCGGCGATGCGCTGGATCTCCCCGCTCTGGGTCGCCAGCATCTCCGCGTTGCCCCGGACGAGGTCCTCGGTGGTGCCGCGCAGCGCGTCGACCTGTTCGACGACCTTCTTCTGGTGGTCCAGCGCGGAGGCCAGCATCACGGAGATGCGCAGCGCCGCGACCGTGGTCGTGGCCGCTCGGTCGACGCCCTTGATCAGCTCGTCGTTGTTGCGGCGTACGACGTCCATGGCCAGGTATCCCTGCGCGCAGACCGCGAGCTGGGTGAGCAGGTCCTGGTGCTTCTGCCGGACCGGGAAGAGGACGTCGGCGCGCAGGCCGCCGGCCCGCTCGGGGTCGGTGGCCTCGGCGTCGGCGATCCGCTGCCCGACCGCCGCGTCGAGGGCGTCGGTCAGCACCACGTACTCCTGGAGCTTGCCCATCGTCTCCCAGAGCCGGACGCGTTCGGTCTGCAACGCGGCGTTGTCGCGCCGCAGTTCGTCCTGGCCGCCGCGCAGCGAGCCCACGATCCGGTTGAGCGTGCCCTGTGCGGAGGCGTACTTGGCGACGTGGTCGCGCAGCCTGTTCCCGCCGGGCAGCCGGGACAGGAACTTCCGCCCCTTGGAAGCCGGCAGGTCACGCGGGTCCAGGTCCTCGACCACGCGCCGGAGTTCGACCAGCGAGCCCGCGACCTGCGACCGGGCGTCCCCGCCCTGGTCCGGCAGGCTTCTGAGGGTCCGCTCCAGCATGCGGTTGGACTGCGCGGCGGCCGTGCGCATCTCACCGGCGCCGAGCGCGGTGATCTCGCCGACCTTGCCGGCGAACTCGGGCGAGCGGGCGTCGAGTGCGGCGAGCCCCTCGACGTACGCGGCGGCCTTGGCCGCCATGTCCGTGACGACGCGGTCGTCGACGGGCACGAGCCCGCCGGCCTTCTCGCGCGGCACGGCGGCGACGGCCTCGGGCGGCGTGAGGGTGAAGGTGCTGTCGTCGGTCATGTGCTGTTCCCCCTATCCGCGCGCCCGTCGCGCCAGCTCGTGCAGCACCGTGGAGGTGGGCACGGGCGCCTGGCGGACGCCGGTCAGTTCCTGCTTGAGGTAGGTGCCGGCCGAGGCGAACTCGGCGGTGACGCCCTGCGGACGGAACCCGTGCCGGATCTCCAGCTTGCGCAACTCCGGCTCGCTGGAGAGGAGTTGGGCGAGTGCACTGCCGTTCTCGGTGAGCGGCACCGCGGTGTGGTCGCTGTTGACGGTGGTGTCCGGGTAGAGCACCACCAGGTCGTCCGGCTGCTGCCCGTCGGCCAGGAGTGAGGCGACCTGCGACTCGTAGACCAGGACGAGCGGGTTGCCGGCGCCGCTGACGAAGTCCCGGAAGGCCGCGTCCGTGCTGGACTGCTGGGCGCCCTGGACGCTGACCAGCTTGTGCAGCAGGGGCGCCGTGCGCTCGACCTCCGCGTCGCTCGCGACCACCTTGCCGCCGCCTGCCACGTAGGACGCGGCGGCCAGGTAGAGGGCGCCCGAGCTGGAGGTCTCCGGGTCGGTGCTGGACAGGTAGAGGGTGCCGGTCAACTCCCCGTACTTCTGAGCCCCCTTGAGCTGCTGCCAGGTCCGGTCGGCGCGGGCCGCGTCGAGGTAGCGGGCCATCTTCAGCGTGCCGCGGTGTGCGGCGTCGAGCGTTGCCAGGCCGTTGCCCGCGAGCACCCCGGCGGCGTTCTTGTGCGCCACGACGACGAGGGGCGAGTAGAAGGGGCGCGGGAGGGTCCCCCGCACCTTGTACTTCGCGGCCAGCTCGGTGGCGGGCGCCTGGCTGGAGGGGAAGGCGAGGTCGTACCCCTCGAGGTCCAGCCCCTCCATGGCCCAGGACCCGGAGGTCTCGGCCTCGACGGTGAAGCCCTTGGCGGCGAGGGCCTTCACCACGTCCGGATCGGCGAAGAACTCCGCCTTCTCCGACCCGATCACCATCCGCACGGTCTTCGTTGCCGTGCCCTTGTCCTCATCACTGCGGCCCGCGACGACGGCGACCACCACACCCGCCATCAGCAGTACCGCGAGGACGATTCCTGCGATTCGTCTCACAGGGGGAGCGTGCTCGCGGAACCCCACGTTCCCGGGTGGTCCGGGTGAACGGGGGGTGAAGGGGGTGCCCCGGAACGCAACAGGAAGGGGAGGTTCCCGTTGGTTCGTGACGGCCGCTCAGTCCGTGCGGTCGCAGGCCTTGCCGTAACGCCGGAAGTCGTCGGTCTCCACGGTCCAGGGGCCGAAGGGGACCTTGTCGCCATAGATGTAGGAAACCGTGCGGGTGTAACGGCCCGCGCACGGCTCGGAGTGCACTTCGACCGTGCCCTTGCGCGGGTCGACGATCAGGTAGTGGGGGATTCCCATGGCGGGATAGTCGGCGATCTTCTCGCGATAGTCGTTGTCCGGGTTCGACGGCGAGACGATCTCGACGGCCGCGAGCACCTGGCCGGCGTCGACGGCGATGCCCTCCTCGTCGAGGGCGTCCTCGGGGATGACGACCGCGTCGGGCAGACGCATACGCCCGGCCGCGGGGTTCTCGATCTCGGGACCGGACGCGCAGATGTAACCAGGGTGAGTGGTGAGGAGCTGTTCGTCCAATTGCTTGCAGATACGGCGGATCGTGCCCTCGTGACGCTTCGACGGCCACACCATCGCCAGTATCGGACCGGCCGGACCGATCTCGACGCTCCAAGCCCCTTCGAGCCCCTCGGCGTAGGCCCCGAGTTGTTCGGCGATCGCGCGCATCTTCGCGTACTCCATGCCCATATCCGCATGGTAGGGAGAAAAGATGGCGCCCGGTCCGCGCGTCGCTGCGGGTGCACGCGGACCGGGGCCGTTCACGGTCCCCGGAGGGGAGCCCCGGCCAGGGGTGGTGCCGGGGAGGGGCTCACCGGGAGGGTGACCCCGGTGAGGGGGTTCAGCCGGCGGTGCTCAGCTCCTTGTTCTCCGCCAGGGCGGCGGCGTGCGCGTCCATGCGCTGGGCCGCCAGGATCGCCGCCGCGGTGTCCGCGCGGGACGCGGCGACGAGGAGGGCGCGGCCCGCCAGGGCGTGCGCCCGCTCGTGCAGGACCGCGAGGCGCGGGTCCGCCGGGTCGGCGGCGAGGGCGGAGCGGACCGGAGTCCGACCGTCCCGCAACCGCGTCACCTGCTGCGCGAGCCGTGCGGCCGCGGTGTCCAGGTCGGCGGACGGTGCCGCCGCGCGGAGCTCGTCGGTGACGGCGAGCAGCGCCGCGAGATGTGCTGCGAGCTGGATGTCCAGCTCCTCCTCGCGGGAGCGGTGGGGGAAGTCCGAGGGCTTGCCGGCCATCGTGGTGTGGGCGGACCCACGGGAAGCGGGGGTGCGGATCGGCTCGTACATGAGGATGGCCTCCTGTGCTGTCAGGAAACCATCCTAGCTTAGATCTCGTCTAAAGTTGAGTCGTCCATAAAGCCGCCGCTAGGGCTGGCTGTACCCGTCCAGGAAGCGGGCGATCCGGCCCACCGCGTCCCGCAGGTCCGTCGCCGTCGGCAGGGTGACGACCCGGAAGTGGTCCGGCTCCGGCCAGTTGAAGCCGGTGCCCTGGACGACCATGATCTTCTCCTGGCGCAGCAGGTCCAGGACCATCTGCCGGTCGTCCTTGATCTTGAAGACGGTGGGATCCAGCCGCGGGAAGAGGTACAGCGCCCCCTTCGGGCGGACGCACGTCACGCCCGGGATCTGCGTCAGCAGCTCGTACGCCGTGTCCACCTGTTCCTTGAGCCGCCCGCCCGGCAGCACCAGGTCCGTGATCGTCTGGCGCCCGCTGAGCGCGGCCACGACCCCGTGCTGCCCCGGCATGTTCGCGCACAGGCGCATGTTCGCCAGGATCGTCAGACCCTCGATGTAGGAGTCGGCGTGCGCGCGCGGACCGGAGATCGCCATCCAGCCGACCCGGTAGCCGGCCACCCGGTACGCCTTCGACATGCCGTTGAAGGTGAGGGTGAGCAGGTCCGGGGCGACCTTGGCGGTCGGGGTGTGCGTGGCGCCGTCGTAGAGGATCTTGTCGTAGATCTCGTCCGAGCAGACCAGGAGGTTGTGGCGGCGCGCGATGTCCGTCAGTCCCCGGATCATCGCCTCTTCGTACACCGCGCCCGTCGGGTTGTTCGGGTTGATGATCACGAGCGCCTTGGTGCGGTCGGTGATCTTGCGCTCGACGTCGGCGAGGTCGGGCATCCAGTCCGACTGCTCGTCGCACCGGTAGTGCACGGCGGTGCCGCCGGACAGCGCGACGGCGGCGGTCCACAGCGGGTAGTCGGGGGCCGGTACGAGGACCTCGTCCCCGTCGTCGAGCAGCCCCTGCATCGCCATGACGATCAGCTCGGACACGCCGTTGCCGATGAAGACGTGCTCGACGTCCGTCTCGATGCCGAGTGTCTGGTTGTGCATGACCACGGCCCTGCGCGCGGCCAGCAGGCCCTTCGCGTCGCCGTAGCCGTGTGCCGTCGAGACGTTGCGGAGGATGTCCTCCAGGATCTCCGGCGGGCAGTCGAAGCCGAAGGCGGCCGGGTTGCCGGTGTTCAGCTTGAGGATGCGGTGACCAGCCGCTTCCAGGCGCATCGCCTCCTCGAGAACCGGGCCCCGGATCTCGTAACAGACGTTGGCGAGCTTGGTCGACTGGATCACCTGCATGTCTGGGAGCTTACGGCCCGGTAATGCTTCCGGGGGCGTGTTTCCCGCCACGTGAGACGGGTGGTTTGGGTCGTTATCGCCGGTAGCTGTCCCAGGAGTCGCTCCTGTCCCTACAATCCGCGGCATGTTCAGGCCAGGTGAGAGTGGCGTGCCTCCGGTGCGGCCGATCGTGTACGACCCGTCCGCCGAGACCGATCCGGCCTCGTACGAGCGGTACGCCGATCCGGCGGCCGCCCATGGGTGGGAGAACGCCTACGACGAGACCGCCGAGCTGCCTCGGGTTCGCCCCGCGGAGGGGGAGCCGGGCGGCCGCGCGGACCGTCGGCGCGCCGCGCGCCGTACGGTCGGCCGGCCTTCGCGCCGCGTGCTGGCCGCCGCCGGGGCGGTCGGGGCGGTGGCGCTGGCCGCGGTGGTGGCGGGGATGTCCTTCTCCGGGGATCCGGCCGGTGACCAGCGCGGCAAGCAGGGGGGCACGCGCTCGGCGCCGGACGACGCGGTGAGCCCGTCGGACGGGCCGGCTTCGGCCGCGAGCGGCTCCGCCGGGTCCGCGGGGGCGACTCCGTCCGCCTCGGTCGCCCCGGTGCCGTCCTCGGGGGGCACGGCGTCCGAGGGGCCCTCCGCCGGGTCGTCGGCCGACGCCGTCACGAGCCCGGCGGCGAGTGTCGCGCCCTCCGCCTCGGCGCCCGGCTCCGCGAAGGGCAATCCCGGGAAGGGCCGGGGCCGGGACAAGGGGGGCAGGTAGGCCGGGGCGCCCCCGGAGCCGCGCCCCCCGCGGCTGAAAAGCGACCCTTGTTCTCTCCCCTCCATGCACTAACAATGCGCATGACAAAACAGCGGGCGGCCGGAAGATCTCCGGTCGCCTTGTCGTAAGAGGGGACCCCCACATGAGAAAGCCTCTCGTTGCCGCGCTCTTCGCCCTGGCCATCGCCGGGGCGGGGGCGGCACCCGCGGTCGCCGCGCCGGTGAGCGCGAAGCCCGCCACGGCTTCCGCGGCCTCGGCCTCCGCGATCGCGGTCAAGGCGGACACCAAGGCCGCCGCGCCGACGCTCCAGGCCGTCAACCTCGCCGGGACCGTCGCGCTCAGCAACTGTTCCGGCTCGGTCGTCCGCTTCCCCAACTCCCTGGACACCGA
This sequence comes from Streptomyces zaehneri, assembly GCF_032248645.1. NCBI lineage: Bacteria > Bacillati > Actinomycetota > Actinomycetes > Kitasatosporales > Streptomycetaceae > Streptomyces > Streptomyces zaehneri. The sequence continues at coordinate 184,167 of NZ_JASTTJ010000007.1, forward strand.
CCCGGCGCTGGTGCTCTCCAACGGCCACTGCCTGTCGACCGGCTTCCCGGAGCCCGGCGAGGTGCTCGTCAACCAGGCCTCCAGCCGCACCTTCGGCCTGCTCAACTCCGCCGGCACCCGGGTCGCGACGCTGCGCGCCAGCAAGCTGGCCTACGGGACGATGACCGACACGGACATCTCGATCTACCAGCTCACCAGCACGTACGCCACGATCAAGAACTCGTACGGGATCTCCGCACTGACCGTGCAGGACACCCACCCGACCGCCGGCACCGCCATCACCGTGGCGTCCGGCTACTGGAAGACGCTCTACAACTGCAACATCGACGGGTTCGTGTACCGCCTGAAGGAGGGCGACTGGACCTGGAAGGACTCGGTCCGCTACACCTCCGCCTGCCAGACCATCGGCGGCACCTCCGGCTCGCCGGTGATCGACCAGTCCACCGGCAAGGTCGTCGCCGTCAACAACACCGGCAACGAGGACGGCGCGCGCTGCACGGAGAACAACCCCTGTGAGGTCGACGCGAGCGGCAACGTCACCGTCCGCCAGGGCATCAACTACGCCCAGGAGACCTACCTGATCCCGGCCTGCTTCACCACCGGCAACCAGCTCAACCTGAGCGCGAGCGCCTGCACCCTGCCCAAGCCGTAGGGCTCGGGCCACCGGGCGCGGCGTTCCGTCACATGGGACTGCGACGGACCGCCCGCCCCGCCAGTGCGTCCGTGCGCCGGCCGTCCTCGATGACGAAGCGGCCGTCGATCAGGACGTGGGGGATGCCGGTGGGCAGGGTGCGCGGGGCTTCGTAGGTGGAGCCCGCCGCCACGGTGTGCGGGTCGAAGAGCACCAGGTCGGCGCGGTGGCCCTCGCGGACCAGGCCCCGGTCCGGCAGGCGCAGGCGGGCCGCCGGGCGGCCGGTCAGGTGGGCCACGCACTCCTCCAGGGACAGGACCCCCGACTCCCGTACGTAGTGGCCGAGGTAGCGCGGGAACGTGCCGTACGCCCGCGGATGCGGCTTGGCGCCCGTCAGGACGCCGTCCGAGCCGCCCGTGTGGACGCGGTGGCGCATGATCGTGCGGACGTTCTCCTCGTGGCCCACGTGCTGGAGGATCGTGGGGGCCAGCCGGTCCTCCAGGAGCAGCCGGCGGGCCGTCGTCCAGGGCTCCTCGCCGCGCAGGAGCGCCGACGCGTGGACCGTGCGGCCCACGTGGTCCGCCAGCCGTTCGTCGCCCACGCCCGAGATCTCGATCGTGTCCCAGTCCACCGGCACCCCGTGGCAGCCGTCCGCGCCGGTCACCTCCAGGTCGTGGCGGATGCGGGCGGCCGTGTCGTCGTCCGCCAGGCGGCGCAGGATCTCCGGCGGGCCGCCCTCGCTCGCCCAGCTGGGCAGCAGGGCCGCCAGCGTCGTGCAGCCGGGGGTGTAGGGGTAGGTGTCGAGGGTGATGTCGGCGCCCGAGTCGAGGGCTTCGTCCAGCAGGGTCAGCAGCTCCGGGGCGCGGCCCTCGTTCACGCCGAAGTTCATGGTGGCGTGGGCGAGGTGCAGCGGGCAGCCCGCCTCGCGGGTCAGCTCGATCATCTCCGCGTACGCCTCGAGTGCGCCGGCCCCGTAACTGCGGTGGTGGGGGCAGTAGTAGCCGCCGTACCCGGCCACCACCCGGCACAGTTCGGTCAGTTCGGCGCCTCGCGCGTACATGCCGGGCGTGTACGTCAGCCCGGAGGACAGGCCGACGGCGCCCTGTTCCAGTCCCTCCGCGACCAGCCGGCGCATCCGGTCCAGCTCCCGGTCGGTGGCCGGGCGGTCCTCCCAGCCGACGACCAGGGCGCGGACCGTGCCCTGGGGGATGAGGTAGGCCGCGTTGACGGCGATGCCCCGGCCCTCGAAACCGTGGTCGAGGCGGTCCAGGTACTCGCCCACCGAACGCCAGTCGAGGTCGAGGTCGTCGCCGTAGCCGTTCCAGCCCGTGATGGCCCGGCGGACCCCTTCGAGGGTGCGGTCGTCGACCGGGGCGTACGACAGCCCGTCCTGGCCGAGGACTTCGAGGGTGACGCCCTGCGCGGCCTTCGCGCTGTGGTCGGGGTCGCGCAGCAGGGCGAGGTCGCTGTGGGCGTGCATGTCGATGAAGCCGGGGGACAGGACCAGCCCCTCCGCGTCCAGCTCCCGTACCGCCTTCGGGCGCTGGCAGCCGGCGGCCGCCGCCTCCTTCACGATCGAGACGATCCTGCCGCCGTCGACCACCACGTCCGCGCGGTAGGAGTCCGCGCCGGTGCCGTCGACGACGTCCGCGTCCCGGATGACGAGGTCTTCCACGCTGCCACTCCCTAGAAGAACGTGCGGATGTAGTCGACGACGGTGCCGTCCGCCTCGGCCAGCGGGATCAGCGGCCACTTGTCGAAGGACGTGCAGGGGTGGGAGAGGCCCAGGCCGACCCAGTCGCCGACCTCGACGTCCGCCCCGGCGTCGGTGCGCAGCCAGGCGTGCTGGTCGGAGAGGGCGGTCACCGAGACGCCGGTGGCGGGGCGTTCCGTGCCGTCGCGGCGGATCACCTGGGCGAACGGCAGGTCCAGGTCGTAGGCCGCGTCCCGCTTGCCCGCGTTGACGAAGGCCTGGTCGGGCGCGGGGCGGGAGACGACCTGGGTCCACAGCCGGAACGCGGGCTCCAGCGCGCCCTCCTCGGGGACCCGGTTGAACGGGGTCAGCCTGCGGTAGTGGCCGTCGTCGTGCGAGACGTACGCGCCGGAGCGCAGCAGCTTCAGCACCGGCAGGGAGAGTCCGGGGATCCGGGCGAAGACCTCGGCGACCGTGTCGAACCAGGCGCTGCCGCCCGCGCTGACGACGATCTCCTCGGCGTCCGCGAACCGTCCGGCCTCGTCGAAGCCGACGGCGAGGGCGACCAGGCGGTCCAGCCAGGCCCGCACCCGCTCCGGGTCGGCCCGCGGCACCTCGCCCTCGTAGCCCGCGACCCCGACCAGCCGCAGCGTCGGCGCGGCGGCCACCGCGTCCGCCACCGCCGCGCACTCGGCCTCCGTGCGGACCCCGGTGCGGGCGCCCTCGCCCGCGGCCAGTTCGACGACGACGTCCAGGGGGCGCCGGGCGCCGCGCAGGGCGGTGTCCATCAGCTCGACCCCGCGCACCGAGTCGACGTAGCAGACGAGGTGGAAGGCGGGGTCGGCGTCGGCTTGCGCGGAGATCCAGCGCAGGGCGGCCCGGTCCACCAGTTCGTTGGCGAGGAAGACCCGCTGGACGCCGTGGGCGCGGGCCACCCGCACCTGGTGCGGGACCGCGAGGGTGATGCCCCAGGCGCCGCGGTCGATCTGGCGCTGGAAGAGCTGCGGGGCCATGGAGGTCTTGCCGTGCGGGGCGAAGGCGAGCCCGTGGCGGGTCGCGTAGGTCTCCATGAGGGCGAGGTTGTGTTCGAGGCGCTCGGCGGAGAGGGCCAGCACGGGGGTCGCGAAGCCGTCGGTGAAGAGGTTGCGGCGCTGGGCGGCCAGCTCGCCGACGGTGAGGCCGTCGGCGTCCGGCGGGAGGCCCTTGAAGCGGTGGTCGACGCGTTCCCCGGCCAGTCGGGCGAGCGCCTCGAGTGCCTCGGTACTCATGGAACCTCCTGATCAGGAGCGTTGCACAGGTTGCAACGTCCATTGCATATATCGCTTACTGCTGTCTAACATCTCGGCCAACGCGGGGTCAACGGAGCATCCCCCAGCCTTCGGCCGGGGGGACCCCCATCTCGCTTCGCCCGCCCGCACCAGCACAGGAGCCATGACGATCGTGACCGCCACCGGACCCTGCAACGCCCCCGACGCCGTGGACGTCGTCGCGCTCGGCGAGTCCATGGTCACCTTCCTGCCCTCCCGGCCCGGCCGCCTCGCCGACGTCCCCTCCTTCGAGCGGGGCATCGGCGGCGCCGAGTCCAACGTGGCCTGCGCGCTGGCGGCGGCCGGACACGCGGTGCGCTGGGTCAGCCGGGTGGGGGCGGACGGGTTCGGCGACCATCTCGTCGAGACCATCGGCTCCTACGGGGTCGACGTGACCTCCGTACGGCGCGACCCCGACCGCCCGACCGGCGTCTACTTCCGCACGGCGGGCGACCGGGCCACCGACGCGCACGAGGTCGCCTACTACCGGGCCGGGTCGGCGGCCTCCGCGCTGTCCGTCGACACCGTCGGCCTCGACGCCGTACGGGCCGGCCGGGTGCTGCACCTCACCGGGATCACCGCGGCCCTCTCCGCGGACTGCCTGGGCCTGCTGCGGGAACTGACGGCCCCCCGGCCCGGCGGCCGGCCCCTCGTCTCCTTCGACGTCAACCACCGGCCCCGGCTGTGGACGGACGGCAACAGCCCCCGGGTCCTCCTCGAACTGGCCCGCGGCGCCGACCTGGTGTTCGTGGGCGAGGACGAGGCGGCCGAGGTGTGGGGCCTGGGCGGCGTCGACGCCGTGCGGGCCGCGTTCCCCGACCCCGAGACGCTCGTCGTCAAACAGGGGGCGCTGGGGGCGACCGTCTTCGACCGGGAGCGCGTCCTGCACGTCCCCGCCCCGCACGTCGACGTCGTCGCCGCCGTCGGCGCGGGGGACGCCTTCGCCGCCGGGTTCCTCTCCGCCACCCTGCGCGGGCTGCCCGCGCGCGACCGCCTCCGGCACGGGCACCTGATGGCCGCCGCGGCCCTCACCGTCCCCGGTGACCTGGCCGTGCCGCCTTCCCGCGACCACGCCGACCGGCTCGCGGCCCTCGACGACGCCGCGTGGGGGAGACTTCGACTCGGCCCCGGCTGGACGCACGCCGAAGACCGGGCCGACGAGGAGGTACCCACCCCATGAGCCAGACCGTCGACCGAGCGCTGAGCATCCTGCCGCTGCTCGCCGAGGGCCCCGCCGACCTCGGACAGGTCGCCGACCGCCTCGGCGTGCACAAATCGACGGCCCTGCGGCTGTTGCGCACCCTGCACGAGCACGGCCTCGTCTACCGCCAGTCCGACCAGCGCTACCGCCTGGGCGCCCGCCTCTTCGCCCTCGCCCAGGAGGCGATGGAGAACCTCGACATCCGTGAGATCGCGCATCCGCACCTCGCCCGTCTCAACGAGACCTGCGGGCACACCGTGCACCTCGCCGTCTACGAGGAGGGCGAGGTCCTCTACATCGACAAGGTGGAGAGCCGCTACCCGGTGCGCATGTACTCGCGGATCGGCAAGCCCGTCGCCATCACCGTGGCCGCCGTCGCCAAGCTGCTCCTCGCCGATCTGCCCGAGCCCGAACGACGGGTGATCGCCGAGAAGCTCGACTACCCCCTCTACACGGCCCGTTCGACCCCCAACGCCCCCGCCTTCCTGCGCGAGCTGGAAAAGGTGCGCGAACAGGGCTGGGCCACCGACCTCGGTGGCCACGAGGAGTCCATCAACTGTGCCGCCGCGCCGATCCGGGGCGCCGACGGCCGGGTGGTCGCCGCGATGTCGGTCTCCGCGCCGAACGTCGTCGTCACCGCCGACGAACTCCTCGCCCTGCTCCCGCTGGTACGCCGCACGGCGGACGCGATCAGCGGCGAGTACTCCGGCAGAACCCCGATCGCGGAAGCCCCGAAGGAATGAGCCCGGCATGACCGAGAAGACCGCCCTCACCCCCAGGACCCACACCACCCCGCCCGCGAGGTTCTCGCACGGGGTGAGGAAGGGCAACATCCTCCAGGTCGCGGGCCAGGTCGGCTTCCTGCCCGCCGAGGAGGGCAGGCCCCCGACGCCCGCGGGCCCCACCCTGCGCGAGCAGACCCTCCAGACCCTCGCCAACGTCAAGGCGATCCTGGAGGAGGGCGGCGCGAGCTGGGACGACGCGATGATGATCCGCGTCTACCTGACGGACACGGCGCACTTCGCCGAGTTCAACGAGCTCTACAACGCGTACTTCGGGGAACAGTCCCTCACCGCCCCGCCCGCGGCCCGCACGACGGTCTACGTCGGCCTTCCGGCCGGGCTCCTGGTCGAGATCGACGCACTCGCCGTCCTCGGCTGACGCACACATCGCCGACCTGACCCGCCCGACCTGACCTGCTCGACCGGCCTGATCGGCCCGGCCTGTCGACCGGCCTGACGGTCCGTCCGGTCCGGCCGACGCTCCGGCAACTCCCGCACACCGCACCGCCTCTCACCGCACCGCCTCTCACCGCACCGCCTCACGGCGTGGCGTCCCCGTTCGCAGGGGACGCCGCGCCGCGATCCCCCCTGCCCCAAAGCACCGTGAACCCCAGCAGAGGACCCCCGAATGCCCCTTCCGCTCGCGGCATCCACCCCCGCGGAGACCCCACCCCACACCGGCGGACTGCTTCTCCTGATCGACGGCACGGCGGGCCTGCTGACGGTCGCCGCCCTCGGCATAGCCCTGCTCCTCTTCCTGATCATCAAGGTCAGGATCCAGCCCTTCGTCGCCCTTCTCGCGGTCTCCATAGCCGTCGGTCTGCTGGCCGGGCTCTCCGTGACCGAACTCTTCGGCACCGTTCAGCGGTCGGACGCCGTCTCCACCATCGAGTCCGGGATGGGCGGCATCCTCGGCCATGTCGCGATCATCATCGGGCTGGGCACGATGCTCGGCGCGGTCCTCGAAGTCAGCGGCGGCGCCGAGGTGCTGGCGTCCCGGCTGCTCGGTGTGTTCGGCGAACGGCGGGCGCCCCTCGCGATGGGCCTGACCGGCCTGATCTTCGGCATCCCGGTCTTCTTCGACGTGGGCATCTTCGTGCTGGCCCCGATCGTCTACGCGGCCGCCAAGCGGGGCGGCAGGTCGATCCTGCTGTACTGCCTGCCGCTGCTCGCGGGGCTGTCGATGACCCACGCGTTCCTGCCCCCGCACCCCGGCCCGGTCGCGGCCGCCGGCCTGCTGCACGTGGACCTCGGCTGGGTCATCCTCATGGGGGTCGTCTGCGGCATCCCGGCGGTGCTGGCGGCCTGGGTGTTCTCGGCCTGGGTCGGCCGCCGCATCTTCGTCGCCGTGCCGCAGGACATGGTCGAGGCGGCGGCGGAGGCGAAGCGGGCGGTCGTCGAGGAGCAGCGGGCGCAGGGCGTCGTCCCGCGCGAGGACCCGGTGCCGCTGGGCACGGTCCTCGGGATCATCGGTACGCCGCTGGTGCTGATCCTGGCCGCCACGTTCTCGTCCATCGCCCTGGACCCGTCCACCTTCCGCTCGGTGATCGAGTTCTTCGGCAGCCCGTTCGTGGCGCTGACCATCGCCCTGCTGCTCGCCTACTACCTGCTCGGCATCCGGCGCGGCTGGTCCCGCAAGTCGCTGGAGACGGTCTCGACGGCCTCGCTGAAGCCGGTCGGCAACATCCTGCTGGTGGTCGGCGCGGGCGGGATCTTCGGTGCCGTCCTGAAGGCGAGCGGGGTGGCCCAGGCACTGTCGGACACCTTCAACGACGTGGGCCTGCCGGTGATCGTCCTGTCCTACCTGATCTCGGTGGTGCTGCGCGTCGCCCAGGGCTCGGCGACGGTGGCGATCGTGACGACGGCGGGCATCGTGGCGCCGCTGCTCGCCGAGGGGGACCACTCACAGGCCTTCGTGGCCCTCGTCATCATGGCGATCTCGGCGGGCTCGATCTTCGCCTCGCACGTCAACGACGGCGGATTCTGGATGGTGGCCAAGTACTTCGGCATCAGCGAGCGCGACACCCTCAGGACGTGGACCGTGCTGGAGACGGTGCTGTCGGTGGCCGGCTTCGTGATGGCGGCCGGAATGAGCCTCTTCGTGTAGGACTCCGGTAACGAAGTCAGGGGCTGACTGTGTCCGGCACAGGATCTTCGACCATACTGCCCGCTGTGGAGCAGCGCATAGGTTCGAGCAGCCAGCCCCTGGAGGGCGCCGGGTTCGACCCGGCATTCATCCCCGGGCTCACGTCGCCCGTGACCGCGGAGCCGGAGGACACGAGGCCGGCCGAGGACGACGGCGTCGACGCCGTCGAGCCCGAGGCGGGGAAGGGGGAGTCAGCGGCGTCGGAGCGCCCGGACGCGTCGGCGGAGCCGGACACGTCCGACGGGTCCGACGACCGGTCCGACGGGTCCGACCGGTCCGAAGAACCGGACGGCTCCGCCGAGTCCGCCGACTCCGTCGAGGGCCCCGTCTTCGAGGCCTCCGACCGCCGTGCGCGGATCGCCGCCGACGCCAGGGGCGTCCGGCTCCGCCTCGACGAGGAGTCGTGCGAGTTCCGCTGGGACGAGATCGGCGCGGTCGAGACCGAGACGCCGCGCTTCGGCAAGCGGTTCACCATCACGGTGCACACCCCTGACCGCCGCTGGTACCCGATCGAGATCGAGGCGACGGCCAGGTCCCGCTTCAAGGAGTGGGAAGAGCAGCTGGACGCGGTCCTCGACGCCTACTTCGAGGACGGGGAGGCCGAAGCGGAAGCGAACGCCGACGACGAGGCCGTCGAGGCCGACGCCGCGAACGCCGCCGACACCGACACCGACGCCGACGCCGACGCCGAGGACACCGGGACCAAGGCCGCCGAGGCCGAGGACGACGAGGTCAAGGACGCCGGCGCCAAGGCCGCCGACTAGACGCAGTACCGGACGCGGTACCTAGACGCAGTACTGCGACTGTTTCCCGATGGACCGGTACATACAGTCCGCGTTCTCGAGAAGCTGGAGCACCGCGTCCCGGTTACGGGAGGTCTCCCGCTCGATGATCTCGTCGGGCGGGTAGAACCCCCCTCCGGAGGCCGACGACGGGTACATCTCGAAGGTGTACGAGAAGATCTTCTGCGTGCCCCAGAGATAGTCGTCGATCGACCCGTCGGTGATGTACAGGTCGCTCGACTGCTCCGGGGTGTACCCGTTGCTCGCGGCCATCTTCTGACCGACGGCCTTGAACGCGGCGTTGTCGTCCGCGGTCATCCCGGTCGCCGTGTCCGCGGTGGTGTAGCCGAACGGCCACAGCACCAGCTGGCTGTACGTGTGGAAGTCGATCCCGGCGGTGATCTGCTGCTTCCCGCCCACGATCCGGCTGCGCACGAAGTCGGCGACGACCTTCACCTCGGGCGCGGACTCGGCGGCCGCGCCCCGGTAGGTCTCGGAGGACGTGGACCCCGAAGAGCCGCCGCAGCAGCCGAACCTGTAGTTCCAGTTCCGGTTGAGGTCCGTACCGACGTACGAGCTGCCGGAGTTGGGCTGCCGGTTCTTGCGCCACGAGCGGTAGGAGCCGGAGGCGATGTCGTACTCGCCGCCGTCCGGGTTGAGGTCGGGGACGATCCAGATCTCGCGGCCGTTGACCATGCTGGTGACGCGGGAGTCGGAGCCGTAGCCGGCGCCCAGCTCGCGGATCAGGTACAGCGCCATCTCGACGGTGAGGTGCTCGCGGGCGTGCTGGTGGTGGGTGAACAGCACCTCCGGCTCGGCCTCGTCGGTGGCGACGTTGTCGCTGATCTTGACGGCCACGATGTCCCGGCCCTGGTACGACTTGCCGATGACCCGCTTGCTCATGATGCCCGGGTAGGCGGCGATGCGCTGGTCGATCTCCGTCGTCATCTCGGCGTAGTTGTGGTACTTCGAGTCGGCGGTCGGGAAGTCGAAGAGCCGTACCTCGTCCTCGGCGACCCGGTCGGGCGCCGAGCCCAGCAGGGACACCTCGTACCCCTGCGCACGCAGCTTCCTCACCTGGTCCGCGCGGCCGGAGACCACGACGGTCTCCTCGTCGGCCTCGTCGACGCTCACCCCGGACGCGGCGATCGCGGTGCGCATCCGGGGGGTGCTGTGGTGGACGTGGATCTCGTACTGGCGGATGTCGTCGGCGGAGGGTGCCGCCTTCGGTGCGCTGCCCGCCGCCGCTTCGGTGACCGTCGCCGAGACCGGTGCGGCGAGAGCGAGGGCGAGCAGTGCGGCGAGGACGGCGGTCCGTTTGCCGCTGCGGGCGCTTGTGGCGCCGGCGCCTGAGCCGCGAATGCGAAGTCGCATGAACTCTCCTTGTGGGGAGCCGGGTCGTGGGGGGCTGTGCGCTTGCTGTGTGCGGCGGTGCGGTGCCGCTCATCGTCGGGGCGTGGCATGAACAGGTCAAGGGGCGACAAAGGGCCGTTGGCCGAAATCATGCGGAATGCGACGAGCGACCGGCCGCGCAGTTTATCCGCGCCCGCGCGGGCCGGCCGGTATCCGGGGTTTGACCGGAGTGTGGGCACATCGGGTGGAGATCCCGCACGCACCCTTGCCGGAGCGGCCGCTCTGGGTTTTCTTGACCTCCATGGCGGACACCACGGGACCCCCCACGGGAAACTCCACACACACCGAGGCACCATCCGGCATCGACAACACCTCCCCCCGCAGATCCAGTTGGAAGTACATCGGCCCCGGCATCGTCGTCGCCGCGACCGGCGTCGGCGCAGGCGACCTGGTGGCCACGCTCATCGCCGGCAGCAACTTCGGCTACACCCTGCTCTGGGCGGCGGTCGTCGGCTGCCTGGTCAAGATCTCCCTCGCCGAGGCGGCCGGCCGCTGGCACCTCTCCACCGGCCGCACCCTCTTCGACGGCTGGGCGAGCCTCGGCCGCTGGACGACGTGGTTCTTCGTCGTCTACGTGGTCGTCTGGGGCTTCGTCTACGGCGCGGCGGCGATGTCGTCGAGCGCGCTGCCGCTCCAGGCGCTGTTCCCGGACGTGATGGACCTCGAGTCGTGGGCCATCGCCTGCGGTCTGGTGGGCCTGGTGTTCGTCTGGTTCAACAAGTACGCCGTCTTCGAGAAGGTCATGACGGTCCTGGTGGGCGTCATGTTCGTGGTGACGGTGTACCTGGCGATCCGGGTCACCCCCCATCTCGGCGACGCCTTCGCGGGCCTCCTCCCGGTCCTGCCGGACGAGAAGGACTCCGTCCTCAACACCCTCGGCCTGATCGGCGGCGTCGGCGGCACCATCACCCTCGCCGCGTACGGCTACTGGGTGAACGCCAAGGGCTGGACGGACACCGGCTGGATGAAGGTGATGCGGCTCGACAACCGGGTCGCGTACGTGACGACGGGCGTCTTCGTCGTCGCCATGCTCTTCGTCGGCGCGGAGCTGCTGCACTCCGCGAACGTGGCGATCGCGAGCGGCGACAAGGGGCTCATCCAGCTGAGCGACATCCTGGAGGCGAAGTACGGCACGGCGACCGCCAAGTTCTTCCTGATCGGCTTCTTCGCCACCTCCTTCACCTCCCTGATCGGCGTCTGGCACGGCGTGAGCCTGATGTTCGCCGACTTCGTGGCCCGTTACCGCGGCCGCGGCGACGCGAGCGGGGCGGAGGTCGCCTCCGGTGAGCGGGAGCGCTCCTGGCCCTTCCGGGCGTATCTGCTGTGGCTCACCTTCCCGCCCGTCGTGCTGCTCTTCCAGGGCGAGCCGTTCCGTCTGATCATCCTGTACGGCGTGCTGGGCGCGGCCTTCCTGCCGTTCCTGGCCGGGACGCTGCTGTGGCTGCTCAACTCCTCCCGCACGCCCGGGGAGTGGCGCAACGGACCGGTGAGCAACGCGATGCTGGCGCTGGCCGGCCTGCTGTTCCTGGTGCTGTGCGTCAAGCAGGTCTGGGACCAGCCGTGGTCGGAGTTCTTCTGATGATCGCCACGGCTCGAACTTGCGTAACTCAAGTTTGAGTTTCGCAAGCATCTCTCCTAGGCTGCTGCTCCCCTAGGAGAGGTGCCGTCGCCGTGGCTGTGACCGTGCTGGACGACAAGACCGCGCTCGTGCTGATCGACCTCCAGGCCGGCACGCTCGCCGCCCCCACCGTGCCGTACCCGGCGGCGGACGTGGTGGCCCGGGCCGCCGAACTCGCCGACGCCTTCCGCGCCGCGGGCGCCCCGGTCGTCCTGGTCCGCATGTCCACCTCGCCCGACGGCGCCGACGCGGTGCCCGGCCGCAGCGAGGCGGCGCGGCTGGCCGGCGGCCGTTCCCGCCCCTACGACCTCGGCCCGATCGCCGAACCGCTGACCGGTCACGAGGGCGACATCCTGGTCACCAAGCGGGCCTGGGGCGCCTTCCACGCCACCGACCTGGACCTTCAGCTGCGACGCCGCGGAGTCACCCAGATCGTCCTCGCCGGCATCGCGACCAGCCTAGGCGTCGAGTCGACCGCCCGAGCCGCCCACGAGCACGGCTACCACGTCACGTTCGCCGTCGACGCGATGACCGACATCGACGAGGACGCGCACCACCACCGGGTGTCGTACCTGTTCCCGCTGATCGGCGAGCCGGGCACGACGCGGGAGATCCTCGACCTGCTGGCGGGCGTCCGAGCCTGAACCCGAGGGCCAGTCCATTCGCAGGCGCGCGGACCGGTACAGACGCCCGGTGCGCGCCGCCGCGAACTCGGCGTACTCGTCCGCGCGGGCGGCCTGCCTCATGAGTGTTCCCCCTGTGTCGGTGCCGTGCTGCCCTCAACTCCCTGATGCGGTGGGGCGCGGGAAATGTTTCAGGGGAGACCGAAAGTGGCCGCACAGGATCGCGGGGGTACGTTTTCGTTGTGACAGACCAGCCGCCGTCCCCGCCGCCGCCGGGCTTCGGCCCGCCCCCGCCGCCGTATGCCCCGCAGCACCCGCAGCACCCGCCGCACTACGCCCCGCAGTACGCCCCGCAGGCGGAGCCGCCGCCCGGTCCGGAGTTCCTCGCGGTCGACAAGCACAACTCGGTCGTCGTGGACGCGGCGGGCGTCGCCTTCGAGACGTACGACATCACGGTCGAGTTCCCCTGGCCCGAGGTCCGCAGCGTCCACTACAGGGCGAGCCCCAACGGCAAGGCCCTCATGGTCGCCGTCGTGCACGTGGACGGCAGGGTCTACGAGTGCGTGGTGACGGCGAAGCCGAGGGAACGGCTGCAGGGCTGGTTCGCCCAACTGTCCTGGACGCTGGGCCACTACCGGCCGGCGGGGTACTGACCCGGTACCAGGCGGCGGCCGCGCCGACGTACGGGAGGGTGCCGCCCACGGTCGTCCCGTGGATGACACCCTCGGCTACCGGCTACCGGCTACCGGCTACCGGCTACCGGCTACCGGCTACCGGCTGCCCGCACCTCGGCCGCTGTCCGTGACTCCGCCCGGCCCCGCCGCTACGGCAGCCCGTGCACATGCGGGCCCACGGCCGCCGACCAGGCGTTGCCCGCCGACGCGTCCCAGTTCGTCGACCACGTCATCGCGCCGCGCAGCGCGGGATAGGTCTTCGACGGTTTGAAGGAGCCGCAGCCCGTGCCCTTGGTGAGGCAGTCCAGGGCGTTGGCGACCACCGTCGGCGACACGTATCCGCTGCCCGCGCCGCTCGTCGAGGCCGGCAGGCCGAGGCCCACCTGGGACGGGTCCAGGCCGCCCTCCAGCTGGATGCAGGCCAGCGCCGTCAGGAAGTCCACCGAGCCCTGGCTGTAGACCTTGCCGTCGCAGCCCAGCATCGAACCGCTGTTGTAGTACTGCATGTTGACGACCGTGAGGATGTCCTTCACGTTCAGCGCCGTCTGGAAGTAGCCGTTCGACGTCGACTGCATGTCGATCGTCTGCGGGGCCATCGTCAGGACCAGCCCGGAGCCCGCCTTCGACGACAGCGACCGCAGCGCCTGCGACATGTACGTCGCGTTCAGGCCGTTCTCCAGGTCGATGTCGACACCGTCGAAGCCGTACGTCTGCATCAGCGTGTACACCGAGTTGGCGAAGTTCGTCGCGGACGTCGGGTCGCTCACCGACACGGTGCCGTTCTGGCCGCCCACCGAGACGACGACCTTCTTGCCGGCCGCCTGCTTCGCCCTGATGTCCGCCTTGAACTGGTCCACCGTGTAGCCGCCCAGGCCCGCGGAGTCCAGGTTGAAGGTCACGGCGCCCGGCGTCGTCGTCGCGTCCGCGAAGGCCACGGCGATGATGTCGTACTGGGAGGAGACGTCGGAGATCTTCTGCACGGTCGCGCCGTTGTCGAAGTTCTGCCAGTAGCCGGTCACGGCGTGCCTGGGCACGGTCCCGCCCCCGGTGTTGCCGGTGGTCGTCGTTCCCGTGACCGCCGTCGACTTCACCGACTCGCCGGCCGCGTTGGTCGCCGTGACCTGGAAGCTGTACGACGTCGAGGCCGCGAGGCCGGTCACGGTCGCCGAAGTCCCGGTCACCGCGGTCACTTTGGTGCCGCCGCGGTAGACGGAGTAGCCGGCCGCGCCGGAGACCGCGTTCCACGAGAGGGACACGGACGACGAGGTCGCGCCGGACACGGCAAGACCGGCCGGGGCGCCGGGCACCGTCGGGGCCGGGTCGGTGCCTCCGCCGCCGTCGGGGCCGTACACCGACACGTCGTCCGCGTAGTACGCCGCCTGGCCGTACCAGCCGTGCGTGTACACGGATACCGATGTGGTCGACGCACCGGTGGTGAAGGTCGTCGACAGCTGCTTCCACGACGCCGAGCCGGGCGTCCAGGTCGACACGTCCGTCGTGCCCGTGCCGGTCACGCCCAGATAGGTGTAGCCGCCCTGGACCCATGCGCTCAGCGTGTAGGTCGAGTTGGGCTTCACGGCCACCGTCTGGGCGCACCGGGCGTTGTCCTGCCCCGCCGGGGTCGCCTTCAGCGCGGCCGCGCCCGCGTGCGCCGGCGCGGAGACGGTCGTACCGCTGGCCGCCGAACAGGTCCAGTTGGTCAGGCCGGACTCGAAGCCGGCGTTCCTCGCGTTGTTCAGGTCCGCGGCGGACGCCTGAGCCGCGCCCGTCATGGACAGGGCGAGGGCGGCGGCGAGGACGCCCGCGGCTCCCGACCCGAGTCGTGTCGTTCGTTTCAGTGGGGACATGACAGTAAGTTGGTCCAGACCAATTCCGTTGTCAAGAGGTCCGGCCGTGGAGGGCCGGTGGAGGGCGCGCGTGCGTAACCTGCCCCGATTTGGCGGTACTTGCGCGAAGAAGAGTTGCTTGGCAGCCGGGGAAAGCTGTTCTCCGGCCACAGAGGCGTGGATACAGTGCTGAGGTAGTCACGCAATGAAGTCACCCCGGTGCACCGGAGTAACGCCGGTGGGCCGGACCGCGGGAATCGGGGAGCTGCGCGTGCCAACAGCCATTGCCGTGACCGGAGCCGACCTGGCGCTGCCGCCGCAGGACGAGCGCACCCTGCCCGCCACCGTTCTCGCCGACCTCGACCGACAGCCGCTGGACCGTGCCCTCGCCGCCGTCCAGGCCCTCGTCGATCAGTACGGACACGTGATCGTCGTGTACTCGCGGTCCGTCCCCGCCGCCGTCGAGCAGCGACTGCACACCATCCGCTCCCTCCTGGAGAGCGACCGCATCGCGCTCTTCCGCCCCGACCTTCCGCCGCTCGCGACGGCCGTCCTCGCCCGCCAGCTGCGTCAACTGGCCGGCTGTGACCTCGGCCCCGGCGTCCTCGCCTGTGCGGGCCGGCTGCTCACCCACTACCTCCACGCGGGCGCGCTGCTCGGCTCGGTCGCCCGCCTCGACCGGGTGCCAGTGGTCGGCCTGACGTCGCATGCCAGGTCATGGGTTCCGGGTAGTCAGTTCGGTGTGCTCGCCCACCCGCAGCCCGAACTGGTCAAGGCCACCCCCGAAACAGTGCTGCCCGGACCGGAGTTCGGCACCTGGCTGCTCGTCGCCCGCGGACAGTTGCAGTCCGACTGGGTCACCGACGTCCTCGCCCCCGCATGGAAGGTCCAGGGGCTGCGCGAGACCCACCTGCCCGCCGAGTCCGCCGACTGGTGGGGCACCGGCAAGGCGATCGAGTTCTGCGCCTACCTGCCCGACCTGTCGGTCCTCTACCAGCTGGTCACGTCCGTGCGGCAGAGCGTCTGCCACTGGTGCGGCATCGACGTCATCGGCGACCGCTGCGTCTTCTGCTCCGCGACCCCGCCGCCCGCCTCCGACCTCACCGCCCGTCCCGCCGCCCGCGCGCTCACCGCGGGCGACTGAACCCGCTCGACCTGCTCGACCACCCGACCCGCATGCCTGTTCCCGTCCGCTCGACCCGACCCCCAACGAGGTTGCACGGTTCATGAACTCCCGTCAGCGCCGCGGCGTGATTCTCCTGCTCCTGTCGGTCCTGTGCGCCCTCGGTGCGTTCGCCGGCGTCCTCTCCGTCATCGACGACGTGAAGTCCAAGGTCGGCCCCGAGGTCACGGCGTACGAGCTGCGCTCCGACGTGGCGCCCTACACCACCCTGGACGCGGGCCAGTTCAAGAAGATCGAGATGCCGGAGCGCTGGCTGTCGGAGAACGCGGTCACCGACCTCGCCGCCATCCGCGGCAAGATCGCCGTGACGACGCTGAAGAAGGGCTCCCTGCTCCAGACCGACATGATCGTCGACCAGCCAGCCCTCCAGCCGGGCCAGCAGGAGGTCGCCATCATGGTCGACGCGGCCACCGGCGTCGCCGGCAAGATCACCCCGGGGTCGTCCGTCAACGTGTACGCCACCTTCGAGGGCGCCCGGGAGAGCGACCCGGACCAGTCGAAGATCATCGTCACCAACGCCCGGGTCCTCGACGTCGGCCGGATCACGGCCCTCGAGCCGGACGAGAGCGACCGGAACCGGTCGGCCACCGACGCGGTCCCCATCACCTTCGCGCTGTCCACGCTCGACGCCCAGCGCATCACGTACGCCGAGTCCTTCGCCAAGCGCGTCCGCCTCGCCCTCGTCGCGCCCGGCGGCGACACCACGGTCCCCGACCAGGACCGTACCTACGAACTCGTCACGGACAAGTGAGAGGCCGCCGCCCATGCCCACGAGGATCCTCCCGGCCGTCGGCGACGCGGACGCGGTCCGTTCCCTCACCACCCTGCTCAGCCAGCTCCCGGACGCCGAACCTGTCGCCCCCGTCTCCGACTCCACCCAGCTCGTGGACACCCTCGCCCGGCTCGCCGCCGAGTCGGTCGACGAACTGCCCGAGGTCGTCGTCGTCCACGAACGCATCGGCCCCGTACCGGCGCTCGAGCTGGTCCGGGAGGTCGCCCTGCGGTTTCCCGCGGTCGGCGTCATCCTCGTCACCACCGACGTGGGGCCCGGACTGTTCGCCGCCGCCATGGACTCCGGCGCCCGCGGCCTGGTCACCCTCCCGCTGAGCTACGAGGACCTCGCCAACCGCGTCCAGGCCGTCGCCCAGTGGTCGGTCGGCGTACGGCGCCATCTCGGCCACGGGGCCGACGTGTTCACCGGCGTCGGCGGCACCGTCGTCACCGTCAGCGGCGCCAAGGGAGGCGTGGGCACCACCCTCACGGCCGTACAGCTGGCCCTCGCCGCGCAGGCGTCCGGCCGCCCCACCGCCCTCGTCGACCTCGACCTCCAGTCCGGCGACGTCGCCTCCTACCTGGACGTCCAGTTCCGCCGCTCGGTCGTCGACCTGGCCGCCATCACCGACATCTCGCCCCGCATCCTCGCCGAGGCCGTCTTCCGGCACGAAAGCGGCGTGGCCCTCCTCCTCGCCCCCGCCGAGGGCGAACGCGGCGAGGAGGTCACCGACCGCGCCGCCCGCCAGATCATCGGCGCCCTGCGCTCCCGCTACGAGGTCGTCGTCGTCGACTGCGGCGCCCAGCTGAGCGGCGCGGGCGCGGCCGCCGTCGAACTGGCCGAGCGGGCCCTGCTCGTCACCACCCCCGACGTCGTCGCCGTCCGCGGCGCCAAACGCACCGTCCGCATGTGGGACCGGCTCCAGATCCGCAAGGCCGAGGAGACGACCGTCGTCGTCAACCGCCACACCCGGAGCACGGAGATCCAGCCCCCGCTCATCCAGAAGATCACCGGCACGGCGATCGCCGCGACCACGGTCCCCGCCAACTTCCGGGAACTCCAGGCCGCGGTCGACGCCGGCCGGGTGCACGCCCTCGACGGCAAGGGCGCCGTCCGGCAGGCCCTGTGGGCGCTCGCGGCGGAACTGGGCCTGGTCAAGGCGCCGGAGACCGCCCTCGTGCGCAGGGCGGGCGGCCGGGCGCGCGGCGGGGACCGGGGCGCGGCCGGGTTCCGGCGGCGGAGGGAGTGAGCGGCATGCGGGGACATCGGGCACGCGACCGGGGCCAGGTCACCATCGAGTTCCTCGGCATGACACCGCTGATCATCGTGACCTTGGTGGTGGTGTGGCAGTTCGTCCTCGTGGGGTACACGTTCACGCTCGCGGGGCATGCTGCCGACGAGGCGGTGCGGGCGGGGACGGCCGCCCCACCGGGGGAGCGGCTCGCGGCGTGCCGGCAGGCGGGCCTGGACGATCTCGGGGACGCGTGGAAGGGGAACGCCGTGGTCGATTGCGGTGGCAGCGGCTATGTCACGGCGGACGTCTCCCTCAAGGTCCCGGTCCTGTTCCCCGGCACCATCGACTTCCCGTTCACGGTGCACGCTCACGCGGGCGCCGTCGAGGAAGAGGACGGCGACTGAGATGGCCCACGGACGCCGCGCAGGCGCAGGAGCAGGCGCAGGAGCAGGCGCAGGACGACGCTCCCGCGACCGGGGCCAAGTGGCCCTGGAGTACCTGGGGTTCCTGCCCCTCCTGCTGCTGGTCGCGCTCGGTGCCGTACAGCTCGGCCTGATCGCGTACGCGGCACAGCAGGCGGGTACGGCGGCCAGGACCGGGGCGCGCAGCGCGTCCCTCGACGAGGACTACGGCGCCGACTGCGCGCAGGCGGTGAGCAGCTGGCTGGACGTGAGTTGCGGCGCGGCGGGTCTGGGCGACGAGGTCCGGGTCACCGCCACCGTCACCATCCCCTCCGTCATTCCCGGCGTCGGGGACTTCGGCCAGGCCCACAAGACGGCCACGATGCCGGTCGACCACTGAGGGAAGGGCATCCGACATGAGCCTGCGGGCACGCATCACCTCCCCCGAGGAGAACGGCGGCCGGGGCGAGGACGGCCACCTCGTGACCTCCTACCGCGCCAAGCTGCTGGAGGAGATCGACCTCGCCGAGATGAGCTCGCTGGCAGCCGCCGAGCGCCGGGCGCGCCTCGAGCGGGTCCTGGGGCACATCATCAGCCGCGAGGGCCCCGTCCTGTCCACGGTGGAACGCTCACAGCTGATCCGCCGGGTGGTCGACGAGGCACTGGGCCTGGGCATCCTGGAGCCGCTCCTCGAGGACGCGTCGATCACCGAGATCATGGTGAACGGCCCCGACGCGATCTTCGTCGAACGGGGCGGCAGGGTGGAACAGCTCCCCATCCGCTTCGCGTCGAACGACCAGCTGATGCAGACGATCGAACGCATCGTCTCCACCGTCAACCGCCGTGTCGACGAGACGAACCCGATGGTCGACGCGCGGCTGCCGTCGGGCGAGCGGGTCAACGTCATCATCCCCCCGCTGTCGCTGACCGGCCCCACCCTCACCATCCGCCGCTTCCCGCGGTCCTTCACCCTCCACGAACTGATCGGCTTCGGCTCGCTGGACGAGCAGATGCTGTACCTGCTGGCGGGCCTCGTGCAGGCCAAGTTCAACGTGATCGTCTCGGGCGCGACGGGCACCGGCAAGACGACGTTGCTGAACGCGCTCTCCGGCCTGATCCCGGACGGCGAACGCATCATCACCATCGAGGACTCGGCGGAACTCCAGCTCCAGCAGTCGCACGTGATCCGCCTGGAGTCCCGGCCCCCGAACGTCGAGGGAAACGGTCGCATCACCATCCGCGACCTGGTCCGCAACTCCCTGCGGATGCGCCCGGACCGGATCGTGGTGGGCGAGGTCCGGGGCGGCGAGTCGCTCGACATGCTCCAGGCGATGTCGACCGGCCACGACGGCTCCCTGGCCACGGTCCACGCCAACAGCGCGGAGGACGCCCTGATGCGTCTGCAGACCCTCGCGTCGATGTCGGACGTCGAGATCCCCTTCGTCGCCCTGCACGACCAGATCAACAGCGCGGTGGACGTCGTCGTCCAGCTCACCCGCTTCGCCGACGGCGCCCGCCGCATCACCGAGATAGCCGTGCTCGACAGCCACGGCGGAGAGCCGTACCGGCTGGCGACGATCGCCCGTTTCAACGCCCGGCCGACGGCCGCCGACGGCCGCGTCCACGGCGCCTTCGAGTACTTCCCCCTGCCACGCCGCACCGCGGACCGCCTGTACATGGCGAGCCAGCCGATCCCGCAGGCGTTCGGGGTGGCGCGCGCGGCCCACGAACTGACGACAAGGGAAGCCCGGTAACGCTGATGGACCTCGACACCCTGATTACCCTCACCACCGGCGGCACCCTCCTGACCTGCGCCCTGGCCGTCGCGGGCCTGCACGCGTACGCACGGGGCCGGGACCGGCGGGCCGAGCTGGTGGAGCGCCTCTCCTACACCGGCCAGCTCCCCGGCACCGGCCGCCGACGCCGCTTCCGCACCCTGGACCGGCGACTGCGCCGTACGACGACGGGCCGCAGGCTGGAGCTGAAACTGGCGGCGAACGGCCTGGACGTGACCCCCGGCGAGTTCTTCGTCTACATGCTGGCGGCGGTGGCCGGCCTGTGGCTGGTCGGCCAGGCCACCCTGGCCCCCTTCTTCGGCCCGATCGCCGGCCTCCTCGGCGTCTGGGCGGCCTGGCAGTTCCTCAACTGGCAACGCCAGAAACGCATCGAGAAGTTCATCAACCAACTGCCCGAACTGGCGCGCATCCTGGCCAACGCCACCCAGGCGGGCCTGGCGCTGCGCACCGCGATCGGCATGGCGGCGGAGGAACTGGAGGCCCCGGCGGGCGAGGAACTCGGCAAGGTGGCGAACCAGTTGGCGGTGGGCCACTCCATGGACGACGCCCTGGGCGAGCTCGCCGACCGGCTTCCCTCCCGCGAACTGGTCGTCCTCGTGACCACCCTGGTCCTCTCCAACCGGGCCGGCGGCCAGGTCGTCGGCGCCCTGCGCAACCTCACGGAGACGCTGGAGGAACGCAAGGAGACCCGGCGCGAGGTCCGGACCCAGCTGTCGCAGGTGAACATGACGTCCTACGCGGTGCCCGCGCTGGGGGTCGGGGCGTTGTTCCTCATGAACAGCGTCGAGGACGGAACGCTGGACCGCATGACGGGCTCGGCCGTCGGCCAGGCCTGCGTGATCATCGCGTTCGGCCTGTACGCGGTCGGCTTCGTCCTCATCCGCCGCATGTCCCGTATCGACGTCTGAGCAGGAGGTGGCACAGGAGATGGAACTTCTGCTCGCACTCGCCGTGGGCCTCAGCGTCTGGGGCATGTTCGCCGGCATCCGCATGTACCGGGCCGACGTGAAGCTGCCCAGCGACCTCGCGCTGGCCCTGGAGGTCGGTTCGACGCGCACCGGTGCCGTCGGCTCGCTCGTCGACCGCATGGGCATGCGGTACGCCCCCGCCGTCCTGCGGCTGATGGGCCCCAAGCAGGTCACCCGGTACCGGCGCAGGATAGACCTCGCGGGCAACCCGGGCGGCCTGACCATCGACCGCTACGCGGCCCGGCGCGCCGTCTACGGTGCGATCGGCGCCCTCGGCGCGTTCGCCGCGCTGCTCCAGGGAAGCTTCTTCGTCGGGCTGCTCATGCTCGCCTTCGGCGCGTTCTGGTCCGAGGTCGGCATCTGGTCCGCGATCCGGGTCCGCAAGGACGCCATCGAACGGACCCTGCCGGACTTCCTCGACGTCCTCGCCGTGGTGGTGAGCGCGGGCCTCGGCTTCCGGCAGGCCCTCGACCGGGTGGCGTCCCGCTACGAAGGCCCCTGGGCGGACGAGATCCGCATCACGCTGCGTCAGATGGACCTCGGCGTGAGCCGCCGCGAGGCCTTCCAGGAGCTGCGCCGCCGCAACGACTCCGAGCAGGTCGCCATGTTCGTCACGGCGCTCCAGCAGGGCGAGGAACTCGGTGCGCCGATCGTCGACACGCTCGTCTCGATCGCCAAGGACATGCGCCGCACGGACGCGCAGAACGCCCGCCGCAAGGCGGCCCGCGCGGTCCCCAAGGCCACTTTGATGATCACCACGTTCATGGTCCCGGCGACGATGCTCCTCCTCGGCGCGGGGATGCTGCTCGGCTCCGGCACGGACTTCACCTCGATCACGGGCGAGTAGGCGGACGGGATGACGGCCATGACGACGGCGACGACGAGCGTGACGGTGAGGGCGCGGGCGCGGGCCCGCGGCGGAGTACTGAGGCGCCGACGCCCGGAGCGGGAGGCCGGCCCGGCACCGGCGGACACCATGCAGACCGGCACCGGCACCGGCACCGGGCTGCCGAAGGCCGGGCTGCCGAAAGTCGGGGTGCTGAAGGCCGAGGTGCCGAAATCCGACGTGCCGAAAGTCGGGGAGCTGAAGGCCGAGCTGCCGAAAGCAGGGCTGCCGAAGGCCGAGGTGCCGAAATCCGAGGTGCCGATACTGGAGGACGTCCCTCTTCAGGTCAACGCGCTCCAGGCGATGTGCCGACAGGTGTTCGGGTTCCGGCTGGCCATGATCGCGGTAGCCGCGCCCGCGGCCCTCCTCAACGCCGCCCCGGGTCTGGGCACCCGCCTGGTGGGCGCGGCCGTGGTCGTCACCTTCATGGGGTCCTACGTCCTGTTCCGCGACTGGGAGCGCTTCGGCCCCCTCCTCCTGCGCCACCCCTCGCTGCTGGCCGTGGACACCCTGTTCGGCACGCTGCTGCTGATCTCGGCGGGCCCGGACACCACGCTCGCCTACGTCAGCGTCTGCACCCCGCTGCTGGCCGGCATCGTCTACGGCTGGCGGGGCGCCGCCTGTTTCGCGTCCCTCCAGTCACTGATCCTGCTGCTGGTCCACGCGACCCTCGTGCAGGAGCCCGGCGTCGGCCCCGCCGAGAGACTGCTGCTGCCGGGCCTCTGCGTCATCACCGGCGCGATGGGCTCGTCGCTGCGCCACCTGATGCTCCGCTTCGGCGCGGCCACCCAGGCCCTGACCGCGGTCAAGGCCCGCCTTGCCGGAACCGAGGCGGTCGCCGCCGAACGCGCCCGACTGGCCCGGGAGATGCACGACTCCGTGGCCAAGACGCTGCACGGGGTGGCCCTCGCCGCGGACGCCCTGGCCCATTCGGCGGGCTCGCCGGGCATGGACCCGGTCATCGTGCGCCAGCACGCCGAGCTGGTCGCCCGCGCCGCGCGCCGCGCCGCCGCCGAGTCCCGCGAACTCCTCACCGACCTCCGCCGGGAGTCGGACCCGGCGCAGGACGTCGACCTCCTGCCCGAACTGGCCGCACACGCAGGCGTGTTCGAGGACCGGACGGGCCTGCCGGTCAGCTACCGGGCCTCGGGCGACCGCGCGACGCTCCCCGTCCCGCCCACGGTGGCCCGACAGCTCCTCACGATCACCGCGGAGGCCATGGAGAACGCCCACCGTCACGCGGCCCCGACCCACGTGGAGGTGCGAGCCGCCGTGAACGGCGAACTCCTCACCCTGAGCGTCCGTGACGACGGCCGTGGCCTCCCGCCCGGCGCCACCCTCGAACAGCTGCGCCGCACCGGCCACTTCGGCCTGGTCGGCATGACCGAGCGGGCCGCGTCCGTCGGCGCCCGCATCCGCATCGGCCACGGCCGCGACTCCCGGGGCACCGAGGTGTGCCTCGAACTCCCGCTGGCCGCGCTCACGGAGGAGGTCGTCTGATGCCGGACCGACCGCCTCGCCGCCACGGCGCCGAGCAGCCGCTGTTCCCGCCACCGCCCAGGCCCTCCCCCGTGCGCGTGGTGGTGGCCGACGACAACCCGGTGGTCCGCGCGGGCCTGACGGCCCTGCTCTCCGGCCGGGAGGACATCACGGTCGTCGGGCAGGCGGCGGACGGCCGCGAGGCCTGCGAGACGGCCCGCCTGCACCGCCCCGACGTGGTCCTCCTGGACGTCCGCATGCCCGGCGTGGACGGCCTCTCGGCCCTTCCGCACCTGGTGCGGATCGCCCGGGTCGTGATGCTGACGTACAGCCACGAGGCCGAGATCGTCCGGCAGGCCCTGCGCGGTGGAGCCGGGGGTTACCTCGTCCACGGGGAGTTCACCGTGGACGAGTTGGTGTCGGCGGTGCGGGACGTCACCCGGGGTCGGGCCCACTTCACCCCGACGGCGGCGACAGCGGTACTGGCACACCTACGAGGCGATGCGACTGCACACGCCAAAGCGGACGCATCTCCCCTATTTTCCGCGACTTCCACGGAAGCGCTTTCGCAGTTGCAACCAATCGTGAGACAGTCGTCGTCTGTATTGAGGGCGGGGTTCCAACTCAGCGCGAGGGAGGCGGAGATCATGGACCTCATCGCGTCGGGCATGAACAACCAGCAGATCGCCGCCACCTGCTTCATCAGCGAGAAGACGGTCAAGAACCACATCAACCGCATCTTCGCCAAGCTGCACAGCAGCAGCCGCTCCGAGGCCGCGGCCAAGTGGCTGGGCACGGCGGTGACCTCATGAGACGCCGCCGGACTCTACGAAGGCCCTCCGAGTGGGCCCGGAATTGGGCCCAGGGGCCCTTCTCCGAGGCGGACCCGCGGTCTTACGTTGCCGGTCACGCCACCGATGGAGAGGAACGCCATGAGCGACCTGCTGCTGAGGACCGCCGTCGCGGCCAGGGTCCGGGTGAGCGGCTGGACGAACACGACGGTACGGGCCGTACGGCGCCGCGCCGACAACGACAGGGGACAGACCGCCGTCGAGTACCTGGGCATCATCGCGGTGGTGGTGGCGATCGTGGTCCTGATCGCCAACACGAACCTGGGCCAGACGATCGTCGACAAGCTGAGGGCCCAGATCACCAAGGTGGCCCCCTGACACGACTCCCCAGGCGCACGTACGGCGACGCAGGGCAGGTCTTCCCCATCTACATCGTGGTGGTGGCGGGCCTGCTCTTTCTGGCGTTCGCGTACTTCGCGGTCGGCCAGGCGGCGGTGAACCGTAACGGCGCCCAGACGGCCGCCGACGCGGCGGCGCTGGCGGCGGCTCAGGAGACCAGGGACGACCTCGCCGACTTGTGGAAGTCGGACGTCCTGGACCCGACGAAGTGGCAGGACATCTTCGAGGGAAACGGTGGGGACAACGCGTGCTGGCGGGCGGACCAGCTCGCGGCGCTGAACGACGCGGGCAACGTTCAGTGCCTGCCCAAGGGACTCCTGGGCTATCGGGTCACCGTCCGGGCGAACAAGTCGGCGGGTGACTCCGTGATTCCTGAGACGAGCACTACGAAGGCACACGCCACCGCCACCGCTGTGATCGACTCCCTGTGCACGTTCGAAGCGCCGGACCCACCGTCGGGCGAGCCGTCGGGTGAGCCATCGGGTGAGCCGTCGGGCGAACCGCCGGGTGAGGAGCCGGAGGACGCCGTGCTGCCCATGCTGACCTGCGAGGACGGGGAGAAGTGGGAGCTGGACCCGGACGATCTCACCGATCTGCCCGGCCCCGAGGACCTCTTCGCCGTCCACCTGGTCACCGACTGACATGCGATCGACGAGTTCAGAAAGAAGCGGAGTGATGAGCATGCGGTTCACCGCGAAAGCCCGCAGGGGGATGGTCGCGCTCGCGGTCGTGACCGGGCTGGCAGTCGGCGCGGCCGCCTGTGGCGGCGGAGGCGACGACGACAAGAAGCCGCAGAGCTCGTCGTCCGCCTCGCGAACCGGTGGGTCACAGCCGGACCCTCAGGAGGGTCAGTCGAAGGATCCGATCGCCGAACTGAAGGGTCCGAGCGGCCTGCTCCTCCAGATCACGTCCGCCGTACGCGACTCCGGGGGCTTCGTCACGGTGAACGGCGCCCTGAAGAACGACAGCGGGTCGGAGGCGGTGATTCCGTCTGCCCTGAGCGGCAACGAGACCGAAATCATCAACAACGGCCTCTCCCTCGGCGGCGCGACCCTAGTCGACTCCAAGAGCAAGAAGCGCTACTACGTCCTGCGTGACACCGAAGGCCGTCCCCTCACCACCACAGGCTTCTCGACGATCAAGGCCGGGGAGTCCATCGACGTCTTCCTCCAGTTCCCCGCGCCCCCCGCGAGCTCGACGGACGTCTCCTTCCAACTCCCGCTGTTCCCCAGCGGGGTCATCAAGATCTCCGGGTGAGGCCGATCATGACCCCACGTCTCACTCTGGTGGTGGCCGCGGCCACCCTCGTGATGGTCGGGATGGCGCCCGCCGCCGAAGCCGACACCGCCCCCAGCGTTCCCCCCGGTACCGAGCCCACCGCCACCGCGCCCGTGGAGGTCGACCCCAACGACCCCGACCTCAAGCTCCCCGAGGGCGGCACCCTCGCCGAGCCCAAGGTGCTCGACATCAAGCAGGTCGTCGAGGACGAGTCGGGTGACGAACGCCGGGAGGACACCAACGCGGACGTGACGTTCGCGCTCCAGGCCGAGGTCCTCTTCGGCAAGGACAGCGCGAAGCTCGGCACGGAGGCGAAGTCCCGTATCGCCACCATCGCCGCGGAGATCAAGAAGCAGAACGACACGACCGTGGTCCGGGTCTTCGGCTTCACGGACAACCTGGGCTCCTCCGCGCACGGCGACGTCCTGTCGAAGCAGCGGGCGGACGCCGTCCAGGCGGAACTCGCGGGCGACCTCAACGACCCGGGCATCACCTTCGAGGTCCGCGGCTACGGCGAGCAGTACCCCATCTCCGACAACTCCACCGAGGCGGGCCGCAAGAAGAACCGCCGGGTGGAGGTCACGTTCCCGCGTACGGCGAGCTGACCCGCACCTCCACCCGCACCCCCACCCGCAATCCCCACCCCTCCATCGCCCCGGCCGCCGACTCCAGCACATGCCGGGACCGCGGCCGGGGCAGGCCCAGCCGCCCCGGCCGCATGGTGCGTACCGCGATGACGCGGAGCCGCCGGTCCAGGTACGCGACGTCGATCGGCATGCGCATCCGGAAGGTGTGCACGCTGCCGGCGGGTGACAGCAGCATCGCCCCGTCCACCGAGTCCCGCCCGAGCAGCCCCCGGGTACGGGCCCGGTAGGAGGCGGCGATCTCCAGGGGCACCCGAAGAGCACCCCCGTCTCCGCCGCTTCCGTCCCCGCCGCCCACCACGAGTTCTCCCCACCCGTCCCGCCAGCGCGCCATCCCCGTCTCCCCTCGGTCGTGTCGCTACCCTCTTGACCCTCTGGATCCTCCGATCCATCGCACCGTAGCGAGCCGGAACACGAAGAGGGGACCTTCGTATGGGGAAGATCGTCCTGATCATGTCGATGTCCCTCGACGGGTACATCGAGGGCCCGGACCGCGACATCTCCTGGAGCCAGGTCGACGACGAACTGCACCAGCACTTCAACGACACGGTCGGAGAACTGGGCGCGCTGCTCAGCGGCCGGACCACGTACGAGCTGATGGCCGACTACTGGCCGACCGCGGACGCCGACCCGGACACCCCCGCCACGCTGGCCGAGTTCGCCCCGATCTGGCGCGAGAAACCCAAGTTCGTGTACTCGCGGACGCTGGAGCACGCGGACTGGAACACCACGATCGTCCGGGCCGTCGTCCCCGAGGAGGTCGCGCTGCTCAAGGAACAGGTGAGCGGGGACCTGGGGCTCAGCGGCGCCGACCTGGTCGCCGAGTTCCTGCGCCACGACCTCGTCGACGAGTTCCGCGTCTACGTCCATCCGGTCCTCGTGGGCCGGGGCAAACCCCTGTTCCCACACACCGACGTGAGCATCCCTACCGTGCTCCGCCTCACCGATTCCCACGCCTTCGGCAACGGGGTCGTGCTGCTGCGCTACGCGTGACGGGCCGTCGTAAACCGGCGGCGCCCCGGCGACCCCTCTGCCACCATCCCCGTATGGACGACAAGGGCCGGGACACCGGTGACGACAGCGACCACGCGGACCCCGCCTTCGAGGCACTGCTCGCCGAAGGAGCCGCCGTCCCCACCGAGGGGTGGGACTTCTCCTGGTTCGAGGGACGGGCCACCGAGGCACGGCCCTCCTGGGGGTACGCGATGTCGCTGGCCGGACGGCTGGCGGGCGCGAGCGCCGCGCTCGACGTGCAGACCGGGGGAGGCGAGGTCCTGGACTTCGCGCTCGGCCGGGCAGCGCCCAAGGCCCCCGTGCTCACCGTCGCGACCGAGGGCTGGCCGGCGAACGTCGCCAAGGCCACCGCCCTGCTGGGCCCGCGTGGCATCGCGGTCGTCGCGTGCCCGGAGGACGCCCCGCTGCCCTTCGCGGACGCCACCTTCGACCTGGTCGCCAGCCGGCACCCGGTGCGGCCTCTCTGGGAGGAGATCGCCCGCGTGCTCCGGCCCGGCGGCACCTACTTCGCCCAGCACGTCGGTCCGCGCAGCGTCTTCGAGCTCGTCGAGTACTTCCTCGGGCCGCAGCCGGAGGAGGTGAGCGGCGCCCGGCATCCCGAGCGCGAGCGCGCCGGGGCGGAGGCGGCGGGGCTGGAGGTCGTCGGGCTGCGGACGGAGCGGCTGCGTGTCGAGTTCCACGACATCGCCGCCGTGGTCCACTTCCTGCGCAAGGTGGTGTGGATGGTCCCGGGCTTCACGGTGGAGGCCTACCGGCCCCGACTCCGCGCCCTGCACGAGCGGATGGAGGCCGAGGGCCCCTTCGTCGCGCACAGCACCCGCCACCTCTTCGAGGCCCGCCGCCCGTAGCGCGGGACCGGCCAGGAACCACCCTCCGCCTCCCCGCGCCCCGACCGGTGCCGGCCGCACCCCGGATCCCGCCTCCACAGAGTTTCCACATCGTTATCGCGATCGGTTCATATCCCCGGTCGACCTCGCGTAAGTTCTCCTTCAGGCAATTCGCGTGCGCAAAGCTGCGTGGACGTCACCGCGCAGTGGAGGGGGCTGCGCGGTGACGCCCGCGTCAAGCGGACGTTCGCGGCCGGGGTAGCCCGTCGGGGGGACGGTCGGGCGACGGGTCGACAGAGCCTCAAGCTGCTCCAAGGCCTCAGCTTTCCCTGGCGATCGTGCCCATTCCCCTGGGAATCCGTTGCGTTCCGGCCATGAGCCACCCATGAACCACGCATTCCGCGACCACCGGCGCGTCGCCGGACGACTCCGGAGAGTAGTTGTGGCGCGCCGATGCACGCAGCATCACTTACGAAGGGTTATGGTGGAAACCCCCCCTCGGGCCGGTCCGTCTCCCCCCCACGGACCGGCCCGTTTTTCTGCCCCGGCGCAGCCGCTCGGGCAGGGCCGACGCCTCCCACCCCTGTCAACGGTCCAAGCCCCGCGGGGGTAGGCTGCGCCCCGCGGGGACCGCACCGTACGGAGGGGCTGACAATCACGTGAACCTGCGCGACAAGCTGCGCGGCCTTCTGGTCAGGCTGTACGCACGCCGGGTGGAAGGTCACCTGGACCACGCTCAGGTGCCGAAGCACATCGGCGTCATCATGGACGGCAACCGACGCTGGGCGAAGGCCTCCGGTTCCACCACCGTGCACGGTCACCGCGCCGGCGCGGAGAAGATCGAGGAGTTCCTCGGCTGGTGCACCGAGACGGACGTAGAGGTCGTCACCCTCTGGCTGCTGTCGACGGACAACCTCGACCGCCCCGACGACGAACTCGTCCCGCTCCTCGGCATCATCGAGGACGTCGTCCGCACCCTCGCCGCCGACGGCCGCTGGCGCGTCCACCACGTCGGCACCCCCGACATCCTCCCCTCCCATGTGCAGACCGCGTTGAAGGTCGCCGAGGAGTCCACCTCCCACGTCGACGGGATACTGGTCAACGTCGCCATCGGCTACGGCGGCCGCCAGGAGATCGCCGACGCCGTGCGCTCGATGATCGTGGACGCGGCGGACCGGGGGACCTCCATGGAGGACCTCGCCGACTCCGTGAGTGTGGATCTGATCAGCCGCCACCTCTACACCGGCGCCCAGCCGGACCCCGATCTGGTGATCCGTACCAGCGGCGAGCAGCGGTTGTCCGGATTCATGCTGTGGCAGACGGCCCATGCGGAGTACTACTTCTGCGAGGTCTTCTGGCCGGCCTTCCGCAAGGTCGACTTCCTGCGGGCCCTGCGCGACTACGCGGCCCGTCACCGGCGTTACGGCGGCTGAGGCGCAGGTCGGCGAACGCCCCCCGCGCGGGCGTCCCTTTTACCCCGTCAGGGGCGGAAGTAACGAGGAGTTCACCGGCGCGCCGTCATATGCCGTGGCATGGCGGCGCATGTTCGAGGGCATAAGCCAAGCAGGTCGATGCCCGAACCACGGGTGTCGGATCTCAGCGGGCGGCACGGGGCCGTCCGCCCGGGAGGCCC
Organism: Streptomyces zaehneri; assembly: GCF_032248645.1. NCBI lineage: Bacteria > Bacillati > Actinomycetota > Actinomycetes > Kitasatosporales > Streptomycetaceae > Streptomyces > Streptomyces zaehneri. The sequence continues at coordinate 214,168 of NZ_JASTTJ010000007.1, forward strand.
TTTTGCACCAGCCCGACCGTGCGGTCACGGCACGGAAGAAGCAGCGGGGGGCCGGTTCTCGGCCCGTGCGAAGCGGCCGGAAACCGGTCCAGCTCCACTCCGTCGCTCCCCGACCTCATCCGAGGGGGTACGTCCTTCCGTGGTGACCAGCACAAAGCGCCGTCTGCCAGACCGGCGCACCTATGTTCTCGACACCAGCGTTCTGCTGGCCGACCCGAACGCCCTGACCCGCTTCGACGAGCACGAGGTAGTGCTCCCCATCGTCGTGGTCACGGAACTGGAGGCCAAGCGGCACCATCCGGAGCTCGGCTACTTCGCCCGGCAGGCGCTGCGCCTGCTGGACGACTACCGGGTGAAGTTCGGTCGCCTCGACGCCCCCATCCCGATCGGGGAACTCGGCGGCACCGTCCGTGTCGAGCTCAACCACTCGGACCCCAGCGTGCTGCCTTCCGGCTACCGCCTGGGTGACAACGACTCCCGCATCCTCGCGGTGGCCCGCAATCTCCAGGCCGAGGGTTTCGACGTCACGGTCGTGTCGAAGGACCTCCCGCTCAGGATCAAGGCGTCGTCGGTCGGTCTCCTCGCGGAGGAGTACCGCGCGGAGCTCGCGATCACGGGCTCCTCCGGCTGGACCGGAATGTCCGAACTGACCCTGTCCGGTGAGCAGGTGGACATCCTCTTCGAGGAGGGGCACATCCACGTGCCCGAGGTCGCCGGCCTTCCCGTGCACACCGGCCTGACCATCCAGTCGGAGCGGGGCAAGGCCCTGGGCCGGGTCACCGCCGACGGCGACGTCCGGCTCGTGCGCGGTGACCGTGAGGCCTTCGGCATCAAGGGCCGCAGCGCCGAGCAGCGCATCGCGCTCGATCTGCTGCTCGACCCGGACGTCGGGATCCTGTCCATGGGCGGCCGGGCCGGCACCGGCAAGTCCGCGCTCGCGCTCTGCGCGGGTCTGGAGGCGGTCCTGGAGCGCCGCCAGCACCAGAAGGTGATGGTCTTCCGGCCGCTGTACGCGGTGGGCGGACAGGAGCTGGGCTACCTGCCCGGTTCCGAGGCCGACAAGATGGGCCCGTGGGCGCAGGCGGTCTTCGACACGCTGTCCGCGGTCACCAGCCGCGAGGTCATCGAGGAGGTCACCGCGCGCGGGATGCTGGAGGTGCTGCCCCTGACCCACATCCGGGGCCGCTCCCTTCACGACGCCTTCGTGATCGTCGACGAGGCACAGTCGCTCGAACGGAATGTCCTTCTCACCGTTCTGTCCCGGATCGGTGCGAATTCCCGGGTGGTTCTGACCCACGACGTGGCACAAAGGGACAATCTGCGGGTCGGGCGTTATGACGGCGTGGTCGCCGTCGTCGAGAAACTGAAGGGCCATCCGCTCTTCGCGCACGTCACGCTGAACAGGTCCGAGAGGTCCCAGATCGCAGCACTTGTGACCGAAATGCTGGAGGATGGGCAGATCTGAATGACCCGCCCCGATTGGCCGGGGACAAGCGGTGGTTGGCGCCGTCCGACAAAGGCTGTGAGCCTAGTCGGGCGGCGCCGGCGTATGTGGGGGTTTCGCGAAATCCCCAGGGTCCTCACGGGTGTGAGCTTTCACACGCAACTCGGAATTGCCCTGCGCGGTCTGGTTACGGCAAAGTCTCAGTCCTGTCAGGCCCCGCATGCGACACATCTGTGCCCCGAGCAGTACGGCACCGCTTGAGCATCACCTTCAACTCCATACCGACCGTCGTATGCCGCCCGTGCACCATGTGGCACTTCCTCACCGGGAGTTGCCCACCGGGCCCGTGTCTCCTGTGACCCCGCAGTTCGGAGACCAGCGACAAGGGCACGATTGCGTCCGCCAGGGTCACCGAAGCGGGCGACGCTGGAAGGAAAACCGTGTGAGCCGGATCTCGGTCCGGGGATTCGCAGTGGCCTCGGCCACGGCGGTCACCGCTGTCGGAAGCGTCGTAGGCGTTGCCTCGGGCAGCGTCGCGCAGCCCAACGACGCTGAAGCGACGGCCAGCGACGCGACGCTCCTCGCCGACATACCTGTGGGCCAGCAGGCCCAGGTGCAGACGGCGTCCCTCACGCAGCAGGCCAACGTACAGGCCATCGCCGCGGACGAGGGCGCGAAGAAGGACGCCGAGGAGTCGGCCCGCAAGGCCGCCGCCAAGTCGGCGATCGCGAAGAAGGAGGCCGCCGAGAAGGCTGCCAAGGACCGCGCGGAGGCCAAGGCCAAGGCCAGCCGCAGCGCGGGCGACTTCCCGATCCAGAGCTCCTACTCCATCGCCCAGATCCAGGCGATGGCGGCGCAGATGGTGCCCAGCGGCCAGTTCCAGTGCTTCAGCAACATCGTGGACCACGAGTCCAGCTGGAACTACCACGCCGTGAACGCCTCCTCCGGCGCCTACGGACTCTTCCAGGCCCTGCCCGCCGGCAAGTACGCGTCCGCCGGCTCCGACTGGCAGACCAACCCGGCCACCCAGATCAAGTGGGGCCTGAACTACATGGACAGCCGGTACGGCAGCCCCTGTGAGGCGTGGTCGTTCTGGCAGGCCAACCACTGGTACTGATCCCACGCGGCCCTGGTCGTGCAGTTCTCCACCCGACGGCACAACGGAAGGAAACCGCGTGAGCCGGATATCGGCCCGGGGATTCGCCGTGGCCTCGGCCACCGCGGTCACCACTGTGGGCGCTGTCATGGGAGTAGCCCAGGGCAGCGTGGCCCAGTCCAACGACGACGCCGAGGCGACGGCGGGCGAATCGACCCTCCTCTCGGACTTACCCGTAGGGCAGCAGGCCCAGGTGCAGACGGCCTCGCTGACGCAGCAGGCCGACGTCCAGGCCATCGCCGCGGACACCACCGCCAAGAAGACGGCGGAGGAGTCCGCCCGTAAGCAGGCGGCCAAGGACGCCGTGGCCAAGCAGAAGGCTGCCCTGGCCAAGGCGAAGGCCGCCCAGGAAGCCAAGGACAAGGCGGCCGAGGCCGTGAAGACCAAGGCCACCACCGAGGTCGCCTCGACCTCGTCGGCCGGCAGCTTCCCGCAGCAGGCCTCGTACACCGTCGCCGAGGTCCAGGCCATCGCGCGCCAGATGGTGCCCAGCGGCCAGTTCCAGTGCTTCAGCAACATCGTGGACCACGAGTCCACCTGGAACTACCAGGCGGTCAACCCCTCCTCGGGCGCCTACGGTCTCGTCCAGGCCTATCCCGGCTCGAAGATGTCGTCCGCCGGCGCCGACTGGCGGACCAACCCGGCCACCCAGATCAAGTGGGGCCTGAACTACATGAACGACCGCTACGGCAGTCCCTGCGACGCATGGGACTACTGGCTGGCCAACGGCTCGTACTGAGCCGCGGCCGCCCTCGGCCGCTCAACCCCGCGCAGCCCCTCCCCGTCCTAGGGGGAGGGGCTTTCGCCCTGTACGGTCGGTACGGCCGGGGCTGACGACTCCAGGGGGAGTGGTGGGGGAAGACGGGGGAAGAGGACGGATCATGTCGAGAGTTCCAGGGTGGCTCGGCCGGCTCGGTGCCGGACTGAGCGAGATGGGTGAGCGGCTCGACGAACGGCGTGCCGAGGTCGAGCGGGAGCGGCGGGAGAGCGCCGCCGAACCGGAGCCGACACCGCCCGACACCGCCGTACCGGCCGCCGAGGCCCACCCGGACGATCTCGTGCCCTCCGTCCCGCGCCCCGACCCCGCCCAGGCCGTGCCGTGGGGGGTCCGGGTCGCCGCCGAGGCGGGCTGGCGGCTGCTGGTGCTCGCCGGGACCGTCTGGGTGCTGATGAAGGCCATCAGCGCGATCCAGCTGGTCGTCATGTCGTTCGTGGTCGCGCTGCTCCTGACCGCGCTCCTCCAGCCCACCGTGGCCCGGCTCAAGCGGGCCGGGGTGCCCGGCGGTGCGGCCACCGCGCTGACGGCGATCCTCGGGTTCGTCGTCATCGGGCTGATGGGCTGGTTCGTGACCTGGCAGGTCATGGCGAACATCGACAACCTCTCCGACCAGGTCCAGGACGGCATCGACGATCTGCGCCGCTGGCTGCTCAACAGCCCCTTCCACGTCACCGACAAGCAGATCAACGGCATCGCCAAGAACCTGCGGGACGCCATCGGTGACAACACGGACTCGATCACCTCGGCGGGCCTGGAGGGCGTCACCGTCGTCGTCGAGGCGCTGACCGGCATCCTCCTGGCGTTCTTCTCGACGCTCTTCCTGCTGTACGACGGCAAGCGCATCTGGGAGTGGACGCTCAAGCTGGTCCCGGCCGCGGCCCGGCCGGGCGTGGCGGGCGCGGGCCCGCGGGCCTGGGCGACGCTCACGGCGTATGTGCGCGGCACGGTGATAGTCGCGTTGATCGACGCGATCTTCATCGGCCTCGGCATCTACTTCCTCGACGTTCCGATGGCCGTCCCGCTCGCCGTCTTCATCTTCCTCTTCTCCTTCATCCCGCTCGTCGGCGCGGTCGCCTCCGGCGCGCTGGCGGTCGTGGTCGCGCTGGTCACCCAGGGTGTGTTCACCGCGGTGATGACCCTGGCGGTCGTGCTGGCCGTGCAGCAGATCGAGGGCCACATCCTCCAGCCGTTCATCCTCGGGCGCGCGGTACGCGTCCATCCGCTGGCGGTGGTCCTGTCGGTCGCCGCGGGCGGCATGGTGGCGGGCATCGGCGGCGCGATCGTGGCGGTGCCCCTGGTGGCCGTCACCAACACGGTGGTGGGCTACCTGCACGCCTACTCCCGCGAACAGGCCCTGCGGCACGCACCACGGCCGAGGGGCGCGACAGCGGCGGGGGTGGCGCCGGTGGCTGCCCCGACGGCCTCCCCGGCGGCTCCTCCGGCGGGCTCCGCGGGGCCCGAGTCGCCCGGGACGCCCGGGACGCCTGGAACGCCCGCGGACAAGGCTCCCTGAGGGAACGGTCTTGGTCTTTCAATCGGTCAAATGGGCTCCGAACAAAGCGAATTGAGTCCCTCGGCGGAGCAACTTCCGTCAGCTGAGAGCAGGTCGGAAATCCCTCGCTGGGATATGCGCACGGACTGATACACATTCCCTCCTCAGCGCTACGCGTCAGGCGTATGTGCGAGAGGTCCAAGGGGAGTGATGTCGGGCTACCAGCTGCTGGCACGCGACCTTGCCGCGTGCGGCCGGGACGGTTTCACCGGGCAACTGCGCGTCCTCGGCTCGCCCGGCGGCACCTTCCATCTGCACGGTGGGCTGGTCGTCTCGGTCGAGTCGCCGGGCGCGCCCGCACCCGAGGCGCTGCTGCTGCGCTCCGGCCGGATCGGCGGGGAGGAGTGGGCCGGGCTGGTGCGTGAGTCGGGCGGCGCGCGCTGGCCGGCCGCCGGGCTGATCGCCCACGGCTACGCGGGGGCCGCCCAGCTCCGGGTGGTCTGCGCGATGGCTCTCCAGGACGCCGTGTTCGCGGTCGTCGCGGGCAGCGTCGACGGCTGTGAGCGCGGCCCGGCGGCCGGGGCGCCGCCCGCCCCGGTCGCCGTGGGCGAACCGCCCACGCGGCTGCTCCAGGTGGCGTCCCGCAAGCTCGGCGCGCTCCTGGAGCAGCCGTACCCCGTGCGCCCGGACCGGGAGCGGCCCGTGCCCGCGTCCCTGTCCTACGCGGCCGGCCGGCTCGGTGTGCTCCAGCGCGAGCTGCTGGCCCACGCCGACGGCCGGTGCACCTCCCGGGACCTCGCCTTCCGTACCGGGCGCGGGGTCTACACGGTGACCGTCGAGGTGGCCCGGATGCTGGGCGAGGGGCTCCTGGAGTGCGTGGAGGCACCCCGGCCGATCCCGGTCAGGCTGCCGCCCGACGGGCACGGCATACGCCCCCGCGAACCGGCTCCGCCCCGGCAGCCGTCGGTGGCGGTGCCGGAGGCGACGGCCCTGCCGCGCCGCCGTCCCGGTGCCAGCGGCATCAACGAGGCCCTCACGACGGAACGGAACGGCACCGGCTGGAAGGAGTTCTTCCGCCTGCGGAACCCCACGGCGAAATGACAGCCCCCCGCGGGAAACAGGCAGAACCGCACGCAGAAACCCGACGCGGAGACCCGACGCGGAGACCCGACGCAGAAACCCGACGCGGAGACCCGACGCGGAAACCGCACGCTGAATACGCGGAAACCGCACGCTGAATCCGCCCGCCGAAAACTCCGGCGGAAGACCGGCAGTAGACCCGGCGGAGGACGCAGCGGAAATGCCCAGGTAAGCCCCCACGTAAGCCCCCACGTAGACCCCCACCAAGAAGACGGTCATATGCGATCAGAATTAGGGGAGTTGCAGTCATGGACCACACAGCCCTCGCGCGGGAGATGCGCGGCCTGCGGGAGCAGGTGACCGGTATCACCGACACGGCGCTGGCGGCGGCGGACGGACTGCTCATAGCCGCCGACACCGCCGACACCATCGACCCGGAGGGACTCGCCGCCCTCGCCGCGGCCGGCCTCGGCCTCGCCCGCCGCACCGCGCAGGCGACCGCCCGCGGCGCCCTGCACCGCACGGTGGCCTACGGCAGCCACGGCTGCGCCGCGTTCTACGCGGTCGGCGACACCGCGCTGATGGTCGTACTCGGCGACGAGGGCATGGACGTGGAGCGTCTGCACCGGGCGACCCAACCCGCCCTGCGCCGCATCGATCTGATCCTGACCGACCGCACCGAGACGACCGTGAAGACCGCCGAAGGAGTCTGAAGGGATGGCGACGAAACGTATGACCCCAGGTTTCTCCGACCAGGTCATGGGCCTGGTCAAGTCACTGCGCACCGATGCGCCCGACTGCGTCGCCTCCGGCGTCGTCGACATGTCCACCGGAATGCTGCTCTCCTACGAGACCGTCGACAACCATCCGCCCGAGGTCCTGGACCTGCTGGCGGGCGCGACGCTCGACCTGTTCCAGGGCCGTACGGTCGTGATGATCGAGGACGTCTTCAAGGAGCGGCGCGGGGTCCAGAGCGACAACCACTTCTTCCAGGAGATCCTCGTCAACAGTGAGAACCTCACTCACCTGTTCGTGCGGATGACCGAGCAGCAGGACGTCGTCGCGGTGGTCGTCTGCCGCAAGTCCGTCAACGTCGGCATGCTGTTCGCCCAGGTGCGCAGGGTGGTGCGGGAGTACCAGCTCTGAACGCGGAACGGTCCCTCCCCGGGCGGGGAGGGACCGTCTGCTCATGGCGTGCTCACCGGCTCACCGGCTCACCGGCTCACCGTGCTCATTCGGTGCGCAGGCCGTCCGGCCGCAGCAGTCTGAGCAGCGGGGGCAGACTCAGCAGCGTCACCAGCAGGACGACGGCCGCGCCGCAGCCGGTCATCGCGAGCACGCTCGCCCAGTCCACGCCCACCGGCGTGTCCGTCATCTTCAGCAGGATCGCGCCCAGGGTGATCCCCACCCCCATGGCCAGCAGCAGGCCCAGCCCGATCGGGATCGCCGTCTGCCACAGCACCGACAGGCCCAGGGTGCGCCGCCGGGTGCCGAAGGCGACCAGGGACGACAGCAGCTTGCGGCGCTCGCGCAGCTGCTCCAGCTGGGAGACCAGCAGGCTCGCCCCGATCAGCAGCAGCACACAGGCGGAGCCGACGAGCAGACCGGTGCGGATGGTGGTGAACTTCGTGTCCTGCCGAGTGGACGCCCACGTCATCGGTGCGGCCAGCGGATCCACCCGGAACGCCGTGTTACGGGCGTACTCGTAGGCGTCGGGCACGGACTCGTCGATCGACAGGTAGATCTCACCGGTGACCATCTTCTCGGCGGCCTCGGGCAGCGCGCTCGGCGTCATCAGGAAGCCGCCGCGCTTGTAGTCGGTGAGGCCCTTGACCGAGTGGGCCTCGGTGATGCCCGCGGGGACGGTCCAGACGACCTCCTGGCTCTCCCCGGAGCCGGACGGTTCGATGTACAGCTTCTTGCCGGGCTTGTTCATCTGCGGCCCGTCGGCGGAGTACTCGTCGCCGTCGAGGACGAACATGTCGCCGTCCTTGCACGAGGGCAGTTTCGCCACCTCGCGCAGGGCGGGACAGGCGCCCACGGTCAGCTCGGTGGAGAGGTTCGGGCCGTTCTCGTTGCTCCAGGAGGAGTCGCCCAGGTAGCCCTCCCACAGGGCGGTGACCTTGCTGACGGCCTTGGTGTCGGCGAACTTCTTGGCGGTCGCCGCCAGCGGGGCGCCGTCCGGCACCCGGACCTGCATCTGCGCCCGGGTGAGGTCCTGGCCGGTGGGCTCGGTGTAGGCGCCGTCCACGCCGGCGAACAGCATCTGGAGCGCGATCGCACCGGCCACCGCCACCGCGATGCCGTTGACCATCCGGGCCGCCGTACCGCTGCTCAACTGGAGCCTTCGTACGGCCAGTTGCCAGGCCACGCCGCCGGAACCGAGCCGGCTGACGACCGTCTCCACCAGCCACGGCAGCAGCGCGGTGATGCCGACGAGGATCAGTACGACGCCGCCGCTCACCATGTACTGGTTGAAGTCGCCGTTGCTCTGGCCCTGCCCGATCATCGGGTAGAGCATCGCGAAGCCGCCGAGGGGCAGCAGCAGCCGCCACCACAGCCGACGCCGTGCGGGCTTCGCCGTGCGCACCACGCCGAGCGGCTCGATCACCACACCGCGCAGGGCGAAGAGGGTGACCAGGACCGCCGCGGCGGGCACCGCGAGGGCGACCAGCGCGGCCAGCGCGGGGGAGGGGTCGAGGTAGCTGGGCCAGACGCTGATGCCCATCACCTCGACCGAGCCCGCCACCTGGCGGCCGATGAGGAAGAACACCGTGCCGAGGACCAGGCCCAGCAGCGCCCCGGCCATCGCCTCGCCGGCCGCGATACGCCGGGTCATCCGGCCGTCCGAACCGATCAGCCGGAGGGCAGCGAGCCTGCGGTCGCGCCGCTCACCGCCGAACCGCACGGCCGCGGCGATGAACACGGCCACCGGCATCAGCAGCACCACGATGATGACGAGTACCAGCAGGAGCAGTACCGGGTCGGTCTCCTCCTTCGAAGGGTCCGGGTTCCCGAACTCCTTCAGCCGGGTCGCCCCGTAGTCCTCCATATGCGCGGCGAGCTCGGTGGAGCCCGAGTAGTAGGCGAGTTCCTGGGAGCCGACCAGCCCGCTCTCCCCGATGGTCCCGGCCACGCGGTACGGGAGACGTTCCCGCAGCAGCGCCGAACCGTCGGCGGCGAGCAGCTTCTTCAGCGCGGGTGAGACCACCATGTCGCCCTCGGCCGGGAACCGGCTCAGGCCGGGCGGCAGCGGGGCGCGCGCTCCTTCCGGCTCCACCAGCCGGCCGCGTACGTCCTTGTCACGGAACGTCGTGTCGGCCTGCGCGATCAGCAGGGTGTCGTCGCCCTTGGCCGGCTGCTCGCTGCCGAACGGCCAGTCCAGCCGGGACTGTTCCCGGTCGTGGCGCACCGACAGCGCGCTCGGCACCGCCGTCGTCAGCAGCAGGACCGCCACGCCGAGCCCGACTCCGACCGCGGTCAGCACGGCCCGTATCCAGCCCTCCCGGCCGCCGGCGAAGGCGAACCGGACCCCCAGGCCCAGGTCTCTTGCCCATTGGCGCAGGATCATATGGCCCGCTCCATGTCCCGCGACTTACCGTCCCGTACGACGATCTCGCGGTCGGAGTAGGCGGCCACCCGGGCCTCGTGCGTGACGAGGACGACGGCCGTGCTGGCCGACCGGGCGGCCTCGGTGAGCAGTTCCATCACGCGTTCGCCGTTGAGCGAGTCCAGCGCGCCGGTCGGCTCGTCGGCGAACACCACGCGCGGGCTGGTGACGAGGGAACGCGCCACGGCCACCCGCTGGCCCTGTCCGCCGGACACCTCACCGGGGCGCTTCTTGCCGAGGTCGTCGACCTCCAGCCGCTCCATCCAGCCAAGGGCGGTGCGCTCGGCCTGCTTGCGCGGGGTGCCGTTCAGCCGGAGCGGCAGTGCCACGTTCTCCACGCAGGTCAGTTCCGGCACGAGCTGCCCGAACTGGAAAACGAAGCCGAACTCGGAGCGGCGCAGTTCGCTGCGCCGGGCGTCGCTCATCGTCGCGAGCTCGCGACCGTCGTACATGATCGAACCCGAGTCGGGCGTGACGATCCCGGCGAGGCAGTGCAGCAGCGTCGACTTGCCGGACCCGGACGGGCCCATCACCGCGACGACCTCGCCGGGGTGGATGGAGAACTCGGCGCCGGCCAGCGCCATCGTCGGCCCGTACGCCTTGTGCAGGTTCTCGGCGGCGAGCAGGGATCCCCCGGGGGCGTTCACGCGATCACCGCGGCCTTCAGCTTGTCGAGCCGGGCGGCGGCGAGTTCCAGCCAGCGCAGGTCGGCCTCGAGGTGGAACAGGGCGTGGTCACAGATCAGCTGGTCGGCGAAGTCGCCGGAGCGCTTGCGGTCCGTGAGGATGCGCATGCTGCGCAGATGCTCGGCACGCTGGGTGTCGAGGATGTCGGCCGCGTCGCGGTGCGTCAGCAACGCGAGGACGACCTTGGTGTACAGCGTCGACTGGAGATACGGCTCGGGCTTCTCGGGCGTCGCGAGCCACTGCTCGACGTCGGTGATCCCGGCGTCGGTGATCGCGTACCGCTTGCGCTCGGGACCGCCGCCGGCCTCGATGCCGTCGACCTCGACGAGCCCGTGCTTCAGCAGACGCGACATCGTCGAGTAGACCTGGCCGTAGTGCAGCGGCCGGTCGTGACCGAACTTCTCGTCGAAGGCCCGCTTGAGGTCGTAACCGTGGCGGGGTCCGGACTCCAGGAGTCCCAGGAGGGTGTGACCGATGGACATGAGGAGGACTGTACATGCGGTGTATACCCGGTGTGTATACGTCCTGTGCGCAGGTGACGGCAGGGAGTGGGAGTGCGCAGGTGAGGGCCGATTGTCACCGTTCTGCCACAGGCCCGGCGCTGGGCCTCGCGTGGGGAGGAGGGCGAGGTGGGGCCGTTCAGGCCGGCGGGGGTCCGGGGGGCGAGCCGCCGGGGGGCCGGCCGCGACGCGGGAGGGGTCCGGTGTCGCCGGGCAGGCGTCCGGCCTCCTTCAGCGCCTTGCGCAGCAGGAACTCGATCTGCGCGTTCGCCGACCGCAGTTCGTCCGAGGCCCAGCGGGCCAGCGCGTCATGGACCAGCGGATCCAGCCGCAGCAGCACCTGCTTGCGCTGCTGCGGCCGACGCTGCGGGGTCGGACCCCCGGCCGCGTCGCTCACTGGTAGAGGGTCCCGGTGTTCAGTACCGGCTGGGGCGCACGGTCCCCGCACAGCACCACCATCAGGTTGGACACCATCGCCGCCTTCCGTTCGTCGTCCAGCTCCACGATGCCCTGCTCGGCGATGCGCTGGAGCGCGGCCTCGACCATTCCCACGGCGCCGTCCACGATCTCGCGCCGCGCTGCGACCACGGCGCCCGCCTGCTGCCGCTGGAGCATCGCCGAGGCGATCTCGGGAGCGTACGCGAGGTGGGTGAAGCGGGACTCGATGATCCGGACGCCGGCCGCCTCCACGCGCGCGTGCAGCTCTATGGCCAGCTTCTCGGTGATCTCCTCCGCGTTGCCGCGCAGCGAGAGACCGTCCTCGTCGTGCGAGTCGTAGGGGTACTCGATGGCGATGTGCCGGACGGCCGCCTCGGTCTGGGTGGCGACGAACTCCAGGAAGTCGTCCACCTCGAAGCTGGCCTGCGCGGTGTCCCGCACGTTCCACACCACGACCGCGGCGAGTTCGATCGGGTTGCCGTAGGCGTCGTTGACCTTCAGTACGGCCGTCTCGTGGTTGCGGACCCGGGTGGAGATCTTCTCGCGGGAGGTGAAGGGGTTGACCCAGCGCAGCCCGTCCTCACGGATGGTGCCCCGGTAGCGGCCGAAGAGCTGCACCACGCGGGCCTCGCCCGGCGACACCGTGTTCAGCCCGCACATCGCCAGGAACGCGGCGAGGGCGACCAGGATGCCGCCGGTGATCAGCGCCGCCTTGAGGCCGGCCGCCTCCACCTGGGCGCCGAAGGCGATCATCCCGGCGCCGGCCAGCAGCCCGGCCAGGCCGAGGAGCAGCGCGAGTCCGCCGGCCACGCTGTGCGCGGGGAACTCCTTCACGCGCGGGGCGGGCATCTCGGGAACGTCGACGGTGTCGACGGCCGCTTCGGTGGTGGCCGAGGGGTCGTGAGTGGACATGGTGGGGTCCCCGTTTCTCTTCGCCGCCGGATTCAGTAATCAGCGGCCTATCTAAGTGATATCACTTTAGCGCCTCATGGCAACCCTGTGCCACTCTCGTACGTCGGACTCGGTGGGGACGTCCGGGCGGTTCCCTCGCGCGGGGTGCTGATTCTCACGCCCTGTGCGGACCGGGCCGAGGCCCCTTCGTCATAGACAGCGGTGTTAGCTTTCTGAGCTGACCTGCCCCTGCCCCCGGGCACTGGTGTGACTGCCGAGTAGGAAGCGGAGCGAGCGGACTCATGGGACGAGCGGACGAGAGACGAGCTCGACAGCGCGGTGGGCGCCGCGCGGCGCCCAGGGGCCGCTCGACGGAGACGGACTCGACGACCCCGTCGACGGCGGAGTCCGTGGCGACCGCCGAGGCGGCGCCCGAGAACGCTCCCGCGACCGGAGGCCGCGCGGCCGCCCGCCGGGGCGCGAAGAAGAGCGGCAAGGGCGCCAAGGGCAAGGCCGGCAAGAAGGACAAGAGCTTCATACGCCGGCTCTTCACCTGGAAGAAGATCCTCGGCACCTTCCTCGGCCTGGTGGTGGCCGTCATCGGCGCCTTCCTCTGGCTGTACATGAGCACGCCGATCCCCAAGGGCAACCCCGACGCCGCCCTCCAGAGCAACGTCTACGAGTACGACAACGGCGCGATCCTCGCCCGCGACGGTGAGGTCAACCGGGAGAACGTCGAACTCGCGAAGATCCCCAAGGCGGTCCAGCACACCTTCGTCGCCGCCGAGAACAAGTCCTTCTACACCGACGCCGGAGTCGACCTCAAGGGCACCACCCGCGGTGTCCTCAACACGCTCATGGGCAAGGGCTCGCAGGGTGGCTCGACGATCACCCAGCAGTACGTCAAGAACTACTACCTGACCCAGGAACAGACCGTCACGCGCAAGCTGAAGGAACTGGTCATCTCCCTGAAGCTGGACCGGGAGAAGGACAAGGACTACATCCTGGCCGGTTACATCAACACCAGCTACTACGGCCGCGGCGCCTACGGCATCCAGGCGGCCGCCCAGGCCTACTACCGCGTCGACGCCGAGAAGCTCACCGTCCAACAGGGCGCCTATCTGGCCGCGTTGCTCCAGGCCCCCAGCCAGTACGACTGGGCCGTCGCCTCCGACACCGGCAAGAAGCTGGTCACCGCGCGCTGGAACTACGTCCTCGACAACATGGTGGAGAAGGACTGGCTGAAGAAGTCCGAGCGCGACGCCATGACGTTCGAGGAGCCCAAGGAGCCCAAGGCGGCGCCCGGCAAGGAGGGCCAGGTCGGCTACCTCGTCGACGCGGCCAACACCGAACTGGCCAAGCAACTGGTGGCCCAGGGCATCGCCGACGACTACGAGTCGGGCATGGCTCTGGTCACTCGCGGCGGCTGGAACATCGAGCTCAACATCGACAAGAAGAAGCAGAAGGCGCTGGAGACGGCCGTCAAGGAACAGCTGACCAGCAAGCTCGACAAGAAGAAGCGCTCGGTCGACGGCGACGTCCAGGCCGGCGCGGTGTCGGTGAACCCCAAGACGGGCGCCGTCGAGGCGATGTACGGCGGTGCCGGCTACACCGAGCACTACACCAACAACGCCACCCGCACCGACTACCAGCCCGCCTCCACCTTCAAGCCGGTCATCCTCGCCGCGGCCTTCGACGAGGCCGCCAAGACGCAGGACGGCGACCAGATCACCGCCAACACGCTCTACGACGGCACCAGCAAGCGCCCGGTCGTCGGCAGCGACATCGGCTTCGCCCCGGAGAACGAGGACGACCAGGACTACGGCGACGTCACCGTCCAGACGGCGCTGAACAAGTCCATCAACTCCGTCTTCGCGCAGATGGGCGTCGACGTCGGCATGCCCGAGGTGCTGAAGGTCGCGGCCAACCTCGGCATGGACACCGCGGACCTCAAGGCCGTGCCCGCCCAGACCCTCGGCACCATGGGCGCGAGCCCCCTGCAGATGGCCGGCGTCTACGCCACCCTCGACAACCACGGCAAGCAGGTCACCCCGGCGCTCATCAAGACGGCGGAGAACAGCGCCCACCCGACGTTCAAGCACGCCGACCCCATCGGGGAGCAGGTCATCAGCCGCGAGGCCGCCGACTCGGTCACCTCGGTGCTCACCGGCGTGGTCGACGACGGTACGGCGAAGAAGTCCGTGCGGGACAACCCGCTGCGCAAGGGCCAGAAGGTCGCGGGCAAGACGGGTACCTCCGACAACAACAAGTCGGCCTGGTTCACCGGCTACACCCCCGACCTGGTCACCTCGGTCGGCCTGTTCGGCGAGTCCGCGAAGGCCCCGCACCCCCAGGTCCCGCTGACCGGCGCGACGAACGGCCTGTCCTCGGACGCGGGCCGGGTCAACGGTGGCGGCTTCCCGGCGCAGATCTGGGCGGCGTACACCTTCGGCGTCTCCACCAAGGTCACCAAGTTCGACCTGGACACCGACCAGGGCGCGGCGGTCCAGACCGCGTCGCCGTCCCCGACGACCTCGCCGTCCCCGTCCCCGTCCTCGTCCCCGTCCACGAGTTCGTCCCCGTCCTCCTCTCCGTCGACGAGTTCGTCCCCGTCCACGTCGTCGAAGCCGAGCTCGTCCCCGTCCAGCACACCGACGGGTGACACCTCCTCGGAACCGAGCACGGACGACCCGTCGACCGATCCGGCGGATCCGGCGGATCCGCTCTTCGGCCAGTAGCGGCCGCCCGGCGGCGGAAACAGCGGAGAGGGCGCCCGGAGTCGCCGGGCGCCCTCTCCGCGCGCTCACCGCGTCTGCCTCAGCTCCGGTTCAACTCGAACCAGACCACCTTGCCGGTGCTGAGCCGGGTGGCTCCCCACCGCCGGGCCAGCCGGTTCACCAGATACAGGCCGCGGCCACCCTCGTCGGTCGCTCGGGCCTGCCGCAGCCGAGGCAGCTGCGGCACGTCGTCGCCGACCTCGCAGCGCAGCACGTCGGTGCGCAGCAACCGCAGCGTCACCGGCCGCGTGGCGTACCGCACCGCGTTCGTGACGACCTCGCTGACCAGCAGCTCGACCGAGTCGGTCATGTCCTCCATCCCCCAGCGGGACAGCGCCCGCCGGGCCAGCCGACGGGCCCGGCCGGGAGCCGCGTCCTCCGGTTCGAGGAACCAGTACGCCACGTCGCTCGGCGCGATCCCGTCGAACCGGGCGGCGAGCAGCGCGATGTCGTCGTCCCGGTCGCCCGGGCCGAGCATGTCGAGCACCTCGTCGCACAGTGCCTCGAGCGGCGGCGGATGATCGGGGCCGGTCAGCTGGGCGGTCGCGGCGAGCTTCTCCCGCAGCTGCTCTATGCCGGTCGCCACGTCCCGCAGCCGGGACTCGACCAGGCCGTCGGTGTACAGCAGCAGCGTCGCCCCGGCCGGGGCGTCCAGCTCCACCGCCTCGAAATCGACCCCGCCCACGCCGATCGGCGCGCCCGGCGGCACCCGCAGCACCTCGGCCCGGCCGCCCAGGTGCAGCAGGATGGGCGGGGGATGACCCGCGTTGGCGATGGTGATGCGGTGCGAGACCGGGTCGTAGACCGCGTACAGGCAGGTCGCCATGCGGTCGGTGCCCAGCCGCTGGGCCTGCTCGTCGAGATGGTGCAGGACCTCCTGCGGCGGCAGGTCGAGGCCGGCGAGGGTCTGGGCCGTCGTCCGCAGCTGCCCCATGATGGCCGCCGAGGTCATGGAGTGCCCCATGACGTCGCCCACCACCAGTGCCACCCGGCTCCCCGGCAGCGGGATGGCGTCGTACCAGTCGCCGCCGACGCGCGCGGTCTCGGCCGCGGGCAGGTACCGGGAGGCGAGCCGCACGCCCGTGGGGCGCGGCAGGGTCTCCGGCAGCATCGTGCGCTGCAACTCGTCGGCGATGTACGCCTCACGGTCGTACAGCACCGCCTTGTCGATGCCGAGGGCGCTGTGCGTGGCGAGCTGGGCGGCCACCAGCAGATCGTCGTTCTCGAACGGGATGCGTTCCGGACGGCGCAGGAACACCGCGGCGCCGATCACCCGGCGGCGGCCCCGCAGCGGGGCCAGGACGGCCCGCTGACCGCTCGGGATGGCCAAGGTGCTGTCGTCGCCCAGCAGTTCGGGCAGCGCGGCGCGTGCGGCCGGATGGTCGGCGAACACCGGACGCACCCCGCGCAGCACCTCCGCCAGCGCCCCGCCGGGCCGCACCTCGCACAGCTCGCCGACCGCCGCCGACAGCTCGGCGGTCAGCTCGCCCGGTTCCGGGGGCGGCAGGGCGAGCGCCGCGAAGCCGGTCTCGGTGTCCCGTTCCTCCGGAATGCGGTCGGTGCGCCGCAGCCGCAGCATGATGCGGTCCGCCGCGGGCCGCTCGTCGCCCACGGGCAGCGGGTCGCGCAGATAGACGAGGATCGCGTCGGAGAAGGTCGGCACGGTGGCCCGGCACAGCCCCATCACGATCTCGTCGAGGTCCAGGCCGCGGGCGATCCGCCGGGTCGCGGCGCCCACGAAGCGCAGCCGGTCCCCGTCCCGCCGCATCGGCGTGGGCCGGCCGGGCGTCAGTGCCCCTCCGGCGCGCCGGTCCTGCCCCTCCGGACCCCGCTCCGGGCGCGCGTCGGTGCCCGGCTGGGCCGGGATCGACTCGGGAGCGGGGCGCGGCCGGTGGTCACCCACGCTCGGCTTGGCCCGCGCGGGAGGAGCACCCATCGCCTCGTCGGACGCCGACGGCTGGGAGTGCTCGGTGCCGGCACCGGCCTCCGGACCGGCCGCGTCCGTTCCCCTGGCTCCCTGGCCGCCCATGCCACCCTTTCCGCCCTTGCCGCGCGGCGTCGTCGTACCCGAGGTGTCAGGAGGTAAGGCCGACTGGCCCGGTGCCGGTGCCTGGGTATGCAGCAGTGCCCCACGGGGGTCCGTGGGGTCGACGCCCTGGGGGCGTTCGTAGGAGGTGGGCTGCTCCGTCACGCGTGTCGAATCCGTCCGTCCGGGGCTGCGCGCCGCGCGCGCAGTTGGTCCCGCAGGAAACCCGATACCCGGAATACGTGCCCCCGGAACGGAATTCCCGCGTGGTCAGAGGTTGTTCCTGTGCCACCGGTGGACCGCGCGCGGCCCAGGGGGCCGACGTCGAGCGTCCCGCCGGTGTTGCCCTCGTACCCCTCGCTCACGTGCTGCCGCCCCTCGGTGACGTTCGGTCAGACCCGGCGTCTGCTCCGGGAGTTACTGCCAGCGTGCCTTGCGGAGGACGATCCTACGTTTGTTGCCCGGGGGCGCATCAAGGGTCTCATGTGGACATGTGCGCGGGCGTACGGTCCCAGTCCTCCGGCAGCAACGGTACGGCCCAGGACGGATCCGGGCGCCAGTGCTGCCAGCCCTCGCTGAACGGAGGCCCCCACGCGCGGATCACCTCCACCGCCCTGCTGCCCGCCTCCCTCACCTGTTCGGCGACCGCCCGGTCCATCAGTCCGTCCTGCTGGGCCTGCGCGAACTCGTCCTCGTCACGCAGACCCCAACTGCGGTCCGGGTAGACGCAGATGTCCAGGAAATGATCCTCGGAGTCCACACCGCCGTGCCAACGGGCCAGTGGCGTCTCCAGGTTGACGTACCAGTTCTTGAACTGCCAGCCCTGGTCCCAGAACAGCCACACCGACCACGGCTCGCCGGGCCGGGCCACCTTCAGCACCCCGGTGCCGAGCCAGCGTCCCCGCGCAACGGTACGCGGCTTGGTGTACCGGGTGCGCAGCGGTTCCTGGTGCGGCGGGGTGCCGTCCGCGAGCACCGGCTTGACGCACTGCGTGCCCGGGGCCAGCCACACGGCGAGCAGTTCCTCGTCGTCCCGCACGACGGTCACCGGGCGGGCGATGTGGAAGTTCACCCCGCCGTTCTCCCGGTAGCGCCACAGAATCCGGCTCCCGGGCTCCCAGAAGGCCGCCGCACCACCAGTTCCCACGCGTCTCACCGCTTCACCGTCTGCCATGCACAGATATTAGGTGCCATGGGCATACGACGCTGCGGCGCGCGTCACGGTTCTCGCGCCGGGGGCGCGAAAGCGCACCAGGGTTTACGGGTGCGTCATCCGCAGGACATCCAGCGCCTCGTCGAGCTGCTCGACCGTCAGATCGCCGCGCTCCACGTACCCGCCGTCCAGCACCACCTGGCGGATCGTCCGCCGCTCCGCCAGCGCCTTCTTGGCCACCTTCGCGGCCTCCTCGTACCCGATGTACTTGTTCAGCGGCGTGACCACGGACGGCGAGGACTCGGCGTACTCCCGGGCGCGCTCGCGGTGCGCGACGATCCCGTCGACGGTCCGGTCCGCGAGCAGCCGGGACACGTTGGCGAGAAGCCGGACCGACTCCAGCACGTTCTTGGCGATCACCGGCAGCATGACGTTGAGCTCGAAGTTGCCCGCCGCGCCCGCCGTGGCCACGGTCGCGTCGTTCCCGACGACCTGCGCGGCGACCATCAGCACGGCCTCCGGGATCACCGGGTTGACCTTGCCGGGCATGATCGAGGAGCCGGGCTGGAGGTCGGGGAGGCTGATCTCGGCGAGGCCGGTACGCGGCCCCGAGGCCATCCACCGCAGGTCGTTGGCGATCTTCGTGAGGCCCACGGCGATGGTCCGCAGCTGCCCGCTGGTCTCGACGATCCCGTCCCGCGCGCCCTGCGCCTCGAAGTGGTCGCGCGCCTCGGTCAGCGGCAGCCCGGTGGCACGGGCCACCTCCTCGATGACGGCCGCGGAGAACCCGGGCGGCGTGTTGATGCCGGTACCGACAGCGGTGCCGCCCAGCGGCAGCTCGGCGAGCCGGGGGAGCGAGGCGTTGAGCCGCTCCACGCCGTACCGCACCTGGGCGGCGTACCCGCCGAACTCCTGGCCCAGCGTCACGGGCGTGGCGTCCATCAGATGCGTCCGCCCCGCCTTCACCACGTCGGCGAACTCCGCGGACTTGCGCTCCAGGGCTGCCGCCAGATGCTCCAGGGCGGGGATCAGATCGCGGGTGACGGCGGCGGTGGCCGCGATGTGCAGGGACGAGGGGAAGACGTCGTTGGAGGACTGGGAGGCGTTGACGTGGTCGTTGGGGTGCACGGCCCGGCCCAGCCGCTCGGTGGCGAGCGTGGCGACCACCTCGTTGGTGTTCATGTTGGACGAGGTCCCGGACCCGGTCTGGAACACGTCCACCGGGAAGTGCTCGTCCCACCGCCCCTCGGCGACCTCCGCGGCCGCCTCCTGGATGGCGTCGGCGATGTCCTTGTCGACCACCCCGAGCAGCGCGTTCACCTTCGCCGCGGCCCCCTTGATCCGCGCCAGAGCCTCGATGTGCGCACGTTCGATGCGCTGTCCCGAGACGGGGAAGTTCTCGACGGCGCGCTGTGTCTGGGCCCGCCACTTGGCTTCCGCCGGGACGCGTACCTCACCCATGGAGTCGTGCTCGATCCGGTATTCGCTCATGTCCGGTACAGCGATCGGGGCGGCCGGGATGTTCCGCGCGCTGGGCCGTCCGGATGGCGTCCGGGTATGTGACCCAGGTCTCGTCGGGGCCGTGCAGCAGACGGGGGCGCGCTCGCGTCGAGGAGGGGTACGACCACGCGGCTCCCCCTCGCGGGCCTCAGCCTGGACATGGCCAAGCCGTTGCTCGAGAAGACGCGGACGAAGCTCGGCACCGTCACCAGGAAGGCCGTGAAGGGCTGCAAGCCGACCTCGGTGCTCGAGGTGACCCCGCACGCCCCGAAGACCGTCAAGCCGGGTGACACGGTCGACTTCACCATCTGCGCCGGCTGACCGGGCCCTGACCTGACGACGACGCCCGCCCCTGCGTCGATCAGGGGCGGGCGTCCGTCACGGCATCACACGCTTCACACCAGCCCCGGGCCCCGCACCGGAATGGACGTGAACGTCGGCGCGGGGGCCGGATCCTGGAAGAAGTCGTTCGACTTGTTCAGTCAGCGGCACCACCCGTAGCATCCGCGCATGATCTCTAACCCGAGGGTGCTGGGCAACGTCCGCTTGTCCGTCATGAAGGACGACACGACCAGTCCAGAGAAGCAGCGTGCGGCCGTCGAGCACTGGGCACACGGCCCCTCTATAGAAGGACGCATCGTCGGGTGGGCCGAGGACGTAGATGTGTCCGGCGCTATGCACCCCTTCAAGAGGCCGGGCCTCGGTCCCTGGTTCAACGAGCGGGCCGACGAGTGGGACGTGTTGGCCGTCTGGAAGCTCGACCGCCTCAGCAGGAAGGCGGGTCACTTCGCCGAGGTCTTCGAGTGGTGCCAGAAGCACGGCAAGGTGATCGTGTCCGTGACCGAGGGCATCGACATGTCCACCCCCATGGGCAAGATGTTCGCGCAGATCATCGCTGCCTTCGCCGAAGGCGAGTTGGACACCATCCGTGCGCGTGCCCTGTCCGGCTCGATGGCCCGGAAGGCGAAGGGCGTTTGGATCGGCGGTGTACTCCCGTTCGGATACCGATTTGAGCGCCAAGAGGACGGGGGTAAGAAGCTCATTCAGGATGACGAATACGCGAACCTTCTCCGTGACATTGTGGAGAAGCTGAAGAGTGATTGGTCCTCGTACAAGATTGCCGTTCATCTGAACAAGCGTGGCGTTCCGACGTGGCGGGATTACCTGCGTATTGATCGTGGCGACGAACCGAAGGGTGTCGCTTGGACCGCCAACGCCATTCGAGCGATCGTGACTAACCCCACGGTCGGCGGTATCTACACCTATAAGGGTGAGACTGTCGCGGATGACGATGGTGAGCCGGTACGGATCACGGATGACCCGCTCATGGAATACGGGGAGTGGGCGGAACTGGTGGCCAGCATCACGGCTAACCGTCCGGTATCGCGCGCCACGCCCTCGCGTTCCATGTTGGGAGGCGTGGCCGAGTGCGATGTGTGCGGCGCCCGTATGTCTTCGTCCAAGAAGACCAAGGAGAACGGCAGAGTTTTCCATTACTACGCGTGCAATAACATCAACACGGGGACTTGTTCCGACCCCGGGCGTATCCGGAGGGAAGATCTCGATACGGTCGTCAGCCAGTTCGTGAATGTCACCCTTGGGCCCCTCCCTGTAATGGAGAGGGTTGGCAATTCGATCAGTCAAGCGAAGACGGAACTGGTGGAAGCCGAAGCCATGCTTGACAGGCTGGAGGCTGACTATCTGGCCGGTCGTATCAAGACTGAAGTTCAGATCGAACGCTACTGGAAGCAGCACGAATCCCAGTCGGCCAAGGTCGAGCGACTGCGTAACGAAATCAAGGAAGCGGAGGATGCACCCGCCTGGAAGGAAACGGGGCGCAACTATGCGGAGGAATGGGCCACGAAGGATGACGAACAGCGTCGGGTGTTCCTACAGCGTCACGGGGTAACGATCACGGTCGGGAAGGCCGAAGACGGAAACCGCCGAGTCGTTTGCAAAATGCTTGAGCTTGCGGAGATCGCTAAGGAGACTGGGCTTCACGTCCCCGAAGGGTACTGGATGACCGAGCCTGAGGCGGAGTTCCTCTTGCCCGCGCGTCGGCCGTACAGCGGCGGATAGCCACCCGACCCTCTGAATCCCTGGCCCCCGTTGAGTGTAAACGCTTCGGGGGCCTTTCCATGCCCGCACTCTCCAAGGGAGACCGTTTACACGCTCTCACGCCGCCCGTTTAAACACCCTTCCTTGAAACCGCCACCCTGGGTGGGTTAGAAACTGCATGTCTTGTTTTTTTGTCAGTCCCGGCGATAGCCGGGGCTTTCTTATGCCCGCGACCAACCGCCCGAGGGAATAGTGACCATTGGATTCGGCCCCGGTGCCCCGTGGGGTGCCATTTCTCAGCTCGACTGCCGAGCGAAAGCACGCAACCCCCTAATCAAGCCGCTCGCTTTCCGGGTGTACTTCGCCGCCCTCGGCTGGGGGAACCAAGTCGGGCATGCCGAGTTCGCCGAGGGAGCCCTAGCCTCCATTCTGGCCGGGGAGAACGGCCAGGCGCTCACCAGACAGGCTGTGCAGAAGGGTATGACTGCGGCTAAGGCCATGGCCTTGATCGCCCCTGATTCGGGCGCACGGTGCCTCGTACTGCCTGGGCACCACTTCCAGAAGAACGGTCTTGGGTCGGCGTCCTGCCGCGTGCACTCCCTACGCACTGCCGCGTAACCCTGCCAGGGTCACCGCGTAACCCTCTGAGAGTCACCCATTCTTCCCTGACCTGCGGAAACCTTCGCTGCCTCTCTATCTCTTTAAGTCATCCCCTGGCCGACGAATGGAGGCCAGGCAGAGCACCACTAACGGCACCCCTCGAAGGGTGCCACTTCTGTTTGGAGAAGCTATTGCCTCACATGATGTGCAGCCGCTGTAAGCGGCTCTATCCTCTCGGCTCACGCTGTGAGCCCTGCACCTCGGCCGGAGCGAAGCGACGGGAGCAGAAGAGAAAGCACACGCGCCCCTCCCCGTGGGCGCGTGGATATAACACTCAATATCTCAATTTCAGGGCCGCGATCCTCGCGGCTAACCCTGTCTGCTCTATCTGCTATTCCCGGCCAGCTACGACGGCCGACCACATTGTTCCGCTCAGCCGAGGCGGAACGAATGACATAGAGAACCTTCGCCCGGCCTGCGGGCCGTGCAACTTCAGCCGAGGCAATAGAACGCCCTAGGGCAAGCCTGTCGGCTTTCCTAGGCCAGGGAAGATTACTCAGTCTCAGCGGTGCCCACGGATGACTCATCTTCTGCATCGAGTAGCCCACCGAAGTGACCGAAGACCCAATCATCAACCATCACCGGATAGGCGTCTATCAGCAGCCTCGGAAGGCAATCGTTCGGCTCATCGATGTGAAAGCACCATTGCGATACGACGTTGTCACCCGAGGCTAGATCTGAGACGGCTGCACGCAGCCGAACAGCGTGCTCCAAAATAGCTTCTCGCCTCGCACCCCATATGGTGCCGATAGAGGCTCCTTCGTGCGCAATGAAGTTGCGGGCCTTTCTGGCTCCATCGAGCAAGTCGAAGTCAGAGGGTCGCGACCCGAGCGACGTATTCGATAGGTCTCGCAGCGTGCCACCGAGCATCTTGTCCGGAGGCAGACTAGCGATCATCTCTTGCAGACCCATGACGGGGTCGGCTTCTGAAGCCTCGGCGAGATGTGCCATGCGCAAGACGTACTGACACTTTGACTCGAAGGAGTTGGCCAGGTGTAGCGCCCGGCCAGCTGACAGGAAAAGCGCATCCAGTAGTCGAGGTTCACGCGGCTTCAAGTACCCCAGCGACCAGCCCATGCGATCCACGGTACTGGCACAGTCAAGGGGTTTTTGTCGGTCACCGGCTCGGGAGGGGAGGTCCGAAAGGATCTGGGAAGCCTTTCCCGCACCCGCGTCTTTCCCTCTTTGTGAACGCGCGGGGGTTAGCCCGAAGTCGTGGGACCGATAGGCGGGGCGCAATCGGCCGAGGCATCCAGTACTTCACCGGGAATCGCGCAGGGTAGCGCGTGTGGTTTCGGGCTGCCTAACAGGTCTTTACATGATGCAAGAGCGACTTCGATCCTTTCGGGGGTCGGGGGAGGAAGCACCACGGGGCGGTGCCAGGACGGCGGCCCGGCTTCACGGCATCTATCCAAATGCTGGTCGTGGAGTCGGGCTGTCTTCCGTTCCGTCGCCAAACACTGCACTCCCCTCGAACGATCTCGAAGAGACATGGGAAATGAACAACACAGTCGAGCTGAAGTGCTGGGCTTGTGAGAAGCCGTTCAATATCGAGTACGGCCCTGGCCGGCCGCCACGGTATTGCGGCCCTTCCTGCAAGAACCTAGCGCGCAAGATTGCGCGCCGAGTCCGCTTCGTTGAGCGGATCGAACAGCGTCGCGCGGCATGCGCTGAAGTGCCATCTGTAGAGAACAACTCCGCGAGCTAGCGGAGAAGTAACCGCCTCATCCAAGCCGCCCCACCCATTCCGGGTGCAGGGCGGCTTTTGCATGGCCGCTTCCGGCCCCGACCAATGAAGGAATATCAATGACTGACTGCACTGACCTGTATAAGCGCCAGGCAACGACCGCCCTTGAAGAGCGGAAGAAGCTGGTTACCGAGCTTCGCTCCGTCGAGGGTGACTCGTCCCTTAGCGACGCTGCGAAGCGATCGCGCGTCGAGCGTCTCGACCGGGACATCATGCGCCTGGAGGCCGAGGCCCGAGACGCTGTCGAGCGTGGCGAGCGGGAGGCCGAGGTTCGCTCTCTGGCGGGCGGCCTGGGCATGCTGACGCCTACGGCTCCCCCGGCCAGTGATGAGGGCTCCTGGCGGGCTCTGATGCCGTCGCTCAGCGAGTACCGCGCCCTGGTGGCCGAAGGCGTTCCGGGCGACGGCGGTTACACCGTGAGCCAGCAGACGGCCGCGAAGTACGTCGACGCTCTTAAGGCCAAGTCGACGTTCCTGCGCGGTCTTCCGGTGGAGAGCATCGTTCCCTTCAGTTCGGCGACCTTCTCTGTTCCGCAGCTTGTGTCCTCGGACGGCATGGACTACGTCGAGGAAGGTCAGCCCCTTCCCGAGGGAGACATGGTCTGGGGTGAGGTCAAGTTCGAGCCGAAGAAGATCGGCCGGATTCAGTGGGCTTCAACTGAGATTTTGGAAGACTCCGCTATCGACCTGCGCAACTCGATTGCGAATAACCTTCTACGTGATGCTTCCCTGAAGTTCGATGCCGACGCCTTTGTTGGGTCCGGCACCAACCCGATTAAGGGAATCCTTTCCCAGGGAACGACTACGACTCTGGGCACCGGAAAGGTGGCCGTCACCTATGACGACCTGGCCGACGCTGTAGCCCGCATTGAAGCCATGAACGGCACCCCTTCGATTGTCTGGGCTTCCGTCGACATGGCTGCGTCTCTCCGTAAGGAGAAGGCCGCCGGATCGGGCACGTATCAGGCGGGCTCCCCCACGGATTCCCCGGCTTCTACGGCCTGGGGTCTTCCGATTCTCGCTAGCGCGTTCCTGCCCGCCAAGACGATTGTGGTCGCCGATGGCTCCCGGATCGTGGTTGGCGTTCGGCGAAACGCCACGGTGCGAGTCAGCGAAGACGCCCGATTCGATAAGGATCAGGTGGGCTTCAAGCTGACTATGCGTCTCGCGGGTGTCTCTCTGGCCGAGGCTTCCTCGGCGCAGATTGTCAAGGCTGCCGCGAGCTAAGGCAGTCCTTTTGGGCGGTTCGGAAACGGGTTTGGTCACCCCGTTTCCGGGCCGTCTCCCTTTTTTGCTCTCCTCAATGCTTGGGCGTGTGCCCAAAACTTGCCACTACCCGTCAAGGAACTCCCGTGAAATCCTTCCTCGATATGGCCGAAAAGGCCGCCGTTCTCTCATACCTTCGCAGTCGTTCAATCATCTGGCCCGAGTCCGAGGGCGGTTGTTGGGAATGGACTTGCTCGAAGACTCCGGACGGCTACGGCCGCTTCACGGCCGACAATCGGTCTTACTACTCGCATCGTGAAGCTTTCAAGGCTTCGGGCCGCCGAATACCGGAAGGCTGGACTATCGACCACCTTTGCCAGAACAAGGCTTGCTGTAACCCGGATCATCTCTCGCCCGTGACGAGAAGCGAGAACTCGCGCCGAGCGCGTAACGCCTACTGGATCGCCTTCATGAAGGATCACTTCGCGGCCCGGAACGTTCTTCAAAAGATCGGTGGCACTGTGCTCGAAGCCGAGGTTTGTGCGTGATGACTCCACTCGACGAGATCATGGCGACTTCTAGGCCGATTGTTGAAATCGGGTGCCGCATCTGGGAAGGGCGCGTCTCGCCTGACGGCGTGCCGGTCTTTGGCTACCTATTTGATACCCCGGTAACGCGGTATCTGACCGCGAACCGGTATAGGCACAAGGAACTCGTTCCGGTCTTTAGCAACAGATGCGGTAACAAGCTCTGCATTACCGTTTCTCATCTGACGCTAACCGGCTGGAGTTCCCGGGAAAGGCTGGCCGGCTGATGCCTGAATCGAAATTCGATCGACTTATTCAACGCGTCGCACTTCGTCGCTTCGAGAAAGAGCAGAAGCGCATTCGGTCGGCCTATCTGCTGGCCGAGGGAATGAAGGCCCTGTCTATGCGCCTGAATGGCGAGTCAGGCTGAATCACGCGGAATGCACGCAGCCCCACCAGACGGGGGATGCTGGTGGGGCTGGACCGGCACGCTAGGTGAGAAGAGGTTCGCCGTCCCTAGCGTGCCGGGGTCTTTTACTCGATCCGCTCGACCAGAGCGAATGAGGTGCAGATGCGCCGGAATCCTGGGTGACCGGCACGGCCCGTATGGCCCATGCATTCGACGTCAACGGCCGCGCCATCGGTCGAAGGTGTGGCCTTCCATTCGCACTTGAGGCACTCGGCCTCAAAGGTCACGTCAGTGTTCGGGTGCTGCGTGATCCGGTGTTGTACGTATCGCAGTACAGCGCGCACCATCACTCGGCCCCGTGCTCTTCTTGAAGGTGTGTCCGGAGAACCACGTTCGCATCGGACACCTTCGAGTAGTCGCCAATCGATCGGGCGTTAGTTCGCGTCACCGCGATGTGAAGGCATTCCTGGCAGCCTGCTACGGGGTCGGGCTGCTGGACCGGGGCCGTCAAGTGCACCGGTTCCGTCATTGTCGTCCGCCTTGCACTCATACCGTGCCCTCTCCCCGACTGCATGCCGTCCTAGAGAATGTTCCCGCACGGCACGCATGGGGGCGGTCATTATTTGCGTTGTCGGGTAGAAGATCAGGAACGGAACCGAGTGGCCCACTCGGAAAGGAGTTCCCGGCAGCCGTCTCCGAACAGGGCATAGCCTTGGTATGTTGCGAACTCGTTCAGGTAAGCCGATACGTCCCGGTGATCCCGGAAGACCATTACTCCGGTCTGTGTCTCCACTGTGGCTATCCGCGTGTCATAGACAGTGAAGGTATTCAATGGCGCGGTCGGCATGTGGCCATCCAAAGGGATGACTCCCAGCTCGATATTTGGTAGCAGGCTAATCGAAACCAGTCGGTCAATCTGCACAGCCATGGCTGCCGAGGGAAGGAAAGGCCACCTAACGGCCTGCTCGGTCAGGATGAATGTGAAGCGTTTCGACGTGTCATAAAGGACAGACTGTCGCTCTAGCTTCTTCGCAATGGCCTTACTGTGGTCGCCGGGGATGTAGGCAAGACTAGCCCGAACGTAATCGGGTGTTGCGAGAAGACCGGTCACCATGGACAGCAGGAAGTACCGAAACTCTGTTGAGGACTTCTCGAATCCGGCTAGCTCGTTCTGTTTCTTCTCCAGCCCGGTACGGCGTTGGGACCAAGCGTCTTGCCATTCACTGTTAGCGTTACGCGCAAGGGCCGCCACTCGGGAAACAAGGTCCGGGGGTGCATCCAATGCCCTAAGAATCAGCTCAACGTCAACAAGGGTGGGGGTTAGCTTCGCCCCTTCAATATTGCTGATCTTCGTTTGGCTCATAGCACAACGCTGGGCGAGCCGGGTTTGGGTGATCCCGGCCCGCTTGCGGAGCGTCTTCAGCGTCTCGGCTAGGTTGGCTCTGGACTGGCCTAGCTCTTCCGGCTCAAAGGTCAAGGCCCTTCACGTACTCCTCGAAGGGAACAGACTCGGCCAGCGCGATTCGCTGATATTCAAGGAACGGTGTCACGTCCCCCTCATACGCTTCTCGGTTGATCTGCGTTCCGTCCGCCTCATAGTGCATGATGACGACTTCTGCTTTGTCGAACATCCAGAAGTCTTCAACACCCGGCAACGGATTCTCGCGCTCGGTCACGTCAAGGATTCGGATATCTTCCCCGATGGGGGCTTGATGGCGGTAATACCTCTCGAACTCGAAGCGTAGGTAGTCGGAGAGAGGCCGAGTCAGGATGTGCACTCGCCCGACATTTGCCCCGGATTCCCTGCGATGCCGGATCATGGCCGTCCACGAATCCTCGTACGGCCCCGGAAACCGTTCGCCCGCAAGGAAACGCGAGAACTCTTCGGCCTCTTGGGGTACGCGGTAGACCGGCAGGGTTTCCAGTCGCCATGCCTCGGTCTGGAAGTCTCGGAACTTGGCTTGCCAGGCTTCACCAGCCAAGAGCATTGAAAGCCTCCCTCAGTACGCTTTCCGGGATCTCAACCAACCCTTCGCCCTCGGGCGGGATGAAGCCGTTGAACACGTCGCCCTGCACAACGATCGATCCCTTTTCGGTGCGGTACACGTTCGGGCAGTCCCCTTGTCCGCACTCCCCGTTCCCGTTGCCGGTAAGGCGGGTCAGTTCCTCGCGAGCCATGCTCAACCCCCTTGGTCATGGCCCCCGTTAGGGCCGGTACGCATGACGGTACGAGGGTTGTTCATGGTCGTCTATGCGGCAACGCTGATATTCGCGTAGTCGGGTACGCCACTGCTGAGGACGGCCGCGCGGCTGTCTGTCGCGGCCTGGCCCCGATGTGAGGCCCTACGCGGCTCTGTGTGGGCCGCTCGCGGACGAGACGGCCTCGCTGCGCGTAGAGCCCCCGACCGATGGCCGAGGGCTCTACGCGGGTGTCGCTGCCTAGGTCAGGCCAGGCCCGGACCCCGTACAGGGATCGACGTGAAGGTCGGCTGAGAGAGTTGCTGCGGACTGAAGAAGTCGTTGCCCTTGTCGTCGACGACGACGAAGGCGGGGAAGTCCTCGACCTCGATCTTCCAGACGGCCTCCATGCCGAGCTCCTCGTACTCGACGACCTCGACCTTCTTGATGCAGTCCTGGGCGAGCCGGGCGGCCGGACCGCCGATGGAACCGAGGTAGAAGCCGCCGTGCGTGCCGCACGCGTCCGTGACCTGCTTGCTGCGGTTGCCCTTGGCGAGCATGACCTTGGAGCCGCCGGCGGCCTGGAACTGCTCGACGTAGGAGTCCATGCGGCCGGCCGTCGTGGGGCCGAAGGAGCCGGACGCGTAGCCCTCGGGGGTCTTGGCCGGGCCCGCGTAGTACACCGGGTGGTCCTTCAGGTACTGCGGCATCTCCTCGCCCGCGTCGAGACGTTCCTTGATCTTGGCGTGCGCGATGTCGCGGGCCACGACCAGCGGGCCGGTGAGGGACAGCCGGGTCTTGACCGGGTACTTGGTCAGCTCGGCGAGGATGTCGTCCATCGGCTGGTTGAGGTCGATGCGGACCACGTCCGACTCGTCGAGGTGCTCGTCCGTGGTCTCCGGCAGGAAGCGCGCCGGGTCGGTCTCGAGCTGCTCCAGGAAGACGCCCTCGGCGGTGATCTTCGCGACGGCCTGCCGGTCGGCGGAGCAGGAGACGGCGATGGCGACGGGGCAGGAGGCGCCGTGCCGGGGGAGACGGACGACCCGGACGTCGTGGCAGAAGTACTTGCCGCCGAACTGCGCGCCGATGCCGATCTTCTGGGTCAGCTCGAAGACCTTCTCCTCGAGCTCCTTGTCCCGGAAGCCGTGCCCGAGCGGCGAACCCTCGGCCGGGATCTCGTCCAGGTAGTGCGCGGAGGCGTACTTCGCGGTCTTCAGCGCGTACTCGGCCGACGTGCCGCCGACGACGATCGCCAGGTGGTACGGCGGGCAGGCGGCCGTACCGAGCGAACGGATCTTCTCCTCCAGGAACTTCATCATGGAGGCCTCGTTCAGGACGGCCTTCGTCTCCTGGTAGAGGAAGCTCTTGTTGGCCGAGCCGCCGCCCTTGGCCATGAACAGGAACTTGTACGCGCCCCCGTCGGCCGCGGACAGCTCGATCTGGGCCGGGAGGTTGGAGCCGGTGTTCTTCTCGTCCCACATCGTCAGCGGGGCCATCTGCGAGTAGCGCAGATTGAGGTTCAGGTAGGCGTCGTAGATGCCGCGGCTCAGGGCCGCCTCGTCGCCGCCCTCGGTGAGCACGTTCTGCCCGCGCTTGCCCATCACGATCGCCGTGCCGGTGTCCTGGCACATGGGGAGCACGCCCGCGGCCGCGATGTTCGCGTTCTTCAGCAGGTCCAGCGCGACGAACTTGTCGTTGCCGGAGGCCTCCGGGTCGTCGATGATGCGGCGCAGCTGCGCGAGGTGGGCCGGGCGCAGGTAGTGCTGGATGTCGTGGATGGCCTCCTCGGCGAGCTTGCGCAGCGCCTCCGGCTCCACCTTGAGGAACGTCCGCCCGTCGGCCTCGAAGGTGGAGACACCTTCGGCGGTCACCAGCCGGTAGGGGGTGGTGTCCTCCCCCATGGGGAGCAGATCGGTGTACGCGAACTCAGGCATCTCGCCCATTCCTCACTCGACAGACAGCGCGCCCGCCTCCGTTGGCGGGCGCTCACCAGCGTAGGACCTGACGTCGCCGACGAGCTTGTGAGGTAAGGCTCAGTTCGCCGGCCGCCCGTTCCGAGCGGGGGCTATCGCGATCTATCGTGTTTCGGTACGCTGCTCTCGTGGACCTTCACAAGCAGACCGCCGCCCCCGCGCCGGCCGCGGAGTTGCGCGCCTCGGACGCCGATCGTGATCGTATCGCCGACATGCTCCGCGAGGCTCTCGCGGAGGGCCGGCTGACCGCCGACGAGCACGCGGAGCGTGTCGAGGGCGTGCTGGCCGCCAAGACGGTCGGCGAGCTGGAGGTCTTCGTCCGGGACCTGCCCGCCGCGCACGAGCGACGTGCGGCCCCCTCCCCGGCCCCCGGCCGGCCCACCGCGGGAGCGATCCCCGCCGACCCCGACGACAACGTGGTCGCGATCTTCAGCAGCGCCGTCCGCAGGGGCCGCTGGCGCGCGGGCCGCCGTATCCACGCCTACGCGGTCTTCGGCACCGTCGAGATCGACCTCACCGAGGCGCTCTTCGAGTACCAGCAGGTCGTGATCAAGGCGATCTCGGTCTTCGGCAACGTCGAGGTCCGCGTCCCGGAGAACGTCTCGCTGCGCGGCACCGGCGGCGCGGTGCTGGGCAACTTCGAGGTGCACGCGCTCGATTCGCCCCAGCCCGACGCCCCGGTGGTCTACGTCGACGGCTGGGCGGTGCTGGGCAACATCGAGGGCCGGCCGAAGCGGGGCAAGCTCGTCGCGGACATCCTCGACCGGGTCCAGCACAAGGTCGACAGGGGTTTGCGCAGACACCTGGACCGTTGACGGTCGTGAACCTCGCCGCGAGGCCGTGGCGAGGCTCCGCGAGGCCGTCGCGGTGCCGCGGCGGGGTGGCGGCGGGTCGTCGCGGGGGCGCCGTGGGCGCGGCCGTCGGGAACTCAGTGCATAGGCGCGCGCACAGCGGGTAGGCCTTGCTGCATCGTCTCTCGCTCGCGAAGCCGTCGTCAGGAGTAGACCCGTGCTGCAACCGCCGCATTCGCCCGTGCAGGTCGCCGCTGTTCCGGCCCAGCGGGTACCAGCGCGCGACAGGGATCAGGACGCCCCCTGGCATACCGAGGCGGTGTGCCGCCGCGACGAGGCAGGCCTGTTCTTCGCCCCCTCCAAGGAGCCCACGGCCGCCCGGCTCTCCCGCGAGGAAGCCGCGAAGCGGGTCTGCGCCCGCTGTCCCGTCATGGTGGAGTGCCGCGAGCACGCGCTTCTCCAACCCGAGCCCTACGGCGTCTGGGGCGGCCTGACCGCCGCCGAACGCCGGGTGGCCCTCGCCCGGCGCCGCCGCCGTGACGTGGAACTGAAGAAGGCGGCACAGTCGGCGGGCCGCATAGCGGCGGCGGGCTGAGCGGCGGGCCGAGAAGTCCTCGGGGCACGCGAAAGGGGCACCCCCACCGCACCGGGGGTGCCCCTCTCACGCACTACGGGGGCCGTTCGGCCCGATCGGACCACCGGGCTGCTCGGCCCGCCCGATCGGACTGCGGGGCCACGTCACCCGATCGGGCTGTGGGGCTACTTGGCCCGGTCGAAGTCGACCGCGCTGTAGGCCCGCAGCTTGCTCAGCCGGTGCTCGGAGTCGATCCGCCGGACCGTCCCGGACTTCGACCGCATCACGATCGAGTCGGTGGTCGCGGTCTCCGACCGGTACCTGACCCCCCGCAGCAGCTCACCGTCGGTGATACCGGTGGCGACGAAGAACACGTTCTCGCCGGTCACCAGGTCCTCGGTGGTCAGGACGCGGTCGAGGTCGTGCCCGGCGTCGAGTGCCCGCTGCCGCTCCTCGGCGTCCTTGGGCCACAGCTTGCCCTGGATGACACCGCCCAGGCACTTCACGGCACAGGCCGAGATGATGCCCTCGGGGGTGCCGCCGATGCCGAGCAGCAGGTCGACGCCGGTGCCCTCGCGCAGGGCCAGGATCGAGCCGGCGACATCACCGTCGGAGATCAGCTTGATGCGCGCCCCGGTCTCCCGGATCTCCTCGATGATGCCCTCGTGCCGCGGGCGGTCGAGGATGACGACGGTGACGTCCTCGGGCGTGGCCCGTTTGGCCTTGGCGACCCGCCGGATGTTCACGGCCACGGGCGCGTCGATGTCGACGAAGTCGGCGGCCTCGGGGCCGGTGACCAGCTTGTCCATGTAGAACACGGCGGACGGGTCGAACATGGCGCCCCGCTCGGTGGCCGCGAGGACGGCGATCGCGTTCGGCATGCCCTTGGCCGTCAGCGTGGTGCCGTCGATCGGGTCGACCGCGATGTCGACCTCGGGCCCGGTGCCGTCACCGACGCGCTCGCCGTTGAAGAGCATCGGGGCCTCGTCCTTCTCGCCCTCGCCGATGACGACCACGCCGTTCATCGACACGGTGGAGACGAGGGTCCGCATGGCGCGCACCGCGGCACCGTCGGCGCCGTTCTTGTCACCGCGTCCCACCCAGCGGCCGGCGGCCATGGCTGCGGCTTCGGTCACCCGGACGAGTTCCAGGGCGAGGTTGCGGTCGGGGGCCTCGGAGGGGACATCGAGTTCGGACGGCAAATGATGATGCTCGGTCATCGGAGCGCACCTTTCTGATACGACGACGGCCGGATGAGGGTTCGATCTCGACTCTATCGTCAGTCCGACAAAATGAGCAGGGGACCCCACGGATGAGCGCATCGGGCACCTGCGACGATAGGGGGCGTGGCAGGTTCGAACGGCAAGCAGAAGACGGCCCGCGACATGGTCCTCTCCCTCGGGGTGATCGTGATCGCGGCGTGGGTCATATACCTCTTCGTCCCGCACGACGATCGCCCTGGCGAGGTCCAGCAGGTCGACTACCGCGTCGAGCTCCTCACGGCGCGTCGCGCGGCGTCGTACCCGGTGGCCGCGCCGGAGGGCCTGTCCGACGCCTGGAAGGCGACCTCGGTGCGGTTCCAGGGTGACGACTTCGACGCGTGGCACCTCGGTTTCCACGCTCCCGACGGGGAGTACGTGGCGATCGAGCAGTCCACTCAGCGGCGCTCGGAGTTCGTCGAGGAGGCCAGCCAGGGCTCGAAGGCGACCAAGGTCACCGAGCGGATCGGCGGACGCACCTGGACCCGCTACACCGGCGGCCGCTACGACGCGCTCGTCCTCCAGGGCGAGACCGGCTCCACCACCGTGGTGGCGGGTACGGGTTCCTTCGAACAGCTGTCGGCGATGGCCGGCGCGCTGAAGCTGGCGTGAGCGCCTTCCGACCTGCGACGAGCCCCGCGAGAAGCCCAGCGCGGTGACTTGCGAGGTGACATGCGAAGAGGCCCTCCGCCGAGCAGGCGGGGGGCCTCTTCGCATGTCACCGGTCTCAGACGGTGGTGACGACCTCGTCGTAGGCCAGGCGCGGGGAGCGCGGGTAGGAGGCGCCCTCGCCCGGCTTGCCGATGTTGACGACCATCAGCGGGGTGTGGTCGTCGTCCAGGAACTCCTTGCGGAGGCCCTCGAAGTCCACGCCGGTCATCGGGCCGGCGGCCAGACCGGCGGCGCGGACGCCGATGATGAAGTACGCGGCCTGGAGGGCGGCGTTCAGCGCGGCGGCGGACTCACGGGCCGGACGCTCGCTGAAGAACAGGTCCTTGGCCTGCGGAAACGACGGGAGCAGGGTCGGCAGCTCCTCGTGGAACTCGTTGTCCGCGGAGAGGATCGCGACCAGCGGGGCGGTGGCGGTCTTGGGCTGGTTGCCCTCGGCCATGTGCTGCACCAGGCGCTCGCGGGCCTCGGCGGAGCGGACCAGGGTGATGCGCAGCGGGGTCTGGTTGAACGCCGTCGGCCCGTACTTGACCAGGTCGTAGATCGCCTGGACCTGCTCGTCGGTCACCGGCTCGTCGGTGAAGGTGTTCGCGGTGTGGGCCTCGCGGAACAGCAGGTCCTGGGCGGTGGGGTCGAGAACGAGAGACATGCGGGAACTTCCTCGGTGGTGGCATCCGGATCCCGTACCGGACCGTGGTCCGGATAGGCTGACGGCAGTGACAGTACGCCGGGAAGGTTCAAAGTTCAACAAAAGTCGGGGCGAGGTGATCCGCTTCACAGCCTTGCCGAACGCGAGTGTCACGCGGGGCCGGTGCAAGGGGGGACGCCCCACGGGCCCGCTGCAAGGGGACACCTCACCGGCCCGCCGCCAGGGGGCGCTTCACGGCCCGCTGTACCGGGCCGCCTCGTAGGCCTGCGGCACAGGGAGGCACCGCACAGGTCCGCTTCACCGCACCCCCGGCCGGAGGGGCGCCCCGGCTCACTCCCCCTCTTGCGTCTCGCCCTCCTCGGCGAGCGCCGCGTCCAGCCGTGCCCGCGCGCCCTCCAGCCAGCGCCGGCACACCTTGGCCAGCTCCTCACCGCGCTCCCAGAGGGCGAGGGACTCCTCCAGCGTCGTACCCCCCGCCTCCAGACGCCGTACGACCTCGATCAGCTCGTCGCGGGCCTGCTCGTACCCGAGCGTCTCGTCCGTCTTGCTCGTCATGCACCCAATCCCAGTGGTCGTCGTGGTCGTCGTGGTCGTCGTGGTCGTTGTGGACGGTGGTGCCTAGTTGTCGACGTTGGCGGTCTTGTCGACGTCGTCGACGGTGCCGACGTCGTCGACCCGGACGGTGAACTCGCCCTCGGCGACCCGCGCGCGCAGGGATTCGGCGGCCGTCACCTCGGCCGGATCCCGGACCACGTGCCCGTCGGCCTTCTGGAGCACCGCGTACCCCCGCTTCAGCGTCGCGGCCGGTGAGAGTGCCACCACGCGCGCGTGCGTGTGGGTCAGCTCGGAGTCGGCGCGGTCCAGGAGGTGCCCGAGCGTGCGCCGTGAACGGTCGACGAGCGAGGAGACGTGATCGGCCCGCTCGTCGATCATCCGGTGCGGATCCTGTATCGCCGGCCGCGCGAGGGCGTGGGCGAGCCCGCGTTCCTCCCGCTCCAGGAACGCCTGTGCGCACCGTCGCGCCCGCCCGCGCAGCATCCGCACCCGCTCCAGTTCCTCGCCGACGTCCGGTACGACCTTCTTCGCCGCGTCGGTCGGCGTCGAGGCGCGCAGGTCGGCCACATGGTCGAGGAGCGGGTTGTCCGGCTCGTGCCCGATCGCCGAGACGACCGGCGTACGGCAGGCCGCGACCGCCCTGACCAGCTGCTCGTCGGAGAACGGCAGCAGATCCTCCACACTGCCACCACCGCGCGCGACGATGATCACGTCCACCTCGTCCAGGCCGTCCAGCTCCTTCACCGCCTGGACCACCTGCGTCACCGCGTGCACGCCCTGGACGGCGACGTTGCGCACCTCGAAGCGGACGGCGGGCCAGCGGTGCCGGGCGTTCTCGAGGACGTCCCGCTCGGCGGCGGAGGCCCGTCCGCACACCAGCCCGATGAGCTGCGGCAGGAAGGGCAGCGGCTTCTTCCGGGCGGGGGCGAAGAGGCCCTCCGCGGTCAGGGACTTCTTCAGCTGCTCCAGCCGCGCCAGCAGCTCGCCGACCCCCACCGGCCTTATCTCGACGGCCCGCAGCGACAGCTGGCCGCGCGGCGCGTACCACTCCGGCTTCGCGTGGACGACGACCCGCGCGCCCTCCCCGACGACGTCCGCGACCGCGTCGAAGACCTGCCGGTAGCAGGTCACGCTCACCGAGATATCGTGCGACGGGTCCCGCAGCGTCAGAAACACCACGCCGGCACCCGGGCGCCGCGACAGCTGGGTGATCTGCCCCTCGACCCACACCGCGCCGAGCCGGTCGATCCAGCTTCCGATGAGCCGCGAGACCTCGCCGACGGGCAGCGGGGCGTCCGCGGACGTGTTCACAGCCATGCGCCCGAGCGTATCGGCCGCGACCGACAATCCGGGGGTCCTCGCCCCCCGGGACGAGGAGGGGCGGGGGGCTGGGGAAAAGGGAGGCGGGGCGGTGGCGTACCCCCTGGGCGGTGGCGGCCCCGACCGCCCGCGCCGCGCGACCGGTCTCTCCCCGAAGCGGTGATCTCCGGCCCCTCGGGCGCGGCCTTACGATGGGACGCATGACTGCTTCGCCTGGCCGCCGCCGTGTCCTGCTCGCCGCCCCCCGGGGCTACTGCGCGGGCGTCGACCGTGCCGTGATCGCCGTTGAGAAGGCCCTGGAGCAGTACGGGGCGCCGGTCTACGTCCGGCACGAGATCGTCCACAACAAGTACGTCGTGCAGACCCTGGAGCGGAAGGGCGCCGTCTTCGTCGAGCGGACGGAGGAGGTCCCGCCGGGCAACATCGTCATGTTCTCCGCGCACGGTGTCGCCCCCGTCGTCCACGAGGAGGCCGCGCGCGGGCGACTGGCCACCATCGACGCCACCTGCCCCCTGGTCACCAAGGTCCACAAGGAAGCCGTCCGCTTCGCCAACGAGGACTACGACATCCTCCTGATCGGGCACGAGGGCCACGAGGAGGTCATCGGCACCTCCGGCGAGGCCCCCGATCACATCCAGCTCGTCGACGGCCCCGAGGACGTCGCCAAGGTGGAGGTCCGTGATCCGTCGAAGATCGTGTGGCTCTCCCAGACCACCCTCTCGGTCGACGAGACCATGGAGACGGTCGACGCCCTCAAGGAGAAGTTCCCGCAGCTCATCTCCCCGCCCAGCGACGACATCTGCTACGCCACGCAGAACCGTCAGCTCGCGGTGAAGCAGATGGGCGCGGAGGCGGAGCTGGTGATCGTGGTCGGCTCCCGCAACTCCTCCAACTCCAAGCGGCTCGTCGAGGTCGCCAAGCTCGCCGGTTCCCGCGAGGCCTACCTGGTCGACTTCGCGAGCGAGATCGACGAGGCGTGGCTGGAGGGCGTGACCACGGTGGGCGTCACCTCCGGCGCCTCCGTCCCGGAGGTCCTCGTCGAGGAGGTCCTCGCCTGGCTCACCGAGCGCGGCTACGGGGACGTCGAGCTCGTCAAGGCGGCCGAGGAGCACATCACCTTCTCGCTGCCCAAGGAGCTCCGCCGTGACCTGCGCGAGGAGGCGGCGGCCCTGGCGGCCCAGCGGGGCGGCAGCGGTACGGCGTCCGAGGCGGCGTCCGGCACCGCGACCGAGGCGGCGTCCGGTCCGGCGGACAGCTGACCGACACCTCGGCCGAGTGAGTGACTGTCAGTCGACCGTCGTAACGTAGGGCCATGCAGATCTTCGGCGTGGACATCGGCGGTTCCGGGATCAAGGGTGCCCCGGTGGATTTGGACAGGGGCGACCTGGCTCAGGAGCGCCACAAAGTGCTCACCCCGCAGCCGGCCACGCCCGAGGGCGTGGCCGACGGCGTGCGGCAGGTCGTCGAGCACTTCGAGTGGACCGGACCGGTGGGCCTGACCTTCCCGGGCGTGGTCACCGGCGGCTCCACGATCCGTACGGCGGCCAACGTCGACAAGAGCTGGATCGACACGGACGCGCGTGCCCTCTTCAGCGAGCGGCTGGGTGGCCTGCCGGTGACGGTGGTCAACGACGCGGACGCGGCGGGCGTCGCGGAGGTGTCCTTCGGCGCCGGCCGCGACCGCAGCGGCACGGTGATCCTGCTGACGTTCGGCACGGGCATCGGCAGCGCCGTCTTCTCCGACGGCGTCCTGGTCCCCAACACCGAGCTCGGCCACCTGGAGCTGCACGGGCACGACGCCGAGAAGCGCGCCTCCAGCAAGGCCAAGGAGGACGGCGAGCTGACCTGGGAGCACTGGGCCCGCCGGGTCACGAAGTACCTCGCCCACGTCGAGATGCTCTTCTCGCCCGAACTGTTCATCATCGGCGGCGGCGTCAGCCGCAAGGCCGACAAGTTCCTGCACCTCATCGAAGGCATCCGGGCGGAGATCGTCCCGGCCGAACTGCAGAACAACGCGGGCATCGTGGGAGCGGCGATGCGAGCGGCGAAGGCCGAGTAGCCCCCGGCCTGTGCGCCTGCCCGCCTGCCCGCCTGCCTGTCCGGCCTCCCGCCCGGCTGCCCGGTAGGAAGAGCCCGGGCGGGCCGGTGGCCGACGACCGTGGTGGTGGCCGTGGTGTCCGGTGACCTGCCGCCGGAGGTGGCACGCGACGG
Source organism: Streptomyces zaehneri (assembly GCF_032248645.1). Taxonomy (NCBI): domain Bacteria; kingdom Bacillati; phylum Actinomycetota; class Actinomycetes; order Kitasatosporales; family Streptomycetaceae; genus Streptomyces; species Streptomyces zaehneri. The sequence continues at coordinate 252,484 of NZ_JASTTJ010000007.1, forward strand.
CTGGGTCGGCCCGACCGTCCGCCCGGTAGCCCGGTAGCCCGGTAGCCCGGTAGCCCGGTAGCCCGAGCGCCCGATAGCCCGAGCGCCCGATAGCCCGAGCGCCCGCCCCGTAGCCCGCCCCGGTGGCCGACGGCGGTGGCGGTGCTCGGTGGCGGTGCTCGGCGTCCTGTCGGCGGCGGCAGGTCGCGGCTAGTGGTGGTTCGCGTTCCGTCGGCGGGCCGCCGCCCGGCGCAGTCCGCGCGCCAGGACGGCGGCTCCTGCCAGGAGGGTCCCCGCGTACAGCCAGCCGACCTGTGTGGCCAGCGCCGTCACCAGACCCATCAGCCGCGCCCCGACGCCGTTCCCGCCCTCGGACACGGGCAGCAGCCCCACGGCGAAGGCGATCGGCACGACGACCGGTGCGGACAGCAGGTCGCCCCCGCGCACCCACAGGGCGGTCAGCAGGCACACCGGCAGGAACAGCACGCTGTACAGCGTGAGTGAGGCGCCGAAGAGCAGCTGGTCCAGGCAGCCGATGCCGAACATCAGCACCCCGCTGAACAGCCCGCCGCCCAGCCCGGTGAGCCGGGGGTTCGGCATCCGGCGCGCCGTCCGTGCCGTCCGTGCCGTCCGCGCCGTCCGCTCCTGGGACGGCGCGGGCCGTCGCCCGGCGGGGACGGGTCGGGGTCCGCCGGAGCGCGGGGCGCCGGCCCGGCCGGGGCCACCCGCCGGGCGCGGCTGCTTGCGGCCCGGCTCCCGGCCTGCCTGGGGCGGCAGGGGTGGCGGGGGTGGCGGGTCGCGGCGGGTGCCTTGGGCCGGGGGGCGCGTCCTGTGTTGCTCCACCGGACCAACTTAGGTCGGTTTATGTGCCGAATCGGGTGTCGGACACGCCGTGGGGCGGAGCTTGGCCATGCGTTCGACAGGTCCGCCGGGGCGGCACCGGGCACGCCGTAAACTGGTGGACCGGTCAGCTCTCTGGCCTCTGGCCCTCTCACTCCGGGAACTGGCCTTCCGGCCCTCTCACCACGGGAAGTCGCAACGTGTCGCTCACGATCGGAATCGTCGGTCTGCCGAATGTCGGCAAGTCGACCCTGTTCAACGCCCTGACCAAGAACGACGTGCTGGCGGCCAACTACCCGTTCGCCACGATCGAGCCGAACGTCGGCGTGGTCGGCGTCCCGGACGCCCGCCTCACGAAGCTGGCCGAGATCTTCTCCTCGCAGCGGATCCTCCCGGCGACCGTCGACTTCGTCGACATCGCGGGCATCGTGCGCGGCGCGAGCGAGGGTGAGGGCCTGGGCAACAAGTTCCTGGCGAACATCCGCGAGTCCGACGCGATCTGCCAGGTCATCCGCGCCTTCAAGGACGAGAACGTCGTCCATGTCGACGGCAAGGTCTCGCCCAAGGACGACATCGAGACGATCAACACCGAGCTGATCCTCGCGGACCTCCAGACGATCGAGAAGGTCCTGCCGCGCCTCCAGAAGGAGTCGCGGATCAAGAAGGAGGTCGCGGCCAAGGTCGCGGCGGTCGAGGCGGCGCAGGGGATCCTGGAGAAGGGCGACACCCTCTTCTCCGCGGGCATCGTCCAGGGCTCCGGGCGCGAGGAGCTCCTGCACGACCTGCACCTGCTCACCACCAAGCCCTTCCTGTACGTCTTCAACGTCGACGAGGACGAGCTGGTCGACGAGGAGTTCAAGGCCGAGCAGAGCGCGCTGGTCGCCCCGGCCGAGGCGATCTTCCTCAACGCCAAGCTGGAGCAGGACCTCGCCGAGCTGGACGAGGAGGACGCGATGGAGCTGCTGGAGTCGGTCGGCGCCGAGGAGCCCGGCCTCGCCACCCTCGCCCGCGTCGGCTTCAACACCCTCGGCCTCCAGACGTACCTCACGGCCGGCCCCAAGGAGTCCCGCGCCTGGACGATCAAGAAGGGCGCCACCGCACCCGAGGCCGCCGGGGTCATCCACACCGACTTCCAGAAGGGCTTCATCAAGGCGGAGGTCATCTCCTTCGCCGACCTGGTGGAGACCGGCTCGGTCGCCGAGGCCCGAGCCAAGGGCAAGGCCCGCATGGAAGGCAAGGACTACGTCATGCAGGACGGCGACGTGGTGGAGTTCCGCTTCAACGTGTAGTGGGTGACCTGTCACCACTTCGCTGATCTGGCAAACATCCAGGTCAGAGAGGGTCCGACTCTTCGGGGTCGGGCCCTCGGTCTTTCCCGTGCCGTACGCATTGCTCTGCGCCGGGCTGTTCGTCGGGCGCACAGGTCAGGAGGGGCCGGGCTCGTGGGGCCCGGCCCCTCCTGCGTACCCGTACCGCTACCGCGTCGGTGCCGACCTGTCAGTCACGCCGGGGCGGAGTGAGCTTGTCGAGGTCGAGGCTGATCTCGAAGGGCACGGGGCGCTCCAGGACGCCCCGGAAGATACCGGCGGGTGCGTAGGTGCCGGTCGGCTCGTCGAGTTCGTAGACGTGGACCACGGGGGCGCCCTCCTCGTCCTCGATGCACCAGTAGTGCGGGATGCCGGCCTCCGCGTACTTGCGGAGCTTCACGGTGCGATCGCGGTGGGCGGATTCGGGGGAGACGACCTCGATGACGAGCCGTACCTCGTCCGGTGCGAACCAGGTGCGGTCTCCGTCGTAGTCGGCCGTCGTCAGCAGCAGATCCGGTTCGGGCCGGTTTCGTGCGTCCAGCTTTATGGTCATCTCGCGGCCGACCCTGACATCGGCGGGCGCCTGCTCCATAAGAGCGACGGTGAGCATGGTGACGAGGTGGCCATGCCACCAGCGCTGGGGCGACATCATGAAGACGAGGGCGCCGTCGATGAGCTCGGTGTGGCGGGGCGCCTCGGGGAGGCGGTCCAGGTCCTCCGCGAGCCAGCCTTCCTCGCGCGGCGGGCGCATCCAGTCGGGCAGTGCGGTCATGGGTCAACCATAGCGATCGCGGCCGTCACGAGGGGTGCCGTCCGCAGCGACCCCGTGCAAAGGCATCCGGCCACCGTTCCGGGTTCGGGTCGGTGGGGTCGATCCAGGGGACCGCGACGAAGAGGTTCTCGCCACCGCGCCGACCGTAGTGCTGGTCAGAGGCATGGGAGTGGCGTCAGGCGGGTCGGGATCACCGGCTCTGCCGGCCTCCTCGGTGGGGATGTCCGGGTCCCGATAGGGCAGGGATAGCCGCTTCGGTTCGGGCGGATAGCGGCGGGCGCAAGAGTGTTTCTCGTCAAGCCACCCCCCACCGGATCGTGAGGACCTGAAGATGACCGAAACCCAACTCCGCCCGGCGTCGGGGGAGGTGACGTCACCGGATGCCGCCGTGCTCAGCGCGGTCGTGAAGCGGTTCGCCGACGCCAAGGGCGAGGAGTTCACCGCTGTGGACGGGCTGGACCTGCGGATCCGGCGCGGCGAGGTCGTGGCGTTTCTCGGACCGAACGGCGCGGGCAAGACGACCACGATCGACATGCTCCTGGGCCTCACCCGGCCCGACTCGGGGCAGGTGGAGCTGTTCGGCGAGACGGCGCGGCAGGCGGTGCGCGCCGGTCGCGTGGCCGCGGTCCTGCAGAGCGGCGGGCTGCTGCCCGACCTGACCGTCGAGGCCACCGTACGGATGCTCGGCTCGCTGCACCCCGGCGCCGACCCGGAGACCGTGATGAGCAGGGCCGGTGTCACCCGGCTGCGGGACCGCCGGGTCTGCGAGTGCTCCGGTGGTGAGCAGCAGCGGCTGCGGTTCGCGATCGCGCTGCTGTCGAACCCGGAGTTCCTGGTGCTGGACGAGCCGACCGCCGGGATGGACGTGGCCGCCCGCCGCGAGTTCTGGGCCACCGTCCGCGAGGACGCCCGGCACGGCATGACGGTCCTGTTCGCCACGCACTACATGGAGGAGGCCGACCGGTTCGCCGACCGGGTGGTGATGGTCGACCAGGGGCGGGTCGTCGCCGACGGGTCCGCCTCCTCGATCCGCGCCCGGATCAGCGGCCGTACCGTCTCCGCGCTGATCAGCCCGCATGACGCGGCCTCGGTGGCCGGCTCGCCGTCCGTGCGGTCCGTCGCGGTCCGCGGCGATCGGCACTACTTCGACTCCACCGACTCCGACGCCCTGCTGCGGCTGCTCGTCACCCGGACCTCCGCCACCGAGATCGAGGTCGCGCCCCGAAGCCTCGAAGAGGCCTTCGTGGCCATCACACATGCCGGCCGCACCGGCCAGGAGGGCCCGCGATGACCACCTTGACCGCGCCGCCCGCCCGCCCCCGCGCCTCCTCGTTCAGCGGAGTCAACCCCACCTTCGTCCGCTACGAGCTGGCCCGCCGCTTCAACCGTCAGACCACGATCTTCACCCTCCTCCTCCCGGCCGTCCTCTACCTCGCCCTGTTCCGTACCGCGCCGGCCCACGGCACGCTGCCGCACGGCAACTTCGCCGCCTGGATGATGATCGGCCTCGCCGTGTACGGGGCCGCGATGGCCGCCACCAGTTCCGCGGCCACCATCTCGGTCGAGAAGTCGGCCGGCTGGATGCGCACGATCGCGCTGAGCCCGCTCGCCCCGCCCGGATACCTGCTGGTCAAGGTCCTGTGCTCGGTGGTGATGGCCGCCGTGCCGGTGGCCATCGTCGGAGTGCTGGGCTTCGTCACCGGCGCGCACGCCGACGCCGAGGTGTGGGTGACGTCCCTGGTCGTCGCCTGGCTCGGGGCCGCGGTCTTCGCGGCGCTCGGCATCTCGCTGGGCCTGGCCCTCAAGCCCGACGTCGTGATGCACATGCCGGGGCTGACGATGACCGCGCTGGCCTTCCTCGGCAACCTGTTCATCCCGCTGAGCGGCACCATGCTCGAGATCTCGCGGTACACGCCGATGTACGGCGTCTCCACCCTCGCCCGCTACGCCCTCACCGACGGCTACAGCTTCAGCGGCGAGCACTCCAGTCTGGCGGGCGCCGTCTTCAACATCGTCGCCTGGTTCGCGGGGTTCGGCTTCATGGCCGTCCGCCGGTTCGCGAAGAGCACCGGCCGCCAGTAGCCCACCCCACCCGGCGCCATCCCGCCCGACCTCACCTCGCCCCGCCTCTCTTCACCTCACCCCGCCCCGCCTCACCTCACCGAATCCCATCCGCATTCCACCGCCCGCCGGCCCGAGCGCCGTGCGCCGTGCGACGGGCTCAACACGAAAGGGGGATAGAACACATGTTCGCAATCATGGCGCCGGGTCAGGGCTCCCAGACCCCTGGCATGATGGCCGGCTGGCTGCGTGACCCGGTCCACGCCGAGCGCGTACGGGCCTGGTCCGAGGCCGCGGACTGCGATCTCGTCCACTTGGGCACCCGGGCCTCGGCCGCGGAGATCGCCCGCACCGAGAACACCCAGCCGCTGCTGGTCGCCCAGGGCCTGCTGGCCCACGAGGCGCTGGCGGCGGCGGGCGCAGCGGTCGTGGCCGGGCACTCGGTCGGCGAGCTCACCGCCGCCGCCCACGCCGGAGTCCTCACGCCCGTCGACGCGGTACGGCTGGCCGCGGTCCGTGGCCGGGCGATGGCCGCGGCCTGCGCCGAGGCACCCACCTCGATGGCCGCCGTGGTCGGCGGCGACGAGGACCGGGTGCTGGAGCGGATCGCCGAACTCGGCCTGTACGCGGCCACGTTCAACGGTCCCGGCCAGATCGTGGCCGCCGGTCTCACCGAGCGCCTCCAGCAGCTGGCGGCGGCGCCCCCGCACGGGTCGACCGTCAAACCCCTGCCGGTCGCGGGCGCCTTCCACACCCCGTACATGGAGTCCGCGCGACAGGCCTTCGCCGCCGCGGCCGCCGCGACCGACTTCGCGGCCCCCCGCGGGGCCATCCTCTCCAACGCAGACGGCGAGGTCGTCGCCGATCCCGAGGCGGTCCGCCGGCGGCTCGTCGAGCAGGTGGTCAGGCCGGTGCGCTGGGACCGGTGCCTGCACACCCTCGCCCGCCTGGCACCCCGACTGACGGTCTCCCTGCCGCCCGCCCGCACCCTCGCCAACATCCTCAAGCGCCGCCATCCCGAACTCGACGTCCTCCCGGTCGCCACGGCCCGCGACATCGGCAAGGCCCTCGTGCGCATCGGCGAGAGCGACCGTAAGGAGGAACCCGCCCATGCCGGTGTCTGACCTCTTCGAGCGCGCCCGCGCCGAGCGCCCCGACCACCCCGCGGTCGTGGACGGCGACGGCAGCCTCACCTACGCCGAACTCGGCGCGGACGTCGACCGTGCGGCCGGCTGGCTGCGGGCCCAGGGCATCGCCCCCGGGCAGCGGGTCGTCCACGCCGGTGGCAACGACCGCACCTTCCTCGCCCTCTTCCACGCCACCCTCCGTATCGGCGCCGTCTTCGTCCCCGTCCACCCCGACCTGACCGACCTCCAGGTCGCCGGCATCGTCGAGGACTGCTCGGCCGCCCTGGCGATCTGCCCGCCCGGCGCGGGGCAGCGGGCCGGGCGGACCGTCCCGGTCGGGCAGGCCCGGCAGGAGATCCGGGACGCCCCCGCCGACGGCTTCGCCGCCCGGATCCCGGACGACGCCGTCGCGATGCTGATCTACACCTCGGGCACCACCGGCCGGCCGAAGGGCGTCGTCTGCCCGCACCGGCAGATGATCGCGGCCGTCGAGGCCGTGGGCGCCTGCCTCGGCTACACCGCGGACGACGTGGTGCTGTGCCGGCTCCCGCTCTCCTTCGACTACGGCCTCTACCAGGCCCTGCTCTGCGCCCGTACCGGCGGCACGCTCGTCCTCGCCGAACGCGGCGGCGACCGGGCCCTGTTGCAGACGATCGAGCAGCACGGCGTGACCGTCGTCCCGCTCGTGCCCTCGCTGGCCCAGATCCTGGCCCTGCTGCAGAGCAGGCTCCGGCGGCCCACCGGGGTGCGGCTGTTCACCAACACGGGCGCCCGACCGGGCCGGGCCGTCATGGCCGAACTCCTCGAGGTCTTCCCGGGATCGGCGTTCGCCTCGATGTACGGCATGACCGAGTGCAAGCGCATCTCGATCCTCGACCCCGCCGAGTACGCCGCCCACCCCGACTCCGTCGGGCGGCCCATCCCCGGCGACCGGGTCCGGATCGTCGACGGCGCCAAGCGGGAACTCGGCCCCCGCGAGGTCGGCGAGATCGTCGTGGCCGGCACCACCGTGATGGCCGGCTACTGGGGGATCCCGCTGGAGGCACAGCACCGCTACGTCCGCGGCGCCGACGGCGCGCTGGAGCTCCACACCGGCGACCAGGGCTACCTCGACGAGGACGGCCGGCTCTACTTCGTCGGCCGCGACGACGACATGATCAAGCGGCGCGGGATCCGCCTCGGGCTGACCGAGATCGAGGACGCCGCCGAGCGGATCCCCGGCGTGATCGCGGCGGTGGCGCTGCGGCCCGAGACCGAGGACGCCCCCCTGTTCCTGGCCGTGCAGACCTCGCTGACGCCGGAAGAGGTCCGCGACCGGCTGCGGCTGCGCCTCGACCGGGCCCGGCTGCCCGACCGGATCGTCCCCCTCGACGCCGTACCGCTGACCGCGAACGGCAAACCGGACCGCAAGGCCGCCGCGCTGCTGGTCCGCGCCGACGACCCCCGCCCCATCGGACAGACCACACGACAGCCCACACAGACGAGGACCACCCATGAACCAGTCGCAGTTTGACCAGCTCGTCGAGGAGATCTGCGCCGTCACGGTCACCGACCCGCAGACCCCGCTCGTGGACCTCGGCGTGGACTCGCTCCAGACCATCGCCCTGGTGATGGCCGTCGAGGAGCAGTACGGCATCGAGATCGACCCCGAGGCGCTCGCCGACCCGGCGCTCACCTCCTCGGCCGGCCTGCTGGCTTGCGTGCAGGACCAGTTGGCCGCCGCACTGCCGGCCAGAACCGGGAGCTGACCGCCATGTGGACCGACACACGACCCGCGGTGGAGATGCCGCGACTGTTCGAGCGGGGCGGGGACCTGATCTCCTTCGCCGGGGGCCTGCCCGACCTGGACGTCCTGCCGCTTGACGTCCTCTCCGCCCAGCTCTCCCGGCTCCTGCGGCTCGGCGGGAAGCTCGCCCTGCAGTACACGACCCCGCATGTCGCGGGGGCCCTGGTGCCGGCGATCACCGACCTGATGGCCCGTGAGGGCGGGCGCACCACCGCCGAGAACCTGGTCCCGACCGGCGGCTCCCAGATGGGGCTGATGGCGGTGGCCCTGGGTCTCGCCGCCCCGGGGGAGACGGTCCTGTGCCAGACCCCCGCCTACCCGGGCGCCGCGGCCGCCTTCCGCACCGCCGGACTGCACCCGCACGCGGTGCCCGAGGACGCCGAGGGGCTCGACCCCGAGGGACTGCGCGCGACGGTGCGCCGACTGCGCGCCGACGGCCGCACCGCCCGCCTGCTGTACTGCAACCCGACCTTCCAGAACCCGACCGGCGCGACCCTCTCCGTCGCCCGCCGGCAGGAACTGCTCACCGTGGCCCGGGAGCTGGACCTGCTGATCGTCGAGGACAACCCCTACGGCCTGCTCGGCTTCGACGGGCGGACCACCGACACCCTCCAGGGCCTCGACCCCGACCGGGTGATCTATCTCGGCACCTTCTCCAAGGTGTTCGCACCCGGGCTGCGCTGCGGCTGGATCGCGGCGCCGGCGGAACTCGCGGGCACCCTGCGCCGTACGACCGAGATCATGGCGCTGTCCCCGTCCGCGCTCGCCCAGGCGGCGCTCGCCGCCTTCCACACCCGGTCCGGCTGGACCGGCCTCGTCGACGCCTACCGGGCGAGCTACCGGGAGCGGTCGACGCTGATGGCCGACGCGCTGGACGCCGAACTCGGCGCCGACGGGCCCTGGTCGTGGCGGCGGCCGGACGGCGGCTTCTACATCTGGCTGCGGAACCGCGACGGCGTCGACACCAACACCTTCGCCGACGCGGCGGCCGAGCACGGGGTCTCCTTCGTGCCCGGCTCCCACTTCGGCATCGGCGGGGAGAACGCCGACGCGCTCAGGCTGTGCTTCAGCCACGTGCCGAAGAAGCGGATCGCCGAGGGGATCTCCCGGCTGGCGGCCGCGCTCGGTGAACGTGCGGCGGAAGGGGCGGCGGCATGACCGGCACGCTCGAAGCGACCCGCACGCTCGACTGGACGGCCTTCGGACCGTCGTACCGGCTGGGCGACAGCGCGTGGCGGGTGTGGGGCGTCGGACTGCTCCGCAGCGCGGGCTTCCCCGTCTCCGGCCTCGGCCTGATCGGCGGACCGCGCGCCGCCCACGCGGCGCGGCTGCTGGAGGCCGACGGCGGGACGGACGGCGCCACGGACGGCCGGGAGGCCTTCAGCGCCGCCTACCGCGCCGACACCGACGCCGAGGCCGGGCGGCTGGCCCGGCTCGCCACCGACGACAAGGTGCGCACCGCCATCGCCTGGCAGAACCGCACCGTCTACCAGATCCTCGACTCACTCGCCGCGCGCAAGGGCAAGGAGTCCAAGCGCCGGCAGCGGGAACGCACCCTCGCCATGTACTGGCTGCGGTACTGCGCCAAGGCCGACACCATCGGCTTCTTCGGCCCCGGGGCGTGGATCTCCGTCGGGCAGGGGCAGCGCGCCGTCGATCTCGAGGTCGGACCCTCGCTCACCTCGCGCAGCCGCACCTTCCTCGAACGCTGGACGGTGGCCGCGCTGGCCGACTGGATGGCCGGGCAGCCGGGCGCCCGCTGGTGGTTCCCGCCGATGCTGCGGCCCGACGTGCACCTCGACGGCGACCGGCTCGTCATGCAGGGCGGCCGTACGGTGCGGCTGCGCGAGGACGACGTCCGGGTGCTGCGCCTGGTGGACGGCGACCGCGGCGGCGAGGCCATCGCCGAGGCGACCGGCTGGGAGCCGGCGACGGCGCGGGAGCGGGTGGAGAAGGTCCTGACCCGGCTGCTGCGGCAGCGGGTGCTGACCTGGGACGCCAACATCCCCGTCGACGTCCGTGCCGAGGAGGTGCTGCGCCGTCGGGTGGCCGGCATCGGCGACCCGGAGCTGTTCGTCCGCTTCGACGCGGTCCTCACCGGACTCGACCGGCTGCGCGGCGGCATCGACCGGGCGTCGAGCGCCGAGGAGCTCGTGGCGGCGCTCGACCGGCTCGACGAGTTCTTCGTCCGGACGACGGGACAGTCGGCCTCCCGCGACGAGGGCAAGGCGTACGCCGGCCGCACGCTCTGCTACCAGGACTCCCTCCGGGACTGCCGGATGGACCTGGGGCGGGACTTCCTGGACGGGATCGCCCGTCCGCTGGCCCTGGTCGCGGACGCGGCGGACTGGTTCGGCAACCGGCTCGCCGAGCTGGTGGAGGCGGAGGTCGCCGGGTTCGTCCGCAAGGCCGCGGCCCGCCGCCGCGGGGACGTCACCCTCGCCGACGTGTGGACGCAGGTGCTCGGGCTGTTCTGGGGCGACCACGCCACCCCGGTGCGGACCGCGACCCGTGAACTCGCCGAGAAGTGGCGTGAGGTGCTCAACCTCGACGAGGAACAGCACACCCCGGTACGTCTGTCGGTGTCCGGCATCGAGGAGCGGGCCCGCGAGGTCTTCGCGACCGGCCCGGTGCGCTCACCCCATCTCGCCGTGCACAGCCCCGACCTGCAGGTGGTGGCCCGGTCCGTCGACGCCTTCAACGCCGGTGACTACACCACCGTCCTCGGCGAACTGCACGCCTGCCTGGCCACGCTGGACCTGCCGTTCCTCGACTGGACCACCGACGCCGGCTCGCTGCGGGACAAGGTGAACGCGGCGATCGGCGCCCGGCGGCTGGTGCCGCTGCTGCCGGTCGAGTGGAAGCGCAACAGCGGCCGCATGGTGCCCGCCCCGATCGGTGCCGGTGACCGGCTGATCGGCTTCACCCGGGCTCCGTACGACGACCGCGCCCGCGTCGACCCCGCGGTCTCCGTCGGCCTGGCGGAGAAGGACGGCACGGTGACCGCGACCACCCCCGACGGGGGTGTCTGGAGCGTCGCCGAGCTGCTCGCGGTGCCCGTCGCGATCATCGCCGCGGACGCCTTCAAGATCGGCCTGGACCGGCCGCACGCCCCGCGCGTGAGCCTCGACGACCTGGTCCTGTTCCGGGAGACCTGGCGCCTGCCGGCCGCCGGAACGGAACTGCCCGACAAGGCCGAGCGGGAGCGCGACTACCTCGCAGTCCGCCGGTGGGTGGCCGAACACGCCCTGCCCGACCTGCTCTTCGTCAAGTTCCCCGAGGAGACCAAGCCGTCCCTCGTCGACTTCACCAGCCCGACGCTGGTGCTGTCCTTCGCCAACCTCGTCCGGGCCGCGCGCCGGCTCGACCCCGACGCCGTCATCACCCTCAGCGAGCCGCTGCCGGCTCCGGAGGACTCCTGGCTGCCGGACGCCGACGGCGAGCGCTTCGTCAGCGAACTGCGGCTCCAGATCAGCAGAAAGGTGCCGGAATGACCGTCCTCGCCTCCGACGGCGCGGCCCTCGCGGTCCGTGCCACCCGCACCCGGGACCCCGACATCGTCGCGACGATCGGCGGCACCCCGCTGGTCGCCCTCGACCGCCTGTTCCCGCCCGCGCGGTTCCAGGTGTACGCCAAGTGCGAGCGCTTCAACCCGGGCGGCTCCATCAAGGACCGCGCCGCCAAGTCGATGATCGAGCACGCCATCAGGGCGGGGAAGCTCGTCCCCGGAGTCTCCACGGTCGTGGAGTCCTCCTCCGGCAACCTGGGCATCGCCCTCGCCCAGCTGTGCAACTTCTACCGGCTGAACCTGATCTGCGTGATCGACCCGCGCACCACCCCGCAGAACGCGGCCATCATGCGGGCGTACGGCGCCAAGGTCGAGGTCGTCGACCGCGACCCGGCCACCGGCGAGTACCTGCCGGCCCGGATCGAGCGGGTGCGGTCGCTCCTGGCGGGCGTCCCGGACGCCTACTGGCCCAACCAGTACGCCAACGAGCACAACTCGCGGGCCCACCACCACACCATGCGGGAGATCCACGAGGCCCTCCCGGGCGGCCCCGACCACCTGTTCCTCGCGGCCGGCACGACCGGGACGCTGCGCGGCTGCGCCGAGTACATCCGCGACCACGGCCTGGCCACCAACGTGGTGGCGGTGGACGCGGTCGGCAGCGTGATCTTCGGACCGCCGGAGCCGTGGGAGCTCACCCACCGGCGCACGATTCCCGGCCACGGGGCGGCGGTCGTGCCCCCGCTGCTGCGGCCGGGCCTCGCGGACCGGGTCGTCAAGGTCACCGACTTCGACTGCGTACGCGGCTGCCGGCAGCTGCTCGCCCAGGAGTCCATCCTCGCCGGCGGCTCCTCGGGCGCCGTCGTGGCAGCCCTCCAGGACGCCGCGTCCTGGATCGAACCGGGCGCGACCTGCGTGGCCGTCCTTCCCGACGGCGGTGACCGCTACCTCGACACCGTCTACTCCGACTCCTGGGTCGAGGAGCGCTTCAAGGAATTCCCGCTCACCGACGACAACCCCGTTCCCGACACCACCGATCACGAAAGGAGTCAGTCATGAGGATCCTCGGTCGCGACGACGTCGAAATGGCCCTGAAGGGCCTCGGACCCGCCGTCCTCGACGCGGTCCGCAGCGCCTACGTGCTGCACGGCCAGGGCCACTCGCAGGTGCCGTTCTCCAGCTTCCTGCGCCCGCCGCGGCCCGCCGGCTCGCGCATCATCTCCCTGCCCGCCTACCTGGGCGGCCCGGAGCCCGTGATGGGCCTGAAGTGGATCTCGTCCTTCCCGGCCAACGTCGAGCAGGGCCTCCAGCGGGCCTCCTCCGTCCAGGTGCTCAACGACCTCGACACCGGATATCCGCAGGCCCTGCTGGAAGGCAGCCAGATCTCATCCTCCCGGACCGCGGCGAGCGCCGCCCTCGCCAGCGGCGCGCTGCACGGCTCCCGTCCGGTGCGCACGGCCGGGCTCATCGGCTGCGGGACGATCAACCAGCGGGTCCTCGCCTTCCTCACGCTGACCCACCCCGAGCTGGAGACCGTGGTGCTCCAGGACGTGGTCCCGGGCCGTGCCGAGGTGTTCGCAGCCGAACTGGAGTGCGAGTACCCGGGCATCGCCTTCCGCACCGGTGACGTCGCCGCGGCGCTCGGCGCCGAGACGGTGAGCATCGCGACCACCGACTCGACGTACTGGCTCGACCTGGCCGCCCACCCCGACCGCCCGTCCCGCCAGGTGATCCTGCACCTGTCGCTGCGCGACCTGAGCACCGGCTCGGTGCTCGGCGCGTACAACGTGGTCGACGACGTCGAGCACGCCGTCCGTGAGCGGACCTCCCTGCACCGCGCCGAGCAGGAGACCGGTCACCGGGAGTTCGTGCACGCCGAGATCGCCACCGTGCTGGGCTGCTCCGAGCCGCCCGCCACGGACGGCACGATCGTCTTCTCGCCCTTCGGCCTCGGCATCCTCGACCTCGCGGTCGCCCAGGCGGTCCTCAAGGCCGCCACCGCGGCGGGCCTCGGCACCGAGGCCGCCGGGTTCGACCCGGGCAGCCACCGGGTCACCGCGGCGATGGCGGGGAGGGCCGCATGAGCACCTTCTTCGCCGAGGGCACCAAGGCCCTCGTCACCGGCGCCTCGCGCGGCATCGGCGCGGCGATCGCGCTCACCCTGGCCGAGCACGGCTGCGACGTGGCCCTCAACTACCGCTCCAACGAGGCGAAGGCCGAGGAGGTCGCCGAGCGGATCCGCGAACTCGGCCGGGAGGCCCTGCCGGTCCGGGCGGACGTCTCCGACGAGGCCCAGGTCGCCGCCATGTACAAGCAGCTGAAGGCGGCCTGGGGGCGTCTCGACGTCGCCGTCCTCAACTCCGGTGTCACCGCCGACGGTCACCTGGCCGCCATGAGCTCCGCCAAGTGGCAGGAGGTCATCGGGACCAATCTGACCGGCACCTTCTACACCGCCCGCGAGGCGACCAAGCAGATGTACGCGAGCGGCGGCGCGATCGTCTTCATCGCCTCCACCAGCGGCATCGCCGGCCGGGCCGGCCAGGCCAACTACGCCGCCAGCAAGGGCGGGGTGATCGCCATGGCCAAGACGCTGTCGTACGAGGTCGCCCCGCGCGGCATCCGGGTCAACGTCGTCGCGCCCGGGTTCATCGACACCGACATGGTCAAGAAGGTGCCGCCGGCCCACATGAAGGAGGCCCTCCAGGTCATCCCGATGGGGCGCATGGGCACCGCGGCCGAGGTGGCCCAGGCCGCCGCCTTCCTGGCCGCCCCCGCCGCCTCCTACATCACCGGCAAGGTGCTCACCGTCGACGGCGGAATGATCCCCAACTAGCCATCAGAACAAAGTAGTTGCCCACCACTTGTCCCTCTGTGAAAGGAACGCACCGTGTCCGTCGCCACCTTCGAGGACATCCGTACCCAGGCCGAGACCCGGCTGGCGAAGAACATGAAGGTCAAGTCGATGATCATCGACCGCCTCGGCCTGGACGTCGAGCCCGCCGTCGTCTCCGACAACCAGCCGCTGTTCGGCCGCGGTCTGGAGATGGACTCGCTGGACACCCTGGAGATCGTCGTCATGGTCAACAACGAGTACGACGTGCTGATCAGCGACGACGACTTCGAGGCCTTCGGCTCCATCAACGCCCTGGTCGACTTCGTCGAAGCCCGCGAGGTCTGAGCATGACGATCGCCTCCGAGGCCCCCGCGAGGCCGAAGCAGAAGCACAGTTACTCCTCCGACGACATCAAGCGGATGCTGCCGCACCGCTGGCCGATGCTGATGATCGACCGGGCCTACGACGTCGTCCCCGGCGTCTCGGGCCGCGGCGTGAAGAGCGTGTCGGTGAACGAGCCCTTCTTCGCCGGGCACTACCCCGACCACTCGATCATGCCGGGCGTGATGATCGTCGAGGCGATGGCCCAGCTGGTGGCCGTCGTGTATGTCGCCGAGATCATCGAAGCAGCCGCGGCGGCGGAGGCCGCCGGTGCGCCCGAGGGCGGCGGTGACCCCTCCGCGAGCGTCGGCTACCTCGGGTCCATCAGCTCGATGAAGTTCTCCCGGCTCGTCGTCCCCGGCGACCAGCTGACCCTGGACGCCAAGCTCGGCCAGCGGCTGGGCGGCCTCCGGCAGGTGTCGGTGCGGGCGAGCGTCGGCTCCGAACTGGCCGCCGCGGGCTCCCTGATCGTCACCACCGGCCGCAAGGCCTGACCCCCTCCGGACGGGTCCCACCGAAGAACCCTCGAAGAACCCTCGAAGAAAAGGAGGTGAGGCATGTCCATCACGATCCGCCCGTACCAGGAGGGCGACGCGCATGACATCGCGGCGCTCTACAACCGCCACCGCGACAACCCCAACCCGGTAGCGGGCGGCATCACCGGTGACGAGCTGGAGCGCGAGCTGGCCGAACGGGACACGGGAACGTTCCTCGTGGCCGTGGACGGCGGGCGTGTGGTGGGCACCTTCGGCCTGTTCCACAACACCGGCCGGCGTTCCGCCCGCGCCGGTGAGCTCATCGCCGACATGTTCTTCGTCGCCCCCGCCTACCGCAACGGCGTCATCACCGGCCGGCTGTTCACGGAGGCCGTCGAGTGGATGGTGCGGTCCGGCTGCCTCGTGCTCCGGCTCACCGTCAACCCGGCCAACAGCGTCGCGTTCAAGCTCTACCGGCGCGTCGGCTGCGTCTCCGTGGGCCGGACCGTGCCCGGCGAGGACGGCAACGTCGAACTGCACAACTACATCCCGCTGGTCCTGCGCAGCGTGTTCGCGGACCTGGGGCCGGAGGTCAGGTCGGCCCTCGGGGGACTGAACAGCTTCGGCACGGTCACCGAGGCCCGGGACGACGAACTGCGCTCCGACGTCCGGCTGGTGGACGGCGTCCGCACGGTCGACTACCACCTGGCGCTGGGCGGGTTCCGGATCACCGCGAGCGTCGACGTCGACCGTGGCGTCGTCCGCGAGGCGGAGGTCACCGGGCCCGACGGCACCGCCCGCGCGCTGCGGCTGACCGAACCGCCGTACCACGTGCGCGCACCGCGGCGGCCGGAGCCGCACCGGTTCGGCTCCGGCGGGCTGGTCTGCGAGGTGGACGGCGACGACGGCACGCTGTCGGTGCTGGCCGAAGGCCACCACGGCCCGCTGTTCGTCTCCACCTGGCCCAGCTGCCGGGCCGACCGCCCGGCCGGCTGGCGCGAGGGCGAGCCCCGCGACCTGGACATCGTCGCCGTCGAGAACGGGGTCCGGGTCACCGAGCGGTGCGGCGAGGACGAGGTCGTCGGCACGGTCACCCTCACCGAGGGCACCCTGCGGCAGGACTTCGCCTTCACCAGCAGCCCCGGCCGGATCTTCCAGACGGTCGGACTGCGGCAGGGCACCTTCGTCCACCCGGACGGCGAACGCCACCCGATCGGCCTCGGCCTCGGTGTCCGCGACGCCTCGGAGGCGGTCGCCGCCTCCCAGGTGGTCCCGGCCGGCACCGAGCTCGCCTGGCGGGGCACCTCGTGGGGCGTCGGGCTGCCGGTCCGCGAGCCGGTCCGGCTGATCCACAGCGCTCTGCTGGAGCGCGGCCTGGCGGCCGGCCCGGACGGAGTGGCCCGGCTGCGGACCGACTTCCGCCCGGCGGACGCGAAGACCGACGCGAAGACCGACGCGGGAACCGACACGAGGACCGGGGCAAGGACCGACGCGGGGATCGACGCGGGGACGGAAGCGGGGACCGAAGCCGTACGGCCCGCCCGTACCGTCCCGAAGCCGGGCGCCGTCCGCCGGCTGGAGCTCACCGCCTCCGCCGCCGGAGTCACCTCGTGGAAGGAGGGCGCCACCAAGGTCCTGCGCAGCCCGTACCCGCGCACCCGGGTCTTCGGCTACAACCCCCGCTGGTCGGCGGGCATGTGGGTCACCGCGGAGAACAGCCGGTTCGGCCGCGCGAGCGGTCTCGGCTGGGGCGTGCGGCCGGCCGCCTGGGAGGAGAAGCACCCGCTCGGCCTGTTCGCCCCGCGCGAGCGGATCGGCTGGGAACTGACCGCCCCCGAGGACACCGCCGAGCCCGTCCGGGCCGACATCCAGGCCCCGGACAGCGAGGAGGAGATCGTCCTCTGGCTCACCCCGAACACCCCGCGCGAGACCACCGTGCTGCTCGACTCGGCCGGCACCCGGTGGGAGCTCGGCTCGGCCGGCTTCCGCCAGATCTGGGCCACCGCGGCCACCGTACGGCTCGCCGACGGCAGCTGGCTCGACTGCCGGCCCGCCGACGGGGCGTGCGCGCAGGCCGAACTCGTCCTGCGTGCGACCCCTTCCGGCCTGCTCATCGGCTGCGTGTCCCCGGCCCGTCGGCCGAGCGCCTGGCAGCTGGCCGTGCACAGCGAACCCACCCGGTCCTGAACCACCTTCCATCACTTCTTTTTCGAGAGGAAACGCCACACCATGACCACCACCACCGTCTCCGCCCTCCGTACCGCCTCGGACGACTACGCCACCGTGCGCACCACCATCGGCGCCTACCGGATCGACGCCCCGCTGGTCCGCGTCTCGGGCGACGAGCGGCTTTCGCTGCTCGACCAGGTCCTGGCCAGGTCGGGCGACTTCGTCGAGCCGGACTCCGTCCGCGAGGTGCTCGCCCTGAACGCCGACGGCACCCCGTTCGCGATCCTGCTGCACTTCGAGATCGGCGAGGACGCCTGGCTGCTGCCCCGCACCCGGGTCAGCGCCGACGAGCTGCGCGGCTACCTCGACGGGCTGGACGTCCCCGAGGGCGTCGAGGTCGACATCGAGCCGGAGGGCTGGGCCGCCACGGCGTTCGAGGGCCCGACGGCCTGGTCGGTCGCGGCGCGCTTCGTCGACTTCGACATCTCGGGCCTGACCCTGCACGCCGTCACCGAGGCCGCGCTGTCCGACGACCCGGCGGCGCTCGCCCACCTGGCCCGTGTCGGCACCACCGGCGAGTACGGCTACCTGCTCATCAGCAACGCCCCCGAGGCCGCGCACCGGGCCGTGCTGGCCGCCGTCCGTGAGGAGGGCGGCGCGCCGGTCGGCGACGAGGGCCTCGCCCGGGTCCAGGCCGAGGCCGGCATGGCCGTCTACGCGGCCGGCTTCGCCGGTCTCTCGGTCGACGAGGCCGACCTGTCCTGGATGATCGACTGGAACCGGATCGGCGAGTTCCGCGGCTCCGACGACCTGGTCAGGCCCACCGCCGAGACCGCCCGGCTGACCGCCCTGGCCGCCCCCGCGGACAGCCGGTTCACGGCCGGCACGCAGGTGACGGCGGGCGGCCGGGAGATCGGCACGGTCCTGTGGCAGGCGCCCTCCGCCAACCCGGAGGAGGAGCTCGTCTTCGCCCTGCTGGACGCCCCGTTCTGGGTCTCCGGCCTCGAACTGGCCGCCCGGGACGAGCAGGCCGCCGAGCGCCCGCTGCGCACCGTGACCCTGCCCCGTGTCATCGCCCGCTCCCTCACCACCCGGATCGCCTGATGTCCACGCCGAGAATCGCCCTGACGGGCCTGGGACTGATCACCGGCGCCGGTGACGACGTCGAGAAGGGCTGGTCGTCCATCGCGGCCGGCACCTCCGGCATCCGCACCAACACCCTCATGGACACCTCCGAGCTGCTGACCGAGTGGGCCGGCATGGTCACCGGCGAGCAGCCGGCCGACGTCGACCGCTGCTACGGCCTCGCCGCCACCGCCATCCGGGAGGCCCTGGAGAGCAGCGGGCTCGACCTGGACACCGTCGACCGGGACCGGGTCGCGGTCGTGGTCGGCTCCAGCCTCGGCGCCATGCCCACGCTGGAGAGCGTCCACGCGGACCTCGTCCACGAGGGGAAGCTGGACGCGGAGCGGGCGGCCGCCGTCCAACTGCCCTGCGTCGGCGACTACATCGCCGCCGAGTTCGACCTGCGCGGCCCGCGCGTGGTCCTGTCCAACGCCTGCGCGGCCAGCGCCGTGGCCCTCGGCTACGCGGCCGAGCTGCTGTGGAAGGGGGACGTCGACCACGTGATCTGCGGCGGCGTCGACCCCCTCGCCTCGCTCTCGGCGTACGGGTTCAGCGCCCTGGGCGCGCTCGACCCGGAGCCGTGCTCGCCGATGTCGGCGTCCACGGGCCTGACCCTCGGGGAGGGGGCCGGGTTCATGGTCCTGGAGTCGGCGGACCGCGCCGCCTCCCGGGGCGCCCGGGTCCTCGCCGAGCTGGGCGGCTACGGCCTCTCCTGCGACGGCTACCACCAGACCGCCCCCGACCCGAGCGGCAAGGGTGCCTGCGCCGCCATGGCCCAGGCCCTGGACACGGCGGGTCTGACCCCGAGGGACGTCGACTACCTCAACCTGCACGGCACGGGCACCCCGGCGAACGACGCCTCCGAACCGAAGGCGGTGAAGCTGCTGTTCGGCTCCTCGGTGCCGCCGGCCAGTTCCACCAAGTCGATCCTCGGCCACACCCTCGGCGCGGCCGGGGCGGTCGAGGCGGTGGTCAGCACCCTGGCCATCGACCGCGGCACCCTGCCGCCGACCGTCAACACCCGTGGCGTGGCACAGCCGTTCGGCCTGGATGTCATCCCGGACGCCGGCCGCGCCGGGGCCCGTCCCGAGGTGGTCATCTCCAACTCCTTCGCCTTCGGCGGCAACAACGCCTCCGTCGTCCTCAACCGGCCGGGCCGCCCGAGTTCGGCCCCGCGCCGCACCGAGCAGGTCCACGAGGTCGTCGTCACCGGAGTCGCGGGACTGGCGGGCGGCGCGGGCAACACCGCCGACCTGGTGGCCGCCCTCGACGGCGAACGCGCCTGCTTCACCGCCACCGAACACGTCCGGGGCGTGGGCGACGTGCTGGTCGGCCGGGTGGACGTCAAGTCGGCGTCCCGGGGCATCAACCCGAGCCGGGCCCGCCGGATGGACCCGCTCAGCCTGCTGGCCGCCGCCGCGGTCGCCGACCTCTACGGGCGGCACGGCAAGCCCTCGCGGGCCGAGGCCGAGGGCACGGGCATCGTCTTCGCCACCGGCTACGGACCGGTCACCTCGGTCCTTCAGTTCCACAAGGGCGTCCTCCAGCAGGGCATCAGCGGCGCCAACCCGGCGCTGTTCGCCAACACCGTCGTCAACGCGGCCGCCGGCCATGTGGCGATGCTGCACCGCTACCGCGGCTACACCGCGACGATCGCCAACGGCGGCACCAGCTCCGTCCTGGCCCTCCAGCTCGCCGCCCGGGTCATCGCGCGCGGCATGGCGGACCGGATCATGGTCGTGATCGCCGACGAGTTCCCCGAGCAGGCACTGGCCACCCAGGCCGGCCTCCCCGGCTACGCGCGCTGCGGACCGGTGGTCCCCGGCGGCCGCAGCGGCATGGTGCTCAGCGAAGGCGCGGCGGCCGTCCTCCTGGAGAGCGAGCGGTCGGCCTCGTCCCGGGGCGCGGACGTCCTGGCGAAGGTGCGCGGCTACGGCGCCTCCGGCGAGTCGGCCGGCATCGGCCGCATCGGCCGCGACGGCGAGGCCTGGGCGCGGGCGCTGCGCGGCGCGATGGCCGAGGCCCGCGTCACGCCCGACGAGATCGACACCGTCGTCTCGGCGGCCTCCGGCTACAGCCTGGTGGACACCGCCCAGTCCCGGGCCCTGCGCCTCGCGGGCCTCGTCGACCGCCCGACGATCACTCCCAAGGCCCTGCTGGGGGAGACCTACGGCAGCGCGGGCGCCCTGGGCCTGGTGGCGGCGCTGACCGCCCCGACCCGGCAGGGCAGGCTGCTGCTCTCCAGCTTCGCCTACGGCGGCAGCTACGCGGCGGCCGTGTTCGACACGGAGGCGTGATGGGGGCGCTGCTGGGGCTGGTGATGGATCCGGTGGTGCGCGGCGCGGCGCGACCCGCCCCGATCGACTGCCTGGTCACCCGTCACCCGCACCTTCCCCGCGACCGCATGGGCCACCGCCTCGACGCCTCCGGCCGTTCGCTGATCATCGAGGCCGTGGCCCGGGTGTACGGCCTCGACATCGGGGCGCGGGACCTCACGAGGGACGTGCACAAGCGCTGGTACGTCCCGGCCCACCACCTCACCGCCTCGGTCGCGCACTGCGACGGCTGGAGCGCCGTGGCCCTGTCGGCCGGTCCGGTGCACCTCGGGGTGGACCTCCAGGACGAGCGGGACCGTCCCGCCGCCATGCGGTGGCTCGGCACCCTGCTCGGCCGCCGGCAGCCCGCCGAGATCCGGGACTTCGCCGAGTGCGAGGCGCTCATCAAGGCCTCGCACGTCACCAAGGAGACCTTCGCCGGGGTCCGGCTGCCCGCGTGGCGGCCGGGCTGGCGGCCCACCAACGTGGGCGCGTACCGGGTGCGTTCGACGACGGTGGCCCCGGCGATGCACCTGGCCCTCGCGGCCGACGCCCCCGCCCCCGTCCGTATGCACACCCCGACCCTGGAGCCGGCATGACAGCCACGGCGGCCGCCGTACGGCCCTATACCCGCCGTATCTCGCAGATCGAGCGCGGCTACCTGAACGCCGCGGCCACCGGCACCCCGCAGCTGATCCAGATGATCGTGGAGGGCGAGGGGCGCATCGACCCCGACGCCCTGCGGGACGCGGTACGCTCCGCCACCCTCGCGAGCCCCGGCCTGGCGGTCCACCGCCGTGGCGCGGCCTGGCGGGCGGACGGTTCGCTCCCGCCCGTCACGGAACTCCCCGAGAGAACCGGCTTCGACGCCCCCTTCTTCCACCGCGACCTGGACGTCGTCACCGGCCCGGTCTGCGAGGTCGGGCTCGTCGCGGGGCCGTCGGCCCGGCTGGTCGTCCGGGCCAGTCACATCGTCACCGACGGCCGCGGGCTCCGGCAGTGGATCGCCGACGTGTTCCGGGTGCTGCGCGGCGAGGAGCCGGTCGGCGCGGCGTCCGTCGTCGACGACACCCACTTCCGGACGGCCGCCGGGAAGGTGCCGCCCGCCGAGCCGCCCGCCCGGCTGGAGGGCCTGCCCGCGATCCTCGGCGAGGGACCGGCCGACGGCGCCCCGCTCTGGGTGCGGCGCCGGGTGCGGGCGGCCCCGTCGGCGGTCACCGCCCGGGTGGCCGCCGCCCTCTCCCGCCGGCTGGGCGGCGAGACGGGCCGGCTGATCGTGCCGGTGGACCTGCGCCGCCACGACCGTACGGTCCGCTCCACCGCCAACCTCACCTCCCGGCTGGTGCTGGACCTGCACCGGGACGACAGCTGGAAGCGGCTGCACGGCCAGGTCGTCCGGGCCCTGCTCGGCAAGCGCGAGGTGGCCGCGCTGGAGGGGGACTTCCTGCGCAGCAATCCCTTCGCCAACTCGCTGCGCGAGGCCCAGGAACTGGACGGCACTCGGTTCCCGTGCACGGCGATCATCTCCGACCACGGCCGGATCGACACCGCCGAACTGCGCACCGACCGGTTCCGGCCGACCGGCTTCACCACGCTGCCGATGCTCGTGCCCTACGCCGAGATGTTCCTGAGCACCTGCCAGGTCGGCGACGAGACCGAAGTGACCCTGTCCTGCCGCAGGCGCCCCGGCGCCCGCGAGGCGGCCGGGGCGGTCCTCGACGACATCGAGCACGCGCTGACCGACACACCCTGACCGGCCCGCTCCACCAGGCCTCCGGCAGCCGGACGCCGACCGGCGCGAGCCGCCTGCCCCGAACTGACCGAGGCGCGCCGACCGGTACGCGCCGACCGGTACGCGCCGACCGGTACGCGCCGACCGGCGCGAACCGCCCCGGCCCATTGCCCTGTTGACCTCATCGCCCTGCTAAGGACGCCCACCCATGGCACTGACCGAACAGACCAAAGAGGACGCGCCGAGCCCTCCGCGGGCCGCTTCCGGCCCCGCCCTCGTCACGATGGCCGCGGCCATCACCGGCGGCTTCCTCGCCCTGCTCGACACCACCATCGTCAACGTGTCCCTGCACGAGACCACGGCCAGGTTCGGTTCCATCGGCCAGGTCCAGTGGGTGGTGACCACCTATCTGATGGCGCTGGCCGCCACCATGCCGGCCACCGGCTGGCTGGCCACCCGGTTCGGCGTACGGCGCGTCTTCGCCGCCGCGATCCTGCTGTTCGCGCTCGGCTCGGCGGCCTGCGCGGCGAGCCAGACCCTGCCCGAGCTGATCGCGGCCCGCGGGGTCGCCGGCGCCGCCGCCGGTGTGCTCACCCCCGCGTCGACGATCCTGCTCACCAGCGGCGTGCCCCGCGAACACCTGGGCCGGGTGCAGTCGTTGAACGGCAGCGTCATGCTGATCAGCCCGTTGCTGGGCCCGACGATCGGCGGCCTCCTGGTAGAGGCCGGGGGATGGTCCGCGGTGTACGTCGTCAACGTCCCGCTCTGCGCCGGCCTGCTCTACGTCACCCTGCGCCGGGTCCCCGCGGACCGCCCGAGGGAGGGTGCCGCCAAGCCGCTGGACGTGATCGGCCTGGTGTCCTCGGCCGCCTGCACGGTCTGCACCGTACTGGCCGTGCACGAGTTCTCCGACCACGCCCTCGACGGGCGGGCGGCCTTCCTGTTCCCGCTGGTCCTCGCCGTGGCGAGCGGTGCCGTGTTCGTCGTACGGGAACTGCGCGCGGCCCACCCGCTGCTCGACGTGCGCCTGTTCGCCCACCGCGTGTACCGGACGGCCGCGATCAACATCTTCTGCCTGGGCTTCGTCCTGTACTCGCCGATGATGCTCATCCCGCTCTACTTCGAGACCGCCCGCGGCGAGACGGCCGTGACCACCGGTCTGCTGATGTCCACGGGAGGCCTCGGTGTGGTCACCGCGGCCTGGCTGTGCCGGGTGCTGATGAAACGGCTCGGCGGTGGCGGCACCGTCGTCGTCGGCATCACCCTGACGATGCTGGCGACCGTGCCGCTGACCACGCTGTCCTCGGACACCTCGTACGTGCTGCTGTGCGTGAGCCTCGTGGTGCGCGGCCTGGGCACCGGACTGACGATCGTGCCGGCGATGACCCGTGCCTTCCAGTCGATCCGCCCGCAGTCCATCCCGGACGCCTCCGCCCAGCTCAACCTGATCCAGCGGATCGGCGGCACGGTGGCCCTCGCCGTGGTCACGGTGGTCCTGGAGCAGGCGGCCCGAGAGCGCCACGGACTGGTGCCCGGCGCCTTCGCCCACTCCTTCACCTGGGTCCTCGCGATCTACACCGTCACCCTGCTCCCCGCCCTGGCCCTGCTCCTCGCCGACCGCAAGGAGGCACGCGCCGGCGCGGTGCCCGCGTGACCGTACGGGCCCTGTCGTCGCACCTTCGCCGTCCGCGCCCGGGGCGCGGCGGGCGGGAATGCGACGACAGGGCCCGAGGCGACCGCCCGGTATGAGGCGCCGGTGCCCGTGCCGGTGCGGCGCTCAGCGCGAGGAGGGCAGCCAGCCGTCCTGGACGGCGTGCACCCCCGCCTCGAAGCGGCTGCGCGCGTCCAGGCGTTCCATCAGGGTGGCGGCGGTGCGCCGGGCCGTGCGCGGGGAGACGCCGAGGCGCTTGGCGATGGCCTCGTCGGTATAGCCCTGGGCGAGCATCTTGAGCACGGCACGCTCCTGCGGCGGCATGCCCTTCGCCTCGCACTTCGGTGTACTGCCCAGCGCTGTCGCGGTGTTCCACACGCCCTCGAAGAGCGCGCACAGGGCCGCGACCGTCCCCGCCCCGCTCAGCACCACCCCGCCGACCCGGGCGTCGCTCGTGTCGACCGGCAGCACCGCCTTGCACCGGTCGAAGATGATCATCCGGACCGGCAGTTCGGGCACGGTACGGACCTGCCCGCCGCGGGAGTGCAGCCAGCCGACGTGGTCCAGCGTGGGCTGGTGGTTGCGCACACTGTCGAGATAGACCGTTCGCATCCGCACCCCGCGGTCGAGGAGGGCGGAGTTGGGGGCGCGACTGGCCTGGAGGTCCTCGGCCCGGTGCGCGCCGCCCGGCGCGAACGTGGCGACCTCGACCTGGGCCGCCTGGGCCAGTTCCGTGAGCCGTTCCCGGATCGCCTCCAGGCCGTCCAGCTGTTCGGAATCGCTGTCGATGCCCCGTGGTCGTAGCGAGGAGCATTCGGCGATCAGTTGGGCCGCCGCCGCTCTGGATTTCTCCACGCGCATCTGCTGCGCCGCCAACTCCGCCTGCTGGCGCGCCAGCAGCACCTCCATGGCGGTCTCCGGGCCGACGGCCCGGAACCCTATGCCCTTGCGGGCCGATGGCTGGATCAAGGCGAGTTCGCTGAGCCGGTCCAGCCCCGCGCGGACCCGTTCCTCCGGCAGCCCGAGCCGGGACACGAGGACGATGATGCCCTCCAGTGGATTGGCCAGCATCCACCGGTAGATGGCTTCTGCCTCGGCATCCAGTCCCAGAACCTCCAACATGATGCAGTCCCCCTGTTGCTGTCACACACTGCACACACTGTGTTCGAAACTTAGCGCCCCCGAGCTTACTGACCTTGAACTGCCGATGGCGGCTCGGCGGCACGGAGGACGGTTCCGGCCAATAGCTCGGCTTTCAACCATCTGTGGTGCCAGAGTGAGGACCGCACCGCATCCCGGCCGGCGCGAGGCGCTTCCCTCCCATTCGAGGACGGCTTCCGGGGCGGCTTTCGGCTTCCTTCCGTATGGCGCTTCATGCCATGGCACAAAGCGTCCACCGTGAGCCGGTCCACGGCTGCTGAACAGCGCCGAAGATGAAGACATGTATCTCATCCACGTGCGCCTGCGCGCCCCTGCCGAGGAGTCCGCCCGGCCTGATCTGGCGGCGATCGTTTCCTCGTGCGCCGAGGAAAGCGACGGCCTGGAACACGTCTCCGTGCACGCGCACGCCGGTGAGGGCCTCACGCTGGGCCTTTTCCTCCTCGCCGACTCCCTGGCCGCGGCCGAGGACAGCGCCGCGCGGCTGTCGCGGCGAGCCGTCGAACACCATCCGGACCTGCTCGGCTACGGCGTCGTGACCTCCGGGGCCGTCCTGGTGCCCGGCCCCTGGTGGGACGCGTGAGCCTCGCGTTTCCCCAGGTCGGGGTGGACGGGTTAGGCCGCTGCACATTCCGTCCAGCCGTCTGCTGTTCCCTCCGGCCCGCCCGCCGAGCAGAGTTGAGCCATCGACGGAACGAAAGCCGCCGAAGACTTCACCGAAGAGTCCGCTGAACAGTCCGGAAGTATTCGCTCCGGAAATCCGCTCTCTCAATCGAGGAGAAAATCCATGCAGGGCACCCGTGTCTCCAAAATCGTCGCCGCCGCGCTGATCGTTCTCGGCGGAATGGCGATGACGGTGACCGTCACGGATTCTCCGAAGAACATCACGCACGCCGTCGAGAGTGACCTCCGCACCACCGCGGGGGACCACACCGACGGCGATGTCACCTGGGGCCCCTGAACATTCACGGGGGCATGTGCTGAACCGAGTTGAAAGACATCGGGGGACAGAAGAAATGGAATTCCTGGTCCTGGGATCTCTGGAACTGCGTGAGTCGGGCATCCCGATCCGCGTCCGGGGTATGCGGCAACAGCGGCTCCTCGCCCTGCTGCTCCTCAACGCCAACCGGGTCGTTCCGATGGACGCCCTGGTGGACGAACTGTGGGAGGACCCACCGTCGTCGGCCCGTCCGCAGGTGCACAACGCGATCCGCGACCTGCGCCGCATCCTCTCCGCGTCGGACACCAGCCTGGTCACCGTGGACGTCGGCTACCGCCTGGTCGTACCCGAGGACGCCGTGGACGCGCACCGGTTCGCCGGCCGGGTGCGCGCGGCCAAGGTGGCGGAGCGCGAGAACCGGTACGCCGAGGCCGTCCGGCTGCTCCAGTCGGCGGTGGACCTCTGGCGCGGCGAGGCCTTCGCCGGGATCCAGTGCCCGGCGGTCTCCGGCGCCGCGGTCAAGCTGGCCGAGCAGCGGCTGACCGCCCTGGAGGACCTCGTCGCACTGCGCCTGAAGCTCGGCGAGACCGGCTCCCTCGTCGGGGAACTGCACGCGCTGATCGCGGAGTACCCGCTGCGCGAGGCCCTGCGCGGCAGTCTGATGATCGCCCTGTGCCGCAGCGGCCGGCAGGCCGACGCCCTCGCGGTCTACGACGAGGGCCGGCGGTTCCTGGTGGACGAACTCGGCCTGGAGCCGAGCCCCCGGCTGCGCGCCCTGCACGCGGAGATCCTCGCCGACTCCCCGGACCTGCACGGCTCGGGGGGACCCGCCCTCGCGGCGGGCGGCGCCGAGCCGTCCGGCGACCGCGGGACGGGACCCTCCGCACCGCCCGGGAACGGCAGGCACTACCTGCCCCACGACCTCACGGACTTCACCGGGCGTACCGCGGAACTGGCCACCCTGTCGGCCGTCGCCGCGCAGGAGCCGGGCGGCTCGCCGGTGATGGTGGCGATCGACGGCATGGGCGGGGTCGGCAAGACGACGCTCGCGGTGCGCCTCGCCCACCGGGTCACCGAGCTCTACCCGGACGGGCAGTACTTCATCAACCTGCACGGCTTCAGCGCGACCCGGTCGCCGGTGCCGACCGAGCAGGCGCTCGCCGTCCTGCTCCAGGCGAGCGGCCTCACCGCGCAGGAGATCCCGCCCAGCCTGGAGGAGCGCAGCGCCCTGTGGCGCTCACGTCTGGCGGGCCGTCGCTGCCTGGTCGTCCTCGACGACGCGGCGGACAGCGCCCACGTCACGCCCCTGCTGCCGGGCACCGGGGGCACGCTGGTGCTGGTGACCAGCCGGCGCAAGCTCACCGCCCTGGACGGCGCCCTGCCGCTCTGCCTCGACGTGCCGCCGCCCGCCGACGCCGTGACGCTGTTCCGGCGGATCGTCGGAGAGCCGCGCGCGCGGCGCGAGCCGGCGCAGGTCGCGCAGGCCGTGGAGCTGTGCGGCCGGCTGCCGCTGGCCCTGCGCATCGCCGCGACCCGGCTGCGCGACCGTCCGGCGTGGGCCGTCGCCGACCTCGTCGAGCGCCTCGCGCACCCGGCGCAGCGGGCCCGCTGTCTCCAGACCGCCGACCGTGACCTGATGGCCGTCCTGCGGGTGTCCTACGACCATCTGAGCGCGCCCGAAAGGCGGTTCAGCAGGCTCATCAGCCTCCAGCCGTCCGCCTCCTACGACATCGCGCACGCGGCCCTCGTCACGGGGCTGCCTGCCGGGGACGTGGAACACCACTTCGACGCACTGATCGAGAACAACCTGATCCGGGAGGACACCCCGGCCCGGTTCTCCTTCCACAGCCTGATCCGGGACTGCACCCGGGAGCTGCTCGCCGAGGAGGCGGGCGCGGCCGTCTGAAGCGAATCTCCGTTCCGCCCCTGGTCGTGCCGCGCTTACGATGCGCGCAGTCGTACAACTGCCTGAACCGTCTGAACCAGGAGCACGGTACTCGTGTCCATACCCCCGCCTCCCGGGCCGCACCAGCCCCAGGACCCGTACCAGCCTCCGCAGCCGCAGAGCCCGTACCCGCAGGACCCGTTCGCCCCGCCCCCGCAGGACCCGTACGCCCAGGGGCCGTACGGCCCGCAGGGAGCGCAGGGCCCCATGGGTCCGGGTCCGATGGGTCCGGGTCCGATGGGTCCGGGGCCGATGGGTCCGGGGCCGATGGGGTCGTACCCGCAGGCGCCGTACCCGCAGGCCCCGTACGGCGCGGTGCCGTATCCCGCCTGGGGCCAGGGCTACAGCCCCTACGGCCGGCCCTCGCCGGTCAACGGTGTGGCCATCGCCGCCCTCGTCCTCGGCCTGCTCTGCTTCCTGCCGGGCGTCGGGCTGCTCCTCGGGATCATCGCCCTGGTGCAGATCAGGAAGCGCGGGGAGCGCGGCAAGGCGATGGCGATCGTGGGCACGGTCCTGTCCTCGGTCGGACTCGCGGTGTGGGTCCTCGCGCTGTCCACCGGCGGCGCCTCCGACTTCTGGGACGGCTTCAAGGAGGGTGCGAGCGGCAACTCCAGCTTCGCGCTCGCCAAGGGCGACTGCTTCGACGTGCCGGGTGAGACCTTCGACGAGGACGTCTACGACGTCGACGAGGTGGACTGCTCCGGCGAGCACGACGCCGAGGTGTTCGCCACGGTCCCGCTGACCGGCGACAGCTTCCCGGGCGACGACCACGTCACGGACGTGGCCGACGACAAGTGCTACACGCTCCAGGACGCCTACGCGATGGACCCCTGGGTGCTGACCGACGAGGTCGACGTCTACTACCTCACGCCCACCGCGGACAGCTGGAGCTGGGGCGACCGCGAGATCACCTGTGTCTTCGCCAACGTGGACGAGAAGGGCACCCTGACCGGCTCGCTGCGAGCCGACGCGTCGACGCTGGACGCCGACCAGTTCGCCTTCCTCAAGGCGATGGCCGCCGTCGACGACGTCCTCTTCGAGGAGCCGGAGGAGTACGCCGAGGAGGACCTCGCGAGCAACCGCACCTGGGCCGGTGACACCGGCGATGTGACCGGCGATCAGGCGGACCGGCTGGGCTCGCGCCTCTGGGAGACGGAGACCCGGAAAGCGCCCGTGGCCGCCCTGGTGAAGGACATGCGGGACGCGGCGAAGGAGTGGGCGGCGGCGGAGAAGGCGACCGACGCCGACGGCTTCTACGAGCACTACGACAAGGCCTACGCGTACGTCGACGGCGCCACCACCGTCACCGCCCGCATGGCTCTGGGCCTGGCCACCACCCCGCCGGCCTACGACGAGGACTCCGACAGCGGGAGCGGAGGCGCGGGCGGGGGCGACAGCGACAGCGGTCTGGATGTGTGATCGCGTCCGCAGCGGGGAGAAAGTGCCTGGGTAAAGCGTTTCCCGGGATCTTGTCATCACATCGAGTGATTCTCTGGCCTTTACTTGCACGGTACAACCCACGGTTGCCAGGCTGTAGCTGTCTGTACAACCTGATGGGAGTGGCCAGTGACATTCGGTGAGCAGCCGGCGTATCTGCGTGTCGCGGGTGATCTCCGCAAGAAGATCGCCGACGGGTCGCTGCCGCCGCACACCCGGCTCCCTTCGCAGGCGAGAATCCGGGAGGAGTACGGGGTCTCCGACACCGTCGCCCTCGAGGCGCGCAAGGTGCTGATGGCCGAGGGGCTGGTCGAGGGCCGCTCCGGTTCGGGCACCTACGTGCGCGAGCGGCCCGTGCCGCGCCGGATCGCCCGCTCCGGCTACCGCCCCGTGAGCGGCGCCACGCCGTTCCGGCAGGAGCAGGCCGAAGCGCACACACGGGGGACCTGGGAGTCCAGCAGCGAGCAGGTCGAGGCGGGCGTCTGCGTCGCCGAGCGGCTCGGCATCGCGTCCGGCGACCGCGTGATGTGCACCAGGTACGTCTTCCGCGAGGCCGGCGAGGCGATGATGCTCTCCACCTCCTGGGAGCCCCTGGCCGTCACCGGCCGCACCCCCGTCATGCTGCCCGAGGAGGGCCCGCTCGGCGGGATGGGCGTCGTCGAGCGGATGCGCGCCATCGACGTGATCGTCGACAACGTCACGGAGGAGGTCGGCGCCCGGCCCGGTCTCGCCGAGGAGCTTCACTCCCTCGGCGGCGTGCCGGGGCACGTCGTCCTGGTCGTCCAGCGCACGTACTACGCCTCGGGCCGCCCGGTCGAGACGGCCGACGTGGTGATCCCGGCCGACCGTTACCGGGTCGCCTACCACCTGCCGGTGAAGTAACCGCCGGACAACCGCCGGAGTGCGCCGGGAGCGTCTCCCGGCGCGAGGCGGGGTCCGCCCCCGGCGGTGTGGGTGAAGCGGTGGGGGCGGGGTGTCGTCCGGGGCGGTAGCGCATTCCCCCTGGGCGGCGCACACCCTTCCGGCAGTTGCCCCCGGTATCCGCCCGCCGTGAGCCCGCCCGCGCGCCGTCGGAATCCGGTCGTTTCCGGTTGTTCCCGCAGGTCGTCCCGTTGGTGCCCAGCAGCCCGCCGACCGGACGCATCGCGGCGCGCGCACGGCGCGTTCGGCCTCGTGCGCCCCCTGCGTCTTGGCTGGTTGCGTACCTCTTTGTGCAAAGTCGTGTTCGGTGCGTGAAGGTAAGGCGTACGCTCGGGCATATGCGGATTGCGGTTTCCTCAGAGGGCGGGGCGCGCGGCGTGCCGCGGACGGGATCCGGGCGGGCCGGGACGAGAAGGGGGCGTGGGGCTCGATGAACGACAGCACCATCTCCCTGCCCTGGCTCGTCATACGGCAGGACGACAACGGCAATCGCTACCGCGTGGGCAGGTACGCGACCCGGGCCGAGGCCCAGAAGATCGCGGACAGCCTCGACAGTCGCGGCCACAAGCAGCTCTACTGGGTCGAGCGCATCGGCCAGAGCCAGGGCCAGGCGCAGGCCCAGGCACAGAACGGGGACGGCACCCTGAACTGACGTTCCGTGCGGTCCCGTAGGCTCCGGCACATGACGGAACGGATCGTGGTGGTGGGAGCCGCTCTGCTCGACGCCGGCCGCCTGCTCGCCGCGCGCCGCAGTGCACCCCCGGAACTCGCCGGCCGCTGGGAACTGCCCGGCGGCAAGGTCGAGCAGGGAGAGGCGCCCGAGGCCGCCCTCGTGCGCGAACTGCGCGAGGAACTCGGCGTCGAGGCCGAGACCGTCGAGCGCGTCCCCGGCGAGTGGCCGCTCAGGTCCCCCTACGTCCTCCAGGTGTGGACCGCCCGGCTGCGCCCCGGCTCCGCCGCTCCCGAGCCCCTCCAGGATCATGACGCCCTGCGCTGGCTCGCCCCCGCCGAGATCTGGGACGTCGACTGGCTGGACCAGGACGTGCCCGCGGTGCGCGAGACACTCTCGAAGCTCGGCACCGGAGCCCGCTGAACCGGAGACCCCCTGAACCGGGCCTCGCCGAACCAGCGGTGCTGAACCGAGGCCCGCGCGAGCGCCGCTGCACGGGGATCCGCGCAACCAGCGCCGCTGGACCCGCGCCGCTTGACGGGGGCCCGCGCAACCGGAGCCGCAGGGCCGGGGCCCACCGAATCGGGGCCGATGGGTCAGCGCCGTCGAACCGGTCCCGTCGAACCGGTCCCGTCGAACCGGTCCCGTCGAACCGGTCCCGTTGAACCGGGGCTCGCGCAACCAGCGCCTCTGGGCCGAGGGTCGCTGGACCCAGGGGTGCCGGACCGAGGGGTGCCGGATCGGGGAGCCGCCGGGCCGGGGGCGCGTCGGGTGGTGGTGGGGCCGATCCGGGGGCGCTTCGGCCGGGGCCGGTCGCCGCGTACGCCGTTCGTGCCACAGTGCGCCGCGCTCTGCGGTACTGCCTGCCGAATACCGGGTATGTGGCCATTAACCCCACGAAACCGGACATGGGTGTACTCGCTGGCCCGGGAAGTGATCGGCGTGATCGACACCGACGGAGCATGCGCCGAGTGGACGTTCCCCGCGGACCCCGGTGCGGTGCGCACTGCCCGCGGTGCCGTCCGCGGCCAGTTGCACGGCTGGGGCCTCGACAGCCTGAGCGACATCGCGGCGCTGCTGGTCAGCGAGCTGGTGACCAACGCCCTGCGGCACGCGACCGGCCCCATCGGCCTCCGTCTGGTCCGCCCCGCCGGACTGGCGGACGTCCTGCTGGTCGAGGTCTCCGACCCGCTGCCGGACCCGCCCCGCGAGCGGATCGCCCAGCCCGAGGACGAGAGCGGGCGCGGACTGCAGCTGGTGGCCTCCTCCTCGCGCCGCTGGGGCACCCGGCCCGGGAACACCGGCAAGACGGTCTGGTTCGAGCTCGCGGTGTCGGGTTGACGGGGCGCCCCGCGGGGATGAGCCGGTGTACAGCGGGGCTCGCGGTGTCGCCCGTTCGGTTCCGGTCTCCGAACGGTCCCGGAAGAGGTGGTTCGATGGCGTGTCCGCTGGTTAGAAGACTGGAAGTGTTGTCGCGGGACGGGCCAAAAAACGCCTGGACCGTGCTGTGATCGTGAACATCGTGTCGTGCGGACCCGTAGTGCTGGATACTGCGGGCAGCCGCCGCCGGTGACCGGTGCCGGACGCGGTGAGCTGGAGGGGACGGTTCGCGTGAGCGAGATACCAGCGAAGGCCACGGAGTCCGAGGACCCGTCGGGCGGCGCGAGGGCGAAGGCCGCGGGTGCGCTCGCCGCCGATGCCGCGCACGGCTTCGCCGACGGCCCGGGCGAGGCGGCGACGCCAGGTGACGCCATGTGGCAGAGCAGTCCGCCCGGTTCGATCTACGACTACATCAAGGTCGCCTCGTTCTCGATCGGCCCCGACGGCCTCGTCGACCAGTGGAGCCTGCGCGCCGAGCAGATCTTCGGCATCCCCGCCGACCGGGCCGTCGGCATGGACCCCATCGACGCGTTCGTCGACCCCGACCTGCGCGAACGCGGCCAGCGCAAGATGGCCGAGATCCTCGACGGGCGGGAGTGGACCGGCGTGGTGCCGTTCCGGATGCCGGACCCGGTGCCCGGCGGCGGCCGAGGTGAGAAGGGCCTCGCCGAGGTCTACGTCATGCCGACGCGCAGCCTGGACGGCGAGAAGGCCGCCGTCTGCATCGTCGTCGACGTCCGCACGCTCCGCAGCATCGAGACCGACCTCGCCGCCTCGCAGGCCATTTTCGGTCAATCCCCGTTCGGCTTCCTGCTGATCGACCCCGACCTGCGGGTCCGCCGCGCCAACCACCGGTTCGCCTCGATCTTCGGCGGCACCCCGGACGACCACCGCGGCAAGGGCGTCCACGACTACCTGCCCCGGCCCGAGGCCGACCGGGTCAGCGCGACCCTGCGCAGGGTCCTGGAGACCGGCGACTCCATCACCGACATGCACGTCACCGGCTTCGTGCCGGGCTCCGACGAGCGCCGGCACTGGTCGATCAACCTCTACCGCGTGCACGGCGGCACCGGCCGGCCCATCGGCGTCGCCTGGCTCGGCACCGACATCACCGCCCGTCGTGCCGCCGCCCGCGAGGCCGCCGCCGCACGGCGCAATCTCGCCCTGCTGAACGAGGCGGGCGCCCGCATAGGGAACTCCCTCGACCTGGAGACGACCGCGCGCGAACTCCTCGACGTCGTCGTGCCCGGCTTCTGCGACCTCGCCACCGTGGACCTCTACCAGGGCCTCCTGGCCGGCGACGAGACCCCGCCCGGTCTCGCCGACGGCAGCGCCGAACTGCGCCGGGTCGCCTTCTCCTCCGCCGTCTCCGACGCTCCCTTCCCCGGCGCCGGCGCGCCCGTCGCGGTCGGCGCGGTCCATCACTTCCCGTTCAACTCGCCCTGCGCGGACGCCCTGCGCACGGCCCGCCCGCAGGCCATCCCCGGTGAGGAGGGCGGCCTCGTGCAGTCCACCCTCGCCGTCCCGATGGTCGCCCACGACACCGTCGTCGGCCTCGCCCAGTTCTCCCGGACGAAGGGCAGCGAGCCGTTCGGCGACCGGGACCGCGATCTGGCGGTGGAGCTGGCGGCGCGGGCGGCCGTCTGTATCGACAACGCGCGCCTGTACCGGCGGGAGCACGAACGGGCGCTGATACTGCAACGGTCGCTGCTGCCGCCCGGGGACCCGGTGGCCTCGGGCCTGGACATCGCCTGCCGCTATCTGCCGGGCAACGCCTCCACCGGCCGTCCGAGCGAGGTGGGCGGCGACTGGTTCGACGTCATCGAACTGCCCGGCCACCGCACGGCGCTGGTGGTGGGCGACGTCATGGGCCGCGGTCTGCGGGCGGCGGTCGCGATGGGCGAACTGCGCACGGCCGTCAGGACGCTGGCGTTGCTGGACCTGGAACCGGCCGAGGTCCTCTCCGCGCTGGACGAGATCGCGCGCGGTCTCGGCACTCCCGGAGGCGTCCAGCAGGCCACCCGGGCCGCCCGCCGTCCCCGCGAGGCCGACCTGTCCGAGGTGTACCTCGCGACCTGCGTGTACGCGGTCTACGACTCGGTGACCCGGCGCTGCACGTTCGCCAACGCCGGCCATCTGCCGCCGGTGCTCGTCGAACCCGGTGAGCCGGCCCTGATGCTCGACGTGCCGCCCGGCCTCCCGCTCGGCGTCGGCGGCGAGCCCTTCGAGGAGGTGGAGGTCGATCTCCCCGAAGGCGCCCTGCTGGCGCTCTACACGGACGGGCTGGTCGAGTCGCGCGACCATCCGCTGGACGAGGGCCTCAACGCGTTCGTCGGAGCCCTCACCGACCCCTCCAGCCCGCTGGAGGACGTCTGCGACCACGTCCTCAACACCCTCGACTCGCACCACGGCGAGGACGACATCGCGCTGCTGATGGCACGCGTGCAGGGCCTGCCCGTCGACTCGGTCGGGGACTGGACCCTGCCGCGCGAGCCGCGCAGTGTGGGCCGGGCCCGGGAGCACGCCCGCGGCCAGCTGCTGGCCTGGGACCTCGAACCGCTCGTCGACACGACGGAACTGCTGGTCAGTGAGCTGGTCACCAACGCCCTGCGGTACGGCGAGGGCGAGATCCGGCTCCGGCTGCTCCTCGACCGCACGCTGGTGTGCGAGGTCTGGGACGCGGGCCTCGTCCAGCCGCGCCGCCGCCGCGCCCGGGACACCGACGAGGGCGGCCGGGGTCTCCAGCTCGTGGGCCTGCTGTCGGCGGCCTGGGGCTCGCGCCGCACTCCCCGCGGCAAGACGGTGTGGTTCGAACTTCCGCTGCCGGACGGCGAGACGGGCCTGGCGGACCCTGCGGAGGCGTTGCTGAGCCTGTTCTGATGCCGGACGGCGAGACGGGTCAGGCGGACCCTGCGGAGGCGTTGCTGAGCCTGTTCCGAACCCGTTCCGAACCGGTCCTGGGCCGGTCTCACAGCTGTTCCGCGGCTGTTCCGGAGCTGTCGCGGACCTTCCCGCGGCCCGTCGCGCCGGTCACTCGTGCTCGCTCGGGGCCGCGCCGCGCCTGGACGGGCCCTGCCGGGCCGGGCCGGCGAGGCCCGCGGGCGTCCCGTCCTCGGGATCCTCGGCGAGGACGATGCCGCCGAGCACGGCCCCGCCGGTGCCGGCCGTCTCCTCGGCGCCGACGGCACCCACGTACGGGTTCCCGTGCGCGCGCACGTCGCGCTCGGCCAGCTCCCGGGCCTCCAGGGCGAGGAGGTCGGCGGGCGGACGGTCCGCCGGGTCGCCCGTGGCGAGGAGCCGCTCCGCCTCGGCCAGCCGGGTGCGCGCGGTGGCACCGACCGCGCCCCGGTGCGTCGCGACGAAGTCGGCCGCGGCGGCGGTGGCGGTGCGGGCGATGATCAGCGCGGCGGCCGGCAGCACCCCGGCCCGCCCCGAGGCGACCGTCGCGGTCGCCCGCACGATCCGACGCAGCACCCCGACCGGGTCCGTGGGCTGACCGCCGGTCAGCTCCTGCCGCACGGAGTCGAGCACGGCGTCGACGTGCAGCAGCCGGACCTCGAACCCGCCCGGGGTCGTCCCGGCGGCACCGGGCGACGCGCTCGCGTCGGGGCGGGGCTCGGCCGGGCGCGGGGTCGCCGGTCCGGGGGCCGGCCGCGGTCGCGCCGACGGGTCCGCCCGACGTCTG
Source organism: Streptomyces zaehneri (assembly GCF_032248645.1). Classification (NCBI taxonomy): domain Bacteria; kingdom Bacillati; phylum Actinomycetota; class Actinomycetes; order Kitasatosporales; family Streptomycetaceae; genus Streptomyces; species Streptomyces zaehneri. The sequence goes on from NZ_JASTTJ010000007.1 coordinate 288,682, forward strand.
GCCCAGGCGAGCTCCGCCTCCGCGCCCGTGAGGGCGGCCGGCACGGTCTGCTCGGCCGACCGCAGCTCCGCGGCCAGCCGGTCGACCCCGTCGACGAAGACGGCCGCCTGGGCGACGGCGCCCTCGGCGGCGCGCAGTTGCCGGGCCGCCCGCTCCGGTCGCCCCGAATCGGCGGACTGGCGGGCCTGGTTCAGCCGGACGGTGGCGAACAGGAGGCGGTCCTTGGCCTGTTCGACACTCCCGGTGACGGAGGCGGTGGCCGTGGGCGCGTACCGGTCCCGGAGTCCGGCGAGCACCGCTTGCGAGGCCCCCGCCCGCCCCGCCAGCTCCCGGAACCGGCCCTCGGCGACCCCCAAGGCCTCACCCAGCCCCTGTTCCAGTCCCCGTAGCCGCCCGAACTCCACGGCCACGGAGTCCAGCCGCCGTCCGGCCTCCGCGCACCGTCCGACGATCCCGGCGAGCGCGTGCTCCCGGGCAGCCTCCTCCGCCGGCACGCCCTCGTCGTAGCGCTGCCGCATCCGGAACGCGGCGGCGAGTTCGCTCTCCGCCTCGCGGACGGCCCGGCGGAAGGTCTCCAGGTCCTCCGCCGGGCACAGTGCCCCGGCGAAGCCGAGCTCGGTGCGTGCCGCCCGGACCCGGTTGTCGGCCTCGACCAGCGCCGCGCCGGCCTGCTCGTCGAGGGCGGCGAGGGGTGGTGACGACCTCGGCGGCGGTGGGCTGCCCGCCGCGCCGGGAGTCGTCCGGACGCGGGTACGGCGAACGCGTCGTAGGTACCCGTATCCGGCGATCGCCCCGGCCGTGCCGACCGCCACGAGCGGCAGCACCAGATCGATGGTGGACCTCTCGTCGTCCGCGGCCACGGCGGCGCTCGCGCCGGGCGCCGGGTTCTTGATCGCAACCGGAGCGTCGCCACCGGACGTCATCACTGGCAACACCAGCCACACGACCCCGACCACACCGCCCAGCACGGCATGCGCCACCCGCACGGATATGTGCGACTTGGCACGCCGCGGCCGGCCCCGGTGCAAGGAAGAGGTCACATTTGGGAGCGTATGGCCGCGATTACGGCCACGCGACCGGGATGCACCCGACACGGGTGCGGTGGGGCGGAACGACACGCGAGGGGGAACCGCGATGGAACGGCCACCGGGTCGGACGAAGACGAAGACGGACGTGAGCGGGGCGTCGGAGGCAGAGCCGCGGTCGGGGACGGGCGTGAGCGGTGTGCCGGAGGTAGACCCGCGGTCGGGGGCGGGCGTGAGCGGGGCGTCGGAGGTAGAGCCGCGGTCGGGGGCGGGCGTGAGCGGGGCGTCGGAGGTAGAGCCGCGGTCGGGGACGGGCGAGGCGGCGGGCGGGTCCGGTGCGGTGGACGACGAGAGTGCCGCGGGCGGCTCCGGAGGCACGGGTGGCGCCGGCGGCGCCGGGGGGAACAGGACCGACGACGGTCCCGGCGCGGAGACGGCCCCTCCGCGACGGCGTCGCGGACGGCTGGTGCGGCGCACCGTCCTCGCTCTGGTCCTGCTGCTGCTCGTCCCGGTCCTCGCCGCCCAGACGGCCCTCCGCCTGAACTACCTCGGCGACCCGGCCGACGGCACGTACACCCGTGGCAAGGACGCCATCTGGCTGGGCCACGCCTGGGTCGACGGCCGCAAGACCGACGCCGACGTCAGGGCCCTGGCCGACCGGCTTCGGAAGACCGGCATCCGCGACCTGTACGTCCACGCCGGCCCCCTGGAGCACGACGGCACGCTTCCCGCGTCGGCGTACGCGGGCGCGCCCCGGTTCATAGCCGCCGTCCACCGGGAAGCACCGAAGCTCCGCGTCCAGGCCTGGCTCGGCGACGTCCTCGCCAGCGAGAGCCCGAACGGCATGCGGCTGGAGCGGGCCGAGACCCGCGCCGCGGTCGTGCGGTCCACCCGCGAGATCCTCGCCGCAGGCTTCCAGGGCGCCCACTTCGACCTCGAACCGCTGCACTCGGGCGACGGCGACTACCTCGGCCTCCTGGACGACCTGCGCGCCGTCACCAAGGCCCGGAACGCCCAACTCTCCGTCGCCGCGCACCAGATCGACCCGGTCCCGGGCTTCCACTCCTTCTGGGGCACGACCACCGGCCACCCCAAGTGGTGGTCGCAGAAGTTCTTCGGCGAGGTCGCCCGCCGCGTCGACCAGATCGCCGTGATGTCGTACGACACCATGCAGCCGCTGCAGAGCACGTACGGCGGTTACGTCGCCCAGCAGACCTCGCTCGCCCTGGAGGTCACCCCGGCCTCCACCGACCTCCTGATGGGCCTGCCCTTCTACCACGAGAACCGGTTCGGCCACTGGAATCACGCCGAGACCGTCGCCGCCGCCGTCCGGGGCGTCCGGCTGGGGCTGTCCCGCACCGACGCCGACCGCGAGAACTTCGGCGTCGCGGCATACGTGGACTTCGCGGCCACCGAACAGGACTGGGCGTCGTACGAGAAGGGCTGGGTCCGGTAGGCCGGCAGTCCGGTAGGCCGGCGGATCCGGCGCACCCCTCCCTTCGGCGCGGCCCGGGTGGGATCATGAGCGCATGCTGCACTGGAGTCTGGTGGTCACGGCCGTCGTCTGTGTGACGGTCATGGCGGTGGTCGGCGTCGCGGCCGTCACGCGCGAGTGGGTGCCGCCGTTCGGCCGCAAGCGGGTGCTGCGGCCGCGACTGTGGGGTGTCGGCGCCCTGATGAGCGCCCTGGGTCTGGGCCTCTTCATGTTCCTGGGCCCGATGGGCTCGCACGACCTGGCGGTCAACCTGTACGTCCCGCCCGTCGGAATGGCCGTCAACCTCGCCGGGCTCGCCGTCCAGGCGCTCGCCCAGCGTCCCGGACGCGCGCCCCGGCTGCCCCCGACGTCTACGACGAGCGCCTCCTGATCTTCGAACCCAGCCACACCAGCGGGTCGTACTTGCGGTCGACCGCGCGTTCCTTCAGTGGGATCAGCGCGTTGTCCGTGATCCTGATGCCCTCGGGGCAGACCTCCGTGCAGCACTTGGTGATGTTGCAGTAGCCGAGGCCGTGTTCGTCCTGGGCCGTGCGGCTGCGGTCCAGGCCGCTCTCCTCGGCCGCGTCCAGCGGGTGCATGTCCAGTTCGGCGACCCGCATGAGGAAGCGCGGGCCCGCGAACGCCGTCTTGTTCTCCTCGTGGTCGCGGACGACATGGCAGGTGTCCTGGCACAGGAAGCACTCGATGCACTTGCGGAACTCCTGCGAACGGTCCACGTCCTCCTGGAACATCCGGTACTCGCCCGCGCCGACCCCCTCGGGCGGCACGAACGCCGGAATCTCCCTCGCCTTGTGGTAGTTGAAGCCGACGTCGGTGACGAGATCGCGGATCACCGGGAAGGCGCGCAGCGGCGTGACGGTGATGGTCTCCTCGCGGTCGAACACCGACATGCGGGTCATGCACAGCAGCCGGGGCCGCCCGTTGATCTCCGCGGAACACGAACCGCACTTGCCCGCCTTGCAGTTCCAGCGGACGGCGAGATCGGGCGCCTGGGTGGACTGGAGGCGGTGGATGATGTCCAGGACCACCTCACCGTCGTTGACCTCGACCGCGAAGTCCTTCAGGCCGCCGCCCTCGATGTCGCCCCGCCACACCCGGAAGCGGGCCTCGTAGCTGCTCACTCGTAAAGCTCCTCTTCGGTGAGGTACTTGACCAGCTCCTCTTTCTCGAAGAGGGCGAGCAGGTCGGGGCGGATGGGTTCGGTGGTCTCGCGGGTGAGGGCGATCCGGCCGCGTACGGGGTCCGTCGCCGCCGGGCCGTCGACGGGGTCGACGGGCGCGCACAGCAGGTTGACGTTGCGCCACGCGCGGTCCATCGTCGGGTGGTCCTCGCGGGTGTGCCCGCCGCGCGACTCGGTGCGTTCCAGCGCCGCCCGGGCCACGCACTCGCTGACCAGCAGCATGTTCCGCAGGTCGAGCGCCAGGTGCCAGCCGGGATTGAACTGCCGGTGTCCCTCGGCCCCGGCCCGCCACGCCCGTACCCGCAGCTCGGCCAGCTTCTCCAGGGCGTGTGCCATCTCGCCCTCGCGGCGGATGATGCCGACCAGGTCGTTCATGGTCTGCTGGAGTTCCTGGTGGAGGGTGTACGGGTTCTCCGGCGCGTGGTCTTTCCGGTCCCCGGGGCCCTCCGCGGAGAACGGCCGCAGCGCCTCCGCGGCCGCCGCGTCGACCTGCTCGTCGTCCACCGCAGGGCGCCGCGCACCGGCCCCGGCGGTGTACTGCGCCGCGTGCAGTCCCGCCCGGCGGCCGAACACCAGCAGGTCGGAGAGGGAGTTGCCGCCGAGCCGGTTGGAGCCGTGCATCCCGCCGGCCACCTCGCCGGCCGCGAACAGTCCGGGCACGCCGCGGGCGGCCGCGGTGTCGGAGTCGACGGCGATGCCGCCCATCACGTAGTGACAGGTCGGCCCGACCTCCATGGCCTCCGCCGTGATGTCGACGTCGGCCAGTTCCTTGAACTGGTGGTACATGGAGGGCAGCCGGCGCCTGATGACCTCGGCGGGCATGCGCGTCGACACGTCCAGGAAGACCCCGCCGTGCGGGGAGCCGCGGCCCGCCTTGACCTCCGAGTTGATCGCGCGGGCCACCTCGTCACGCGGGAGCAGTTCCGGTGGGCGCCGGTTGTGTTCCGGGTCCTCGTACCAGCGGTCGCCCTCCTCCTCCGACTCGGCGTACTTCTCCTTGAAGACGTCCGGGACGTAGTCGAACATGAACCGCTCGCCCTCGGAGTTCCTGAGCACCCCGCCGTCGCCGCGCACCGACTCGGTGACGAGGATGCCCTTCACCGACGGTGGCCAGACCATGCCCGTGGGGTGGAACTGCACGAACTCCATGTTGAGCAGCGGCGCACCGGCGAGCAGGGCCAGCGCGTGGCCGTCGCCCGTGTACTCCCACGAGTTCGACGTCACCTTGAAGGACTTGCCGATGCCGCCGGTCGCGATCACCACGGCGGGTGCCTGGAGGACGAAGAACCGGCCGGTCTCGCGTTCGTAGGCGAAGACCCCGCTCACCCGGGAACCGTCCTTGAGGACCCGGGTGACCGTGCACTCCTGGAAGACCTTCAGCCGGGACTCGTAGTCGCCGGTCTCGCGGTGGTCCTCCTGCTGGAGCGAGACGATCTTCTGCTGGAGCGTGCGGATCAGTTCCAGACCCGTGCGGTCGCCGACGTGCGCGAGGCGCGGGTACTCGTGGCCGCCGAAGTTGCGCTGGGAGATCCGGCCGTCCTCGGTGCGGTCGAAGAGGGCGCCCCAGGTCTCCAGCTCCCACACCCGGTCCGGGGCCTCCCGGGCGTGCAGCTCGGCCATCCGCCACTGGTTGAGGAACTTGCCGCCGCGCAGGGTGTCGCGGAAGTGGACCCGCCAGTTGTCGTGCTCGTTGGCGTTGGCCATCGCCGCCGCGATGCCGCCCTCGGCCATCACCGTGTGCGCCTTGCCGAACAGCGACTTGCAGATGACGGCGGTGCGGGCGCCGCGTTCGCGTGCCTCGATGGCGGCACGCAGTCCGGCGCCTCCCGCGCCGACCACGACGACGTCCCACTCCTGGCGGTCGACCACGGACATCAGCAGGCCCCACTCATCGGATACCTCCGAGGAAACCCCGGCCTTCAGGCCGGGGAGGAATCGGACTCCTGCGGAGCAGAGCAGGGAGCTGGGATTCGCCGCCAGGGCGGATCGCAGTGCTCTGACCCGCAGATTTGGAACTTACCAGCAATGGCACTACTTTGTGAGAATGACCACAAACCGTGTGAAGCGGGCGTTCAAGTACCGCTTCTATCCGACGGATGCGCAGGCGGCTGAGCTGTCGCGCACCTTCGGATGCGTGCGGAAGGTCTACAACCTGGCGCTGAGCGCCCGCACGGAAGCGTGGGTGCGGCAGGAGCGGGTCAACTACAACCAGACGTCCGCGATGCTCACGGCGTGGAAGAAGACGGAGGAGCTGGCCTACCTGGGTGAGGTGTCGTCGGTTCCGCTCCAGCAGGCGCTGCGACACCTTCAGGTGGCGTTCACGAACTTCTTCGGCAAGCGGGCGCAATACCCGCGCTTCAAGTCGCGGAAGAAGTCCCGCAGGAGCGCGGAGTACACCACCAGCGGTTTCCGCTTCCGTGAAGGCCGGCTGACTCTCGCGAAGATGGCCGATCCGCTGGACATCGTGTGGTCGAGGCCGCTGCCCGAGGGGGCGCAGCCGTCCACGGTGACGGTGTCCCAGGACGGGGCGGGGCGCTGGTTCGTGTCGCTGCTCTGCGACGACACGATCACCCCGGTCCCGGCCACCACGGTGGCCGTCGGCATCGATGCGGGGACCACGTCCCTGCTGACGCTCTCCACTGGGGAGAAGATCACCAACCCCGAACATGAGCGCAAGGACCGCACCCGGCTGGCCAGGGCCCAGCGGGAACTGTCCCGCAAAGCCAGGGGCGACGGGACCAACCGGGCCAAGGCCCGCAGGAAGGTCGCTCGCATCCATGCCCGGATCGCCGACCGGCGCCGGGACTTCCTGCACAAGCTGACCACTCGGCTCGTCCGTGAGAACCAAACGGTCGTGATCGAGGACCTCACCGTCCGCAACATGGTCAAAAACCACCGGCTCGCCCGTGCGATCTCCGACGCCTCGTGGAGAGAGCTGCGGACGATGCTGGAGTACAAGAGCGCCTGGTACGGGCGGGAACTCGTGGTCGTCGACCGCTTCTTCCCCAGCTCGAAACTGTGCGGTGCCTGCGGAGCGATCCGGGCGAGGCTGCCGCTGAACGTCCGTACCTGGACATGCGAGTGCGGTGCGGTCCATGACCGGGACGTGAACGCGGCGAACAATCTTCTGGCCGCCGGGCTGGCGGTGTCTGTCTGGGGAGCTGGTGTAAGACCTCAACGGGAGTCCTCCCGGACGGGGCAGTCGGCGATGAAGCAGAAACCCCCACGGCGCGAGCCGTAGGAATCCCCCTCGTTCACGAGGAGGAGGAAGCCAACTAGAAAAACCTCGGATCGTCGAAGGCGCCGGACGCGACGAGATACACGTAGAGGTCGGCGAGCGACACGCTCAGCAGCGACACCCATGCCAGCAGCATGTGATGGGCGTTCAGCTTCCCCACGAACCGCCAGGCCCGGTAGCGCACGGGGTGTCGGGAGAAGTGCTTCAGCTGGCCGCCGACGATGTGCCGGCAGGAGTGGCAGGAGATCGTGTACGCCCAGATCAGCACGATGTTGACCAGGAAGACCAGGGTCCCGAGGCCCATGTGACCCCAGGCGTAGTGCTCGTCGCGGAAGGCGAGCGCGGTGTCGTAGGTCAGGATCCCGGCGACGACGATCGCGGCGTAGAAGAAGTACCGGTGGACGTTCTGGAGGATCAGCGGGAAGCGGGTCTCGCCGGTGTACTTCCTGTGGGGCTCGGCCACCGCGCAGGCGGGCGGGGACGCCCAGAAGCCGCGGTAGTACGCCTTGCGGTAGTAGTAGCAGGTCAGGCGGAAGCCCAGCGGGAAGATCAGGATGAGGATCGCGGGGGAGAGGCTCCACCAGCTGCCGAACAGGTCCCAGTTGGGGCCGGACCGCATGGTCTGGCAGTTCTCCGCCAGACACGGGGAGAACAGCGGCGAGACGTACGGCGCCGCGTAGTAGTCCGCGTTCGCGAAGGCCCGCCAGGTCGAGTAGACGACGAACGCCAGCAGGCCGGCGGCGGTGGCGGCGGGGGCCAGCCACCAGCGGTCGGTCCGCAGATGGGGAGCGGCGATCGCGGCGCGTCCGGCGCCGCGTACGCCGCTCGGGGGACGATGTTCCGTGGGTGATGGTTCCGTGCCAGTGGCCAACTCAGGACTCCGGTCGGGTCAGGGGGCGTGCCGGGTCAGGGGGCGTGCCGGCCCCGGGCGCCGAGTCCCTCGTCGTCCGTGTCGATCCACAGGGAGTCGTCGTACGGGGTGTCGGGGATGGTGACGAGCTCGGGCCTGCGCGACGAGCCGGGCTGGGAGACGGCCTCGCGCAGCAGCGCGACGCTCTCCCTCAGATGGTCTGCGTCGGTACGGACCCGGCGCATCTCGAGGCCGGTGCTGCCGAGCTGTTGCTCCAGGCGGCCGACGGACCGGGAGAGGTCGTCGAGGCAGCGCTGGGCGGTTGTCAGGTCGTCGTGCACGGACATGAGCAGTCCTCGCTTCCGTGGGGGCTGGGCCCTGGACGGCAACGTTCATGCGCCTGCGAGTGTTGCGCGTCACACCGGTGGATGTGAAGGCGTGTGCAGCGATTGGCGGGTGCGTTGCTCCGCACGAGTGGCCTTGGCAGGCCCTGCCGCCGTGTCGCCCACGGCAGGCGAACCCTTTCCTCTTCAGTGAGCTGTAGATCTGATCAACTCCAAAATACCGCCAAACGTGATCAAAACGCACCCGCGTCGACGTATGCGCGTCCATGTATGTCGTCCATGTAGGTCGGGGTGCCGGGTCACCGGCGGCAGCGGCTCACCGGAGGTACCAGAGATGTCCCACGACGGCGTCGGCCCGCGCGCGGTGATGCGCTCGGTCGCCTTCCTCACCGCGGGCGCGCTCGCGGTGCCCCTGCTGTCCGGCTGCGGGTCCGCGGACGAGGCGGGCAAGCCCCTGGCCCGCCAGGACATCGCCCCGGCCGGCCGTGCCCAGGTCGCCGAGGGCGGCACACTGCGGTGGGCCGTGGACACGGTTCCGGAGACCTTCAACACCTTCCAGTCGGACGCCGACGCCACGACCACGCGGGTCGCCCAGGCCGTCCTGCCCTCGATGTACCGGCTCGACGCGACCGGGCGCCCGCAGCGTGACTCCGACTACCTGGAGTCCGCGAAGGTCGTCGACACCGAGCCCAGGCAGGTCGTCCTGTACAAGCTGAACCAGCAGGCCGTCTGGAGCGACGGCCGGGAGATCGGCGCCGCCGACTTCGCCGCCCAGTGGCGGGCCCTGTCGGGCAAGGACAGCGCCTACTGGACCGCCCGCAACGCCGGCTACGAGCGCATCGAGAAGATCGAGCGCGGGGCCAACGACCTGGAGGTCCGGGTCACCTTCAAGCGGACGTACGCGGACTGGCGGTCGCTGTTCTCCCCGCTGTACCCCAAGGACGTCATGGGCACGCCGGACGCGTTCAACGACGGGGCGCGCCGCAAGCTGAAGGTGACCGCGGGGCCGTTCGTGGTGAAGAAGGTCGACCGCAAGAACGACCGGGTCCGGCTCACCCGCAACACCCGCTGGTGGGGCCGGCCGGCCAAGCTCTCCGAGATCGTGCTGACGGCCGTCCCGAGGGACGAGCGGGCGTCCGCGCTGGCCGCCGGGGAGATCGACCTGGCCGAGATCGACCCGGCCGCCGCGCAGCGCGTCGACGGCGCCGCGAACGGCACGGCCGGACCGCTGGCCGGTCCCGGCTCCGGGCGCACGGCCGCGAAGGCGCTGCGGTCCTGGGCGCTCGCCCACGGTTCGGACGAGGACACGGCGGAGGACGAGGTCGAGGCCCGCACCGAGCTGCGCAAGGCGATCGCGAAGTGGGAGGTGCAGCAGAAGGCGCTGCGCGACTTCGAGGTGCGCAGATCGCTGGAGCCGGCGTACACGCAGCTGGCGCTGAACGGCGCGGACGGGCTGCTGGCGGACGAGCGGGTGCGGCGGGCGGTCGCCCGGGCACTGGACCGCAGGGAACTGGCCAAGGTGGTGCTGAAGCCGCTCGGTCTGCCCGCGGAGCCGGTCGGCAGCCATCTGGCCCTGGCCGGGCAGGACGCGTACGCGGACAACAGCGGTGCGCTGGGCGGCCAGGACACCGCCGAGGCGCGGGCGCTGCTCGCGGACGCCGGGTGGGTGCCCGGAGGTCCGGTCAAGAAGGAGGAGAAGAGCGAGGAGGCGGCCGGCTCGGAGGGCAAGAAGGCGGGCGGGTCGAAGGGGAAGGGGAAGGGGAGAGACTCCGACGACGACTCCGCGGACGGCGACGGCACGTACGTCGTCGGCGGGGACGACAAGGGGCGCAACGCGCGCCGGAGCGACGACGACGGCCGGCAGCTCGCCCAGGACGGCAAGCAGTTCAAGCAGGTGCACGGCGGTGCCCCCGGCGCCTACGCCCCGAAGGGGACCGCGGCGCCGGCCGCCGCCCCGGCCAAGGCGCTGGCCAAGGACGGCAAGGCGCTCAGTCTGCGGTTCGTGCTGCCGTCCGGCCCGGGGTCGGAGCCGCTGGCGGCGGTCGCCGCGCGGATCACGAGGATGCTGGCGAAGGTCGGCATCGGCACGGACGTCACCAAGGTCTCGGACGAGAGCTACTTCAAGGACCACATCGCCTCGGGTCAGTACGACCTCGCGCTGTACTCCTGGCCCGGGTCCGCCTTCCCCGCCACCGACGCCCGGCCGATCTACGCCAAGCCGGTGCCGGCCGCCGACGGCTCGCTGAACGTGGAGCAGAACTACACCAGGGTCGGCACCGATCAGGTCGATCACTTGTTCGAACAGGCGGTCTCGACCCTGGACGAGGGCGAGAAGCGGTCCCTGATCCGCAAGGCCGACTCCCGCATCTGGGCGGCTGCCGGATCGATTCCTCTCTATCAGCGCCCGCAGCTCACCGCGGTACGGAAGAGCGTGGTCAACGCGGGTGCCTTCGGCTTCCAGACCCCCGTCTACGAGGACATGGGCTTCCTGAAGAAGGGCGTGACGAAGGGGGCGAAGGCCTCCGCGAGCCCGTCCGGAAAGTGAGCGGAAGGTGAGCCGAGTGGCCCTGCGGGGGCCGTCCCCCGCCGGGCCACGTACCATGGGGTGAGGCCGTGGCGTGTCAAGCCCGGCAGGGCCCGCGTAACACAGACGTACGCAGCAGGGTCGCCCTCACACTCCGGGAGAACGCCGCTTTATGGCCACGCGCCACGACATTCGCAACGTAGCCATCGTCGCCCACGTCGACCACGGCAAGACGACCCTGGTCGATGCCATGCTCAAGCAGGCCGGTGCCTTCGCCGCGCACGCTGCCGAGTCGCTCGACGACCGCATGATGGACTCGAACGACCTGGAGCGTGAGAAGGGCATCACGATCCTCGCCAAGAACACGGCGGTGAAGTACCACCCCAAGGACGGGGGGGACGTCATCACCATCAACATCATCGACACCCCCGGTCACGCCGACTTCGGCGGCGAGGTGGAGCGCGGCCTGTCGATGGTCGACGCCGTCGTGCTGCTGGTGGACGCCTCCGAGGGCCCGCTGCCGCAGACCCGCTTCGTGCTGCGCAAGGCGCTCCAGCAGCGTCTGCCCGTCATCCTGTGCATCAACAAGACCGACCGGGCGGACTCCCGGATCGACGAGGTCGTCAACGAGACGTACGACCTCTTCCTGGACCTGGACGCCGACGAGGACCAGATCGAGTTCCCGATCGTCTACGCGTGTGCGCGTGACGGTGTCGCCTCGCTGACCAAGCCGGAGGACGGCACGGTCCCGCAGGACAGCGACAGCCTGGAGCCGTTCTTCTCCACGATCCTGTCCCACGTCCCGGCCCCCGAGTACGACGAGGAGGCTCCGCTCCAGGCGCACGTCACCAACCTGGACGCCGACAACTTCCTCGGCCGTATCGCGCTGCTGCGCGTCGAGCAGGGCGAGCTGCGCAAGGGCCAGACGGTCACCTGGATCAAGCGCGACGGCACGATGTCCAACGTGCGCATCACCGAGCTGCTGATGACCGAGGCGCTCACCCGCAAGCCGGCCGAGATGGCGGGCCCCGGTGACATCTGCGCCGTGGCCGGTATCCCGGACATCATGATCGGTGAGACCCTCGCCGATCCCGAGAACCCGATCGCGCTCCCGTTGATCACGGTCGACGAGCCGGCGATCTCCATGACCATCGGTACCAACACCTCGCCGCTGGTCGGCCGCGGTGGTACCGGCAAGGGTGCCTCGGCCAAGGCCGCGGTCAAGGACCGCAAGGTCACCGCCCGTCAGGTCAAGGACCGCCTGGACCGCGAGCTGATCGGTAACGTCTCGCTCCGCGTCCTGGACACCGAGCGTCCCGACGCCTGGGAGGTGCAGGGCCGCGGCGAGCTGGCGCTGGCCATCCTGGTCGAGCAGATGCGCCGTGAGGGCTTCGAGCTGACCATCGGCAAGCCCCAGGTGGTCACCCAGGAGATCGACGGCAAGGTCCACGAGCCGGTCGAGCGCATGACGATCGACGTCCCCGAGGAGCACATGGGCGCGGTCACGCAGCTCATGGGCGTCCGCAAGGGCCGGATGGACAACATGTCCAACCACGGTTCGGGCTGGGTCCGCCTGGAGTTCGTCGTCCCCTCCCGCGGCCTCATCGGCTTCCGGACCGAGTTCCTGACCGGCACCCGCGGCACGGGCATCGCCCACTCCATCCACGAGGGCCACGAGCCGTGGTTCGGCCCGCTGACGACCCGTAACAACGGTTCGCTGGTCGCCGACCGCGCGGGCGCCGTCACCGCCTTTGCGATGACGAACCTCCAGGAGCGCGGTGTGCTGTTCACCGACCCCGGCACCGAGGTGTACGAGGGCATGATCGTCGGCGAGAACTCTCGCGCCGACGACATGGACGTGAACATCACCAAGGAGAAGAAGCTCACCAACATGCGCTCCGCCGCGGCCGACTCGTTCGAGGCGATCGTGCCGCCGCGCAAGCTGTCGCTCGAGCAGTCGCTGGAGTTCTGCCGTGACGACGAGTGCGTCGAGGTGACCCCGGAGGCGGTTCGCATCCGCAAGGTCGTGCTCGACCAGCGTGACCGCGCCCGCACCGCGAGCCGCGCCAAGCACGGCTGATCCGCGGGTAGTTCACCGCCGCAGCACACTCGGAAGCCCGGGTGTCCCCATCGTGGGGGCACCCGGGCTTTCTGCAACCCGTTTTTCGGGGCCCTCGCGGTGACCGCTGTCCGAAATGCGGTGATCCTCGCCCGATACCCATGTAACAAGTCCGTTTCGCGCCCTTCTCGCGCCAGAGACTTTGTCCGGATTTTGGAAGATCTAGGCGTCAGCTGTGACTGAATTGAGATTTAAAGACGGTGGTCGGCACATGGCGCATGCCAGATAGTTAGCCGCGTAACGCTCGGGTCAATGGGTCTCGCGCTGTGGGGACAGCGCCGACTCGCGAGCACCAGGGGGTGTCTGACCCTCCGTCAGGGGTGTCGGAGGTCGGACGAACGCCCCCTCCTGTCGGTGAACACGTGGAGTCACAAGGAGGATCCCCATGCCAGTCAACCGGCCCATGCGGTCCATCACCGGTCTGTCCGCCTTCGCCCGCGGCGACTGTCACTGACCTGATCTCCGGCCGCCCACCGCGGCCGTTCGGCTACGCGCGTCCGACTGCGGCTTCTTGCGAGCCGTCCGTACGGCGCGCTCCGGCGTCCCTTCATGCACCGATCGGCGATGACGCGGCAGCAGCCCACGTCCGTCGCCGGCTCGGCACACCCACACCCGTGAAGTGAAATGGGCGAACTGTGACAAGTCCTACCGACATCGAGGGCGGCGGTACGTCGGTCGTGGTCGACGGCGACCAGGAACCGGCGGCGGCGCCCGAGGCCAAGGTGCCCGTGGGCCGGTCTCCCGGTCAGCTCATGTGGCTCCGCTTCAAGCGGGACCGCACGGGCGTGATCTCCGCCTATGTCGTGCTGTTCTTCTTCCTGGTCGGCCTGCTCGCCCCGCTGATCGCGAAGCTCTACGGCAACAACCCGTACACCGTGTACGCGGACGAACGGCCGGAGTTGTTCGACAGCGCGGGTGTGCCGGTGCAGCCCAACGGAGGCATCAGCGGCGAGTTCTGGTTCGGCCTGGAACCGGGCAACGGCTACGACGTCTTCACCAAGCTGCTCTACGGCATCCGCAACTCCCTGGGCATCTCCCTCGCGGTCACCCTCGCCACCGTGCTGACCGGCATCGTCCTCGGGGTCGCGGCCGGCTATCTCGGCGGCAGGACGGACTTCCTGATCAGCCGGGTGATCGACTTCCTGCTGGCCATCCCGGCCCAGCTGTTCTTCATCGCGAGCATGCCGGTCGTGGTCTCCCTGTTCGTCAGCCCGCGCGACGAGACGCCCGTCTACGTCCGGGTCGTCGCCCTGATCTCGGTGCAGTGGTTCCTCGGCTGGATGAGCCTCGGCCGCATCCTGCGCGGCACCAGCCTCGCCCTGCGGGAACGGGAGTTCATCGAGGCCGCCAAGGTGAGCGGGGCGCCACCGGGGCGGATCATCCGCAAGGAGATCCTGCCCAACGTGGTCACGCCGATCCTGGTGCAGGCCACCTACATGCTGCCGAACTTCGTGACCGCCGAGGCCGGTCTGTCCTTCCTCGGCGTGGGACTGGTCGAACCGACGCCGGACTGGGGCCAGATGTTCTCCAAGGCGGCGACCGAACTCGTGATGCAGAACGACATCACCTACATGTTCTTCCCCGGCGTCTCGATGATCATCTTCATCGTGGCGTTCAACCTGCTCGGGGACTCGGTCAGGGACGCCTTCGACCCCAAGACGGCGCGCTGATCCGCACATCACGTCTTCTGGATTCACAGACTGCTGGACTCAAAGAGATGGGTGGGAAACGAGTGATGGGTAAGGGTGGACGCCGCGCGTACGCCGCGCTCTCGCTGGTCGCCGCCGGAGCGCTCGTGCTCTCCGGTTGCAGCGAGGGCGGCAGCAAGGAAGGCAGCAACAAGGACGACAAGGAGAACGCCCAACGGCAGCAGTCCTCCATCGACTTCGGCGACGCGAAGGCCTCGACCGGCCCGGCCGCCGAGGTCCCCGGCGCCAAACCCGGAGGCGCGGTCACCGTTCTCCAGAGAGACAGCTACGCGCACCTCGACCCCGGGCAGATCTACGTCTCCGACGAGATGGCGCTGTCGCAGCTCATCCACCGCGGTCTGACCGGCTACAAGGCGACCGGCGAGGACGGCAAGAAGCACGAGGTCGTCGGCGACCTGGCCACCGACAGCGGCACCACCACCGACGGCGGCAAGACCTGGAAGTACACGCTGAAGGACGGGGTCAAGTGGGCCGACGGCTCCGCGATCACCGCCACCGACGTACGGCACACCTTCGAGCGGCTGTTCGCGCCGTTCGTCGCCAACGGCCCCACCTTCATCCAGCAGTGGCTCGCCGACACGCCGGGCACCGGGTACCGCGACCTGCTGAAGGGCGGCCCGTACGGCGGCAAGCACCTGCCGGACACCGTCCTGGAGACGCCGGACGCGAAGACGGTCGTCTTCAAGTTCAAGAAGGCCAAGCCGGACCTGCCGTACGCGCTGGCCATGGCCGGCTACTCGCTCGTCTCGAAGGCGAAGGACACCAAGGAGAAGTACGACAAGGCCCCGATGACCTCGGGCCCGTACAAGATCCAGGACTTCAAGTCCGGCAAGTCGATGGTCCTGGTGAAGAACACCGAATGGGACCCGAAGACCGACCCGATCCGGCACCAGTACATCGACCGGTTCACCTTCGCGTTCAACAAGCAGTACGAGGACTCCACCAAGGCGATCCTCGACGACTCCGGGGCCAACGCCACCGCGGTCAGCTTCAACAACGAGGTCGACGCGGGCAACCTGTCCAAGGTCCTCGCCGACGCGACGCTGAAGTCCCGCACGGTCGCCGGCTACCAGCCGTACGTGGGTCAGATGGACATCAACCTGACCCAGAAGGAGATGCAGGACAAGACGGTCCGCGAGGCCATCGCCTACGCCCTGCCGATCACCCCGTTCGTGCGCGCCTACGGCGGCACCGCGGCCCGCGAGGTCGCCGGCGGTCTGATCAGCCCGACCGTCTCCGGCTACAACCCGAACTTCGACCCGTTCGGCAAGAAGAAGAAGCCGGCCGGTGACCCGGTCAAGGCCAAGGAACTCCTGGAGAAGGCCGGCAAGGTGGGCCTGAAGCTGACCTTCGGCTACATCAACACCCCCGAGGGCCAGCAGTACTCCACCGCCATGGCCGCGGGTCTGGAGAAGGCCGGCTTCGACGTCCAGCGCCAGGAGATCCCGGCCGAGACGTACTACGACCAGGTCGGCAAGGTCAAGAACAACTTCGACATCTACCACACCGCCTGGGGCGCCGACTGGCCGAGCTCCTCGACCGTCATCCCGCCGCTCTACGACGGACGCCAGATCCAGGACGGCGCCGCGAACTACTCGCACATCAACGACCCGAAGGTGAACGCCGACATCGACAAGGCGAGCACCATCACCGACCCGGTCAAGGCCGCGGAGGCCTGGAACAAGATCAACGAGTACATCGTGAAGGACGTCGTCTCCAACATCCCGACGGCGTACTACAAGCAGACCCAGATCGCCGGTTCGAAGATCGGCGGCCTCGTGTACGACGACGTCATCGGCGGCATCGACCCGCGCAGGCTGTTTGTGAAGTAACCCCTTCCCGAGCGCGGCGCCCGGTGCGCCCCGTCCCGCTTCCGGACGGGGCGCACCGGCCCGCACGGCCCTTTGAGCCGGCTCCACGAGCCGGCCTCACGAGCCCGAAAGCTGCCACTGAGATGCTGCGCTTCCTCCTTCGCCGGACCCTCGGCTCGCTGGTGATCCTGGTCCTGCTGACCGTCGTCGCCTTCCTGCTGTTCTTCGGCATGCCCCGTGACCCGGCGCTGCTGATGTGCGGCAAGACGTGCACGCCCGACGCGCTGGCGAACATCCATCGCACGCTCGGCATCGACAAGTCGATCCCCGAGCAGTTCTGGATCTTCCTGCAAGGGCTTCTCGCGGGCCGGGACGACTTCGCCCAGGGGCCCTGCCCCGCCCCCTGTTTCGGCTACTCGTACCACACCAACGAGCAGGTCTGGTCGACCCTGATGGACCGGCTGCCGCTCACCGTCTCGCTCGCGCTCGGCGCCACCGTCGTCTTCCTGTTCGTCGGACTCGGCACCGGAATGCTGGCCGCCTGGCGGCGCGGCACGCTCATCGACAAGTCGTTCACCGCGGGCTCCATGGTGCTCAGTTCGATGCAGATCTACTTCCTGGGCCCGCTCGCCCTCGCCGTGCTGGTGTACCAGACCCATATCTTCGACGAGCCCCGGTACACCGAGCTCACCAAGGATCCCGTCGCCTGGTTCACCGGGCTGATGATCCCCTGGGTCGTGCTGTCCACGATCTTCGCCGCGCAGTACACCCGTATGGCGCGCTCGTCGATGATCGAACAGCTCCAGGAGGAACACATCCGCACCGCCCGCGCCAAGGGGATGAGCCGGCGGTACGTCTTCTTCCGGTACGCCTGGCGCGGCTCCCTCATCCCGATCGTCACCATCCTCGGCATCGACCTCTCCTCGATGCTCGGCGGCGCGATCATCACCGAGTACACCTTCGGACTGCCCGGCCTCGGGCATCTCGCGGTCGAATCGGTGCAGTTCAGCGACCTTCCGCTGCTGTTGGGAGTGATGCTCTTCGCCGCCGCCGTGATCCTGCTCTGCAACATCGTCGTCGACGCCTGCTACGCCTTCATCGACCCGCGCGTACGGCTGTCCTAGCCGTTTCCCGTACCGTCGTCAGGAGCTTTTTCGTGACCACTGTGACCAAGGAGGCCGGGGCGCCCGTCCCGGCCGGCGCGGGCGCGTTCCTCTCGGTGCGGGACCTGCACGTCAGTTTCAGCACCGAGGACGGATCCGTCCGGGCCGTCGACGGGCTCTCCTTCGACCTCGAACGCGGCCGCACCCTCGGCATCGTCGGCGAGTCCGGATCCGGGAAGTCCGTCACCAACCTGACCATCCTCGGGCTGCACAACCCGATGTTCACCACCGTCGAGGGCGAGATCCTGCTGGAGGGCCGGGAGCTGACCACGGCCCGGGAGTCGGAACTGGAGAAACTGCGCGGCAACAAGGTCGCGATGATCTTCCAGGACCCGCTCACCGCGCTCTCCCCGTACTACACCGTCGGCCGGCAGATCGCCGAGCCGTACATGAAGCACCGGGGCGCCTCGAAGAAGGCCGCCTGGGAGCGCACGGTGGAGATGCTCGGCAAGGTCGGCATCCCCAACCCCCGGGAACGGGCGAAGGACTACCCCCATCAGTTCTCCGGCGGGATGCGGCAGCGCGCGATGATCGCGATGGCGCTGGTCTGCGACCCCGACCTGCTGATCGCCGACGAGCCGACCACGGCGCTCGACGTCACCGTCCAGGCACAGATCCTCGACCTGCTGAAGGACCTCCAGCGGGAGTTCGGCACCGCGATCATCTTCATCACGCACGACCTCGGTGTCATCGCCGACATGGCCGACGACATCATGGTGATGTACGCGGGCGGCGCGGTCGAGCGCGGGACGACCGAGCAGGTGCTGCGCGCACCGCAACACCCTTACACCTGGGGTCTGTTGAACTCCATGCCGCGGCTCGACTCGGACCTGGGCACTCCGCTCGCCCCCATTCCGGGCGCCCCGCCGTCGCTGCTGACCCCGCCCTCCGGCTGCCGCTTCCACCCCCGCTGCACCTTCCGGGACCGGGTGGGCGGCAACCGCTGTGTCACCGAACGTCCCCCGCTGGCCCCGGACCGCGCCTCCGCCTGTCACCTCACGGCGGAGCAGAAGCGGACCGTCTTCGAGGAAGAGATCAAGCCCCGACTGGGGTAGGGGCAGGACCTGAGGAGCAAGCACGTGAAGAAGGCCAGGAGGAGCACGTGAAGAAAGAGGAACTCGTTCTCCCCGCCCCGCGCGAGGCGGACGCCGGCGGCGACGGGGAGCAGCTGCTCGTCGTGGCGGGGCTCACCAAGCACTTCCCGGTCAAGGGCGGCTTCCCGATCCGGCGTACGGTCGGTCAGGTGCAGGCCGTGGACGGCATCGACCTGAGCGTGCGGGCCGGCGAGAGCTTCGGTCTGGTGGGGGAGTCGGGGTGCGGCAAGTCCACGACGGGACGGCTGATCACCCGGCTCCTGGAGCCCACGGCCGGGACGATCACGTACCGCGGGCAGGACATCTCGCACGCCTCGCGCCGGCAACTGGCGCCGATCCGGTCCGAGATCCAGATGATCTTCCAGGACCCCTACTCCTCCCTCAACCCCCGGCAGACCGTGGGCAAGATCATCTCCGGTCCGATGGAGGTCAACGGGATCGAGCCCGCGGGCGGCCGCGAGGCGCGCGTGCGCGAGCTGCTGGAGATCGTCGGTCTCAACCCCGAGCACTACAACCGCTTCCCGCACGAGTTCTCCGGCGGCCAGCGGCAACGGATCGGTGTCGCACGGGCGTTGGCGCTCGAGCCGAAGCTGATCGTGGCCGACGAGCCGGTCTCGGCCCTCGACGTGTCGATCCAGGCGCAGGTGGTGAACCTGCTCCAGCAGGTCCGCCAGGAGCTCGGCATCGCGTTCCTGTTCATCGCCCACGACCTGGCCGTCGTACGGCACTTCTCGCAGCGCGTGGCCGTCATGTACCTCGGGAAGATCATCGAGGTCGGCGACCGCGACTCCATCTACACGCGGCCCCGGCACCCGTACACCCACGCGCTGCTCTCCGCGGTCCCCGAGGTGAACGTCGCCGGCGGGGAGAGCGCCGCCCGGGAGCGGATCCGGCTGGCCGGGGACGTGCCGTCGCCCATCGCCCCGCCCTCGGGCTGCCGGTTCCGGACCCGGTGCTGGAAGGCGCAGGACAAGTGCGCGGCCGAGGAGCCGCCGCTGATCCGGATCTCCGGGAACCACGAAGGCCATCTGACGGCCTGCCACTTCCCGGAGGAGCCGACGATCGAGGCGCGCGAGGAGGACATCGTGCTGGACCCGGCGCTGGCGGCGCTGGAGGAGGGACGCGGCTGAGATGCCGTCCCGGCGGGTGCGGGTCCGGGTTCGTCTTGGCTGGTCCCGCAGTTCCCCCGCGCCCCTTGGGTGGGTGTTCCGGCGTCTGGTGGCGGGTGCGGGTTCGTGGTGGGCCGGTCGCGCGGTTCCCCGCGCCCCTGGTGGGCCCTGCGGGCCCCAGGCTCCCGCTCGGCGTCACCTCGCGGTGGCCGCCGGGGTCGCCACCGTGATGATCTCCGGGCTAGTCCGGGTCAGGGGTCCCCGGTCCCAGTCCCCGTACTGCTCCTCCACCCGCAGCCCCGCCTCCGCCAGGAAACCGGTCAGGTTCCCCGGGGTGAGGAAGCGGAGGGTGGCGCGGCCGGTGTGGCGCCGGGGCCAGCCGGGGGAGTCGAAGGTCTCCGTGAACGTGACCCGGTCACCGGACGGTTCGTCCGCCACCTCGTGCCAGACCCGTACGACCCGGCCTTCCGCGTCCGTGACCTCACGCACGCGGTCCGGGGTCCAGCTCTCCCAGGTCCGCACGGCCGGGTTGCGGGTCTCGAACACGAACCGCCCTCCGTCGCTCAGGGCCGACCGTACGGCCCGCAGCGCGCCGCGCAGTTCCTCGTCGCCGAGAAACACCTGGAAGGCATGGCCCGTCATGATCACGAGGTCGAAGTCGCCCTGCCACATACGGGTGCCGAGGTCACCCAGCAACCACTCCACGCCGGGCGCCCGGCGCCGGGCCTGTACGAGCATCGCGGCCGCCGGGTCGAGGCCCGTGAGCCGCCCCGGATGGCCGTCCGACGCGGCCCGCGCGAGGAGCCTGCCCGTGCCGCAGCCGACGTCGAGCACCGCGTCGGCGGATCTCACCAGGTTCAGATAGAAGTCGTCGTCCGGCCCCCACGGATTGATGCTGTCGTACAGCGCGGCGAGTGTCAGATCAGCGAACGAATGATCGACCACCGCGGCAGTGTGCCACACCCCGGCGCGGCACAGGACAAGATCCAGAACATCCGAATTCCCTCGACAGGCGGGCCGGGGGCCGGACATGCTCGGCGTGATGACGAGAACAGACGACATGCCTTCCGCGTGGGACGAACGCACCCAGCTCACCACCTTCCTCGACTACGCCCGCGACACCGCCCGCGCCAAGTGCGAGGACCTCTCCGCCGAGGACGCCCGCAGGGCGCCCCTGCCGGGTTCGCCGCTGATGACCCCGAGCGGCCTGGTCAACCATCTGCGCTGGGTCGAGTACTACTGGTTCCGGGTCGTGTTCCTCGGCGAGGAGGACGAGGGGCCGTGGACCGACGAGGACCCCGACCGCGAGATGCGCATCGCCGTCGACCTCCCGCTCGCGCAGGTGCTCGACGAGTACGCCGAACACGCCGAGCGGCACCGCGAGCTGGTCGCCGAGCACGACCTCGACAGCAAGGCGCGGCGGGCGGCGGGCGACGGCCGTCATGTGGACCTGCGCTGGATCCTGCTGCACCTGATCGAGGAGACGGCCCGGCACAACGGCCACCTCGACATCCTGCGCGAACTGATCGACGGCCGCACCGGCGTCTAGGGCCAAGCCGCGCGTCTCTCCCCCCGTGTCGAGGAGGTTTCCGCTGGTCGGGACGGGGTGAGTGACCGGCGAAAGACCTGTGAAAGATCACCGAAAGGGTCCGGAAAGACGGCTCGGCGAGACTCTTGTCCGGGGCGGGCGACCGACGGGGGACACGCGGCGCCCGCCCCGCCCGGGCCTCGCCGCCCCGCCTCGTACGGCACCCGGCCGCCGCCCCGGCCCCGGCCCCTGGGATTGGCCGGATCCCGACGTCCGGGAACCCGCCGGTTCCCGATCGTGAAGGTCGGCGTTGCCCGGCAGTCGCCCCTGGACTACGTTCTGTGAATGCTCACCCCACGGCCCCGGTTCCGCCTGCTCGGACCGCTGGACGTCGAGATCGACGGACGGGCCGTCGTACTCACCGGCCGGCAACGCGCGCTGTGCGCCGTGCTCCTGCTGCACGCCAACCATGTCGTCTCCGTCGACCGGCTGATTCAGTGCCTGTGGGACGACCGGCCGCCCGGCGCGGGCGCGGCCCGGGTGCGGGCCCTCGTCGCGGAGGTGCGGCGCGCTCTCGGCCCGGCGGGGACGGAGCTACTGACCACCCGTCGGCCCGGCTACGTCATCCACGCGGGCCCGGACGAACTCGACCTGCTTGCCTTCGAGAACCTCATCAGGGACGCCTCGCGGGCCGCGGCCGACGGCGACTGGCGAGCGGCCCGGCGCAGCGGTGAACAGGCCCTCGCGCTGTGGCGGGACGAGCCGCTGGCCGACCTGTCGGAGGTCGCGGTGCGCGAGGCCGAGCGCCAACGCCTCGCCGAACTGCACCTCGTGGCCCGCGAGGGCGTGGCCGAGGCGGGCATCGAGACCGGCCGGCACCGCGAGGCCATCGCCGAACTCCTCCGGCTGACCGCCGCCCACCCGCTGCGCGAACGCCCGCACGGCCTGCTGATGCGCGCCCTGCACCAGGACGGCCGCAGCGCCGAGGCCCTGGAGCTGTACACCGTGCTGCGCCGGCGCATGGTCGACGAACTCGGCATGGAGCCCTCGGCCGACCTCAGGGACCTGCACCAGCGGCTGCTGCGGGGCGGCGCTCTGTCCGCCGGCGCCCCGCCCGAGCGGTCCGCCCCGGTGTCCGAGCGCCCCGTGCCGCGCCAACTCCCGCCCACCCCACGCCGTTTCGTCGGCCGCGACGGTGAACTCGACCGCCTCGACTCCTGTCTGCGCACCTCGGAACCGCTCGCCCTGATCGTGGGACCGGCGGGCGTCGGCAAGAGCGCGCTGGCGCTGAACTGGGCCCACCGGGTCGCCGACCGCTTCCCCGACGGCCAGCTCTTCCTCGACATGCGGGGCTTCGACAACGCCGAGCCGATGACCCCCGGCGAGGCCCTGCCGCTGCTCCTCCAGGGCCTGGGCTGCGCCCCGCGCGACATCCCGCTGGGCGCCGAGGCGCAGACCGCGCTGTACCGGACGCTGCTCGCGGACCGCAGGGTGCTGGTCGTCCTCGACGACGTGGCGGACGCGTCGTACGTACGGCGGCTGCTGCCCGCCTCGACGGGCTCGCTGACGCTGGTGACGAGCCGCGACAAGCTCAGCGGCCTGGTCACCCTGGACGGCGCCTACCGGGTGTCCTGCGACGTCCTGGACAGCGCCGCCGCACTGGAGCTGATCAGCGGCGCGGTCGGCGCGGAGGCCGTCGCCGCCGATCCGGAGGCCGCGGCGCGGCTCGTCGAACTCTGCGACCACCTGCCGCTCGCCCTGTGCGTCGCGGGCTCCTGGATCGGCGACCGGCCAGGCAGTATCCGGGCCTACGTCCGCGACCTCGCGGACCGGGGGCGACTGGCCAGGCTGCACGTCGAGGGCGAGGAGTCCGTCGCCGTACGGGCCGCGCTCGACCTGTCGTACGGTGCGCTGCCGGACGAGGCCCGGCGGGCCTTCCGCGCGCTGGGCGCGCTGCCGGGCACCGGCCGGTCGGTCCCGGCGGCCGCCGCGGCCGCCGGGACCGACGAACATCGCCTGGCCGACCTGCTGCGGCTGGCCCAGCGGGTCCATCTGCTGCGCGACGTCGAGCACGGCCGTCCGGCCTGGCACGACCTCGTGCACGAGTACGCCCGTGACCGGACGGCCGCCGAGGACTCCCCCGAGGAGCGGGCCGCCGCCGTCACCCGCGTCCTCGACCACTACCTGCAGAGTGTGGTCAACGCGGCCGCCACGGCCGGCCTGTACGTCATGCGCACCCGTCCGCCCGCCGTCGAGGGCTCCCTGCCGCGGGAGTTCGACGGCGCCGAGGAGGCGTACGCCTGGTTCGACGGCGAGTGGGACGACATCGCGGCCGCGATCGGCCACGCCGCCGAGCACGGTCCCGCGCCGTACGTGTGGTGGCTGGTGGACGCGCTCCAGGACCTCTTCCACCACCGCAGGCCGCTCTCCGACTGGATGCGGCTGGCCACCCTCGCCCGGGAGGTGGCCGCGCGCGGCGGGGACGAGGTCGGCCAGGCCTCCATGAGCCTGTCCCTGGGCAGCGCCCGCTGGCGCGACGGGGACCTGCGGGGCGCCCTGACGGAGTACGAGGAGGCGGAGCGACTGGCCCGCCGGGCCGGCTGGACGTACGGCGAGGCCGGCAGCCTCCAGGGCAAGGGCGTCACCCTCAAGCTGCTGGGCGAACTGCGCCGCGCGCTGCCCTGCTACGACCGTGCCCTCGCCCTCTACCGCACCCTGGACAACGTCAAGAACGTGGAGATCATGCTGATCAACACGGCGTCCCTGAACCTCGCCCTGGGGCGTCTGGGCGCGGCCGAGGAGGCGGCGTGCGCCGCCCTCGACCTGATCGGCGACACGGTCCACCACAACCGTGCGATGGCCCTCGTCAACCTCGCCCTGGTGCTGCAGAAGCAGGCCCGGTTCGACGAGGCGACGGCGGCGCTGCGCTCCTGCTTCCTGGTCTCCCGCGACTCCGGGTCCACTTACACGGAGGCCGTGGCCCTGGAGGCGCTCGGCCGGGTCAGGGCCGACGCCGGCCGGGACGACCGGGCGCTGCTCGCCTACGAGGACGCCCTCGCCGTCTCCCGGCGGGTGGAGAACCGCAACTGCCAGGTCGACAGCCTGGTCGGGGTCGCCTCGGTGAAGCTGCGCGCGGGCCGCGCCGAGGAGACGGCCGAACACCTCGACGCCGCCTTCGAGATCGCCGAGCGCACCGGACACCGGGCGGGCCTCGTCGAGGTCCTGCTGGCCCGCGCCGACCTGGCCCGCACCCAGGGCCGCCCGGCCGACGCCCTGGACCATCTGGAGCGCGCCGAACGCCTCGCGTCCGACGGCAACCCCCTCACGCTCCCGCGCGTCCACCTCACCACCGCCCTGACGCTCCTCGACGCCGGCACCAGCACCCACGCCGACACCAGCACCCACGCCGATGCCGGCACCCACGCCGACACCAGCACCGGAACGGGCACCGATGCCGGCACCGACACCGGAACGGGCACCGATGCCGGCACCAGCACCGGCACCGACACCGACGCCGCTCCTACCCGGGCCCGTGACGCGGCGACCCTGGCCGCAGCCCTCGCCCGGGACTCCGGCCAGCGCCTCCTGCACGCCCGTGCCACGGAGGCCCTCGCCCGCGCCCACGAGGCGCACGGTGACACCGGCCGGGCGCACGAGGCCAGGACGGAGGCGACCGCCCTGTACGCGACGCTGGGCGTCCGGCATCCCCCCGGGGCGCCCGCCCCGTCCCGCCCGGCGCCCCACCACCGTCACCGTGAACTCCCTTCGGACGCCGAGTCCCGCCTCACCCTCTACCTGACCGAGCACTTCGACGGCTGAGCCGGTTCAGACGGACGTGGCGTACGCGCTGCCGAGCCGCAGCCGCGGGTCGCGGGCGAGGATCCGTTCGTGCAGGGACCGCAGCTCCTGGCCAGGTTCGCAGCCCAGCAGGTCGACCATCCGCAGGCGCAGCAGCTGGAAGCAGTCCAGCGCGTCCGCCTGGCGTCCCCCGCGGTGCAGGGCCAGCATCAGCAGGCCCGTGACCTTCTCGTCGAAGGGGTGCATCTCGGCCAGCCAGTGCAGCTGCGGCAGGCACTCCTCGTGCCGTCCCACGCGCAGGTACAGCTCGGTGCTGCCGACCAGCGCCTCCCGGTGCTCACGCCGCAACGTCACCCGCGTCGACTCCGCCCAGGCCGTGCGCACGTCGGACAGCGGCTCGCCCCGCCACAGCTCGAGGGCCCGCGCGTAGAGGCCGAGCGCCGTCTCGGTGCCGCCGGCGCGGGCCTCCTGCTGCGCCTGCCGGACCAGGGCGCGGAACCGCGCGGTGTCGACGCGGTGCTCGTCGATCGCGAGGACGTATCCGCCGCGCTTGCGGATCAGCTCGAAGCCCTCGGTCAGCCGGCCGTCGGCCCGCAGCGCCTTCCGCAGCCGGGTGGCCTGGATGTACAGGGCGTCGCGCGGGTGCTGGGGCCGGCGCTCCTGCCACACCCGCTCGATCAGCGTCTCGTCGGCGACGAACGCGCCGGGGGTCCAGGCCAGTGCCGCCAGCAGCAGTTTGGTGCCGTGCGGAAGCGGCAGCTTGTCGCCGGAGCGGGCCCGTGCCTCGACGCAGCCCAGCAGCTGAATTTCCATGTACCCCCCGTACCTCGAACCACTCGAGTCACCACTGTGCGCGCGAGGTGTTCGGCTGGCGCATGGATGCTGCACGGGATGGCTGCCGCCGGCTGGGCGGGGGCGCGGCGGGTGTGCGGGCGGGGTGCGGTGCGTCGGCGGGTGCCGGTTCGTCGTGGCTGGTCGCGCAGTTCCCCGCGCCCCTGGGCGGGCCCAGCCAGGCCAGGGCCAGGAAACGGTGAAGGCCCGCGCTGGGTGAGCGCGGGCCTTCGTCCCCTGGACCGGACGTTCATGGGCTCGGGTCAATGGGCCGAGAAAGTCCGCTCCGAAAGGGGGCGGCTGACGGAAAGGGGTGTGTCAGGCCGCCGCCTCGGGGTCCTTGGCGAGACGGGGAGCCGGCACGGTGGCCGGGACGTCCGTCGTCTCGGGATAGTGGCACGCCGTCAGGTGGCCGGGCTTGTTGCCCTCGACCTGCACCAGCGGCGGCGCCTCGCTCGCGCACTTCTCCGTCGCCTTCCAGCAGCGGGTGCGGAAGCGGCAGCCGGAGGGCGGGTTGATGGGCGAGGGCACGTCACCGACGAGGCGGATGCGCTCACGGCCCGCGACTCCCTCGTCCTGCACGGTGGCCTCGGGCACGGCGGACAGCAGCGCCCGGGTGTAGGGGTGGCGCGGGTTGCCGTACAGGTCGTCGCGGTCGGCGATCTCGACGATCCGGCCGAGGTACATGACGGCCACGCGCTGCGAGAAGTGCCGTACGACGGCCAGGTCGTGGGCGATGAAGACGAACGCGATGCCCAGGTCCCGCTGGACCTTCTGGAGCAGGTTGACGACCTGTGCCTGGATCGACACGTCGAGGGCCGAGACCGGCTCGTCGGCCACGATCAGCTTCGGCTCGAGCGCCAACGCCCGTGCGACACCGATGCGCTGGCGCTGGCCGCCGGAGAACTCGTGGGGGAAGCGGTTGTAGTGCTCGGGGTTGAGACCGACGATCTCCAGCAGCTCGCGCACGCGCGCCTCGCGCCCGCCGGCCGGGTGGATGTCGTTGATCTCCATCGGCCCGGAGATGATCTTTCCGACCGTCTGGCGCGGGTTCAGCGACGCGTACGGGTCCTGGAAGATCATCTGGATCTCGGAGCGGATCGGGGCCAGCTGCTTGCGGCCCGCGTGCGTGATGTCCTCGCCGCGGTAGGAGATCCGGCCGCCGGTCGGCTCCAGGAGCCGGGTGATCAGCCGGCCCGTCGTCGACTTGCCGCAGCCGGATTCGCCGACCAGGCCCAGGCTCTCGCCCTCGGCGACCTGGAAGTCCAGCCCGTCGACGGCCTGCACGGCACCGACCGTACGCCGGATCGGGAAGCCGCCCTTGATCGGGAAGTGCTTGGTGAGCCCGGAGACGTCCAGGAGGGGAGTGGTGCTGCTCATGGTGGTGAAATCCCGTCTCTTGTACGTCAGTTCGCGGCGCTGCCGGCGAGGTCCGTGAAGAACTCGGCGCGCTGGTCGGCGGTCAGGTGGCAGGCGGAACCCCGGCCGTTCGTGACCTCCAGCGGCGGCTGCTCCTTGGAGCACAGGCCCCCTTCGACCTTCTCGGCGAAGGTGCACCGGGGGTGGAAGCGGCAGCCCGTGGGCGGGTTCAGCAGCGAGGGCGGCGAACCGGGGATCGGGTTGAGCGGGATGTCCACCGGGTGTTCCAGGTTCGGCATCGAGCTCAGCAGGCCCAGCGTGTAGGGGTGCTGCGGGCTTTGCAGCACCTCCCTCTTGGTACCTCGCTCCACGCACCGGCCGCCGTACATCACCAGGACGTCGTCGGCGATGTCGGCGATGACGCCCAGGTCGTGCGTGATGAAGACGATCGAGGTGCCGAACTCCTGCTGGAGGTCCTTGAGCAGGTCCATGATCTGCGCCTGCACGGTCACGTCGAGAGCCGTGGTCGGCTCGTCGGCGATCAGCAGCTCCGGGTCGCACACCAGCGCCATGGCGATCATCGCGCGCTGGCGCATACCGCCGGAGAACTGGTGCGGGTAGTCGTCCACCCGGACCTCCGGCTGGGGGATGCCCACCCGCCTCAGCATCTCGATGGCCCGGGTACGCGACTGGCTCTTGGAGGCGCCGGTGTGCTTGCGGTACGTCTCACCGATCTGCTTGCCGATCGTGTGGTACGGCGACAGCGAGGCCAGCGCGTCCTGGAAGATCATCGACATCTTGTTGCCGCGCAGCCGCTCCAGCTGCTTCTCGGTGGCGGTCAGCAGCTCCTTGCCGTCCAGCAGGATCTCGCCCTCGATCGCCGTGCGGTCGCGGTCGTGCAGACCCAGGATCGCCAGGTTGGTGACCGACTTGCCTGAGCCCGACTCGCCCACGATGCCGAGCGTCTTGCCCTTCAACAGGTCGAAGGAGAGCCCGTCGACGGCCTTGACGATGCCGTCCTCGGTGGAGAAATGGACTTTCAGGTCCCTGACGGACAGGAAGGGCTGCTGATCGGTGCTCGTCACGGGGACGCTCCTGGGGGGTGATGCGAGAGGTAGGGGGTTTGGCGGAGGTCAGGCGAGCCGGATCCGCGGGTCGATGAGAGCGTAGACGGCATCGACGATGATGTTGAAGAACACGATCGCACCGGCCGCCAGGAGGGTCACGCCGAGCAGCATCGGCAGGTCGCTCTGGTCAACGGACTTCACCGCGAGCCGGCCGATGCCCGGGAGGCTGAAGGTCTGCTCGGTGATGATGGCGCCGCCGATCAGCGTGCCGAGGTCGATGCCGAACACCGTGACGATGGGTCCCATGGCGCCGCGCCAGGCGAACCGGAAGAACACGTTCGACCGGGACAGGCCCTTGGCGCGGGCGGTACGGACGTAGTCCTCGCTCAGCTGCTCCACGAGCTGCGAGCGGGTCATACGGGTGTAGTTGGCGGTGAAGATGATCGCCAGGACCAGCCAGGGCAGCAGCAGTCCGGAGAACCAGGCGACCGGGTCGTCGCTGAAGGGCGTCCACGACGGCTGGTCGAGCCATCCCAGCTGCGCGACGAAGTAGTACATCGCGATGTAGCCGACGAAGTAGATCTGCAGCGACGAGCCGAGCAGCGACGCCGAGCTGGCGAACTTGTCCAGGAACCGGCCCTGCTTGAGGGCGGCGAGCATGCCCGCGCCGACGCCGAGGACCAGGAAGACGACGGCCGCGCCGAAGGCGAGCGAGAGGGTCGTCGGCAGGCGGTCCATGATCGTGTCGAAGACCGGCACGTTGTTGGCGAAGGAGTAGCCGAAGCAGGGCGCGTCGCAGTACCCGTAACCGGCGTAGTCGCGACCGGCGAAGACGCCCTTCAGCCAGTACCAGTACTGCACCGGGATGGAGTGGTCGATGCCCAGGTTCTTCCGGATCTGCGCGAGGTTCTCAGGCGTGCAGTTCTTGCCGCAGGACATCATGGCGGGGTCACGCGGCACGGCGTAGAAGAGCCAGAAGGTGATGGCGCTGATGATCAACAGAATGACCAGCGCGCCGATGACTCGGCGGACAAGGAAGCGGAGCATGAGGCGTGACTTTCCGGACGGGGCGCCGTCGCCGCGGTAAGGAGAGGGGGGTGGACCGCAGGGGGTGGCCGCGGTGACGGCCACCCCCAGGGGGCGTGCGCTTACTTCTTGGCGTAGAGCTTGGAGAGCGCGACGCAGGTGTTGGCGCTGTCCCAGATGACGTTGCCGACCTTGGAGCCGTACAGGTAGTTACGGATCTTGTGGTAGTCCGGGACGACCGCGGCCAGCTCCATGATCATCTTGTCGATGTTGCCCCAGGCCTTGTTGGCCTCCTTCGGGTCCGCGATCTGAGAAGCCGCGTCGATGGCCTTGTTGACGCTCGGGTCGTTCAGCTGGGCGTAGTTGCTGCGGCCGTCGCCGATGTTCTTGCCGCTCCAGCAGGGGTAGAACTGCGAGTAACCGCCCGGCCAGTCCGGGCTCCAGCCGGCAGCGAACAGGTCGAAGTCGTTGTCGATCTTGCCGATCTGGGTGTAGAAGGTCGACTTGTCGACCTGCTTGTTGACGACCTCGAAGCCGGCCGCCTCCAGCGCCTGCTTGATGGCGACGGCGGTCTTCACCGCGGTGTCCGACTGCTGGTAGGCGATGACCAGCTTCTGGCCGACCTTGCCGGCCTCCTTCAGCAGGGCCTTGGCCTTCGCCGGGTCGCCGCCCGGCTTCTTGTCCACGCCGTACAGGTCGAACTTGGTGTAGCCGGGCGTCACCGGGGCGAAGATCGTGGTGGCGATCTCCTGGCTGTAGGCACCGCCGCCGATGGTCTGGAGCTGCTGGTGCGGCCAGGCGTGGTTGATGGCCTGGCGGACCTTGAGGTCCGTGATCCGGGTCATGTTGATCGGCCAGTAGTAGGTGACCGTGTCGACCGCGGTGAGGACGCGCTTCTTCAGCTCGGCGTTGGTGAGGACCTGGGCGATGCGCTCGGGCGCGACCTCGTTGAAGATCGGCACCGCGTACTGGTCGGTGCCCTTGTCCGCGATCCAGCGGTCGGTCGAGGCGACCAGCTCGTAGCCCATCTGGAACAGGTACTTGTCCGGGTAGGCGTTGCGGATCGCGTCCGTCTTCGGGTCCCAGTGCTCGTTGCGCACGTAGGTCATCGACTTGCCGATGTTGCGGCTCTCGACCTTGTACGGGCCGCAGGAGATCGGCTGCTTGTCGTACTTCTCCTTGGTGTCGTGCTTCTTCGGCACCAGGGAGTAAGCACGCATCGCGAGCGTGAAGTTGAAGTCGGCGCGGGCTTCCTTGAGACGGAAGGTGATGGTCTTGCCGT
Organism: Streptomyces zaehneri; assembly: GCF_032248645.1. Taxonomy (NCBI): domain Bacteria; kingdom Bacillati; phylum Actinomycetota; class Actinomycetes; order Kitasatosporales; family Streptomycetaceae; genus Streptomyces; species Streptomyces zaehneri. The sequence continues at coordinate 319,234 of NZ_JASTTJ010000007.1, forward strand.
CGACCTCGATGGAGTCCAGGCTCTTGCCCTCGTACGGGCCCTTGTACTTGTCGCCGCCGACCAGGAAGTCCTGGACGTAGCGCGGACCCTCGGTGACGAAGGTGGCGAAGAGGCGCTCGAAGGTGTGGCGGAGGTCGTCCGAGGAGACCTCGGCGCCGTCCTCCCACTTCAGACCGTCCTTCAGCGTGAAGGTCCAGGTCTTGCCGCCGTCCTTCATGGTGCCGGCGTCGGTCGCGGCGTCGCCGACCAGGGTGGCGTTGCCCTTGGCGTCCAGCTTGTAGCCGGTCAGACCGCGCATGATCGGCACGGTGATGGCGCCCTCGGTGGAGACGTAGATCTGCGCCGGGTCCATGTGGTCCATGTCGAACTGCTGGAGCGAGTAGATCGTCCCGCCCTTGACCGCGCCCGTCACCTCGGGGGCCGGACCGGTGGAGTCGGCCTTGGTGCCGACCGGGATCTCGACGGTCTTGGCCCCGGTGACCTTGGGGGCCTTGTCCTGCGAGGAGCCCCCCTCGTCGCCGCTGCTGCAGGCGCTCAGCACCGACGTCGACGCCGCGGCAACGCCGGTGGCGATGAGGAAGTTTCTGCGCGAGAAGGACATGCTGCCTGCCTTGAAGTGGGAGTGATGAGAGAGATCCGGCACCCCGGCGTCCTTGCCGTGGTCCTGAAGAGGTCCGGAGCTAGCGCTTGGACTTGGGGTCGAGTGCGTCACGCACCGAATCGCCGAGCAGGTTGAACGCGAGGACGAAGATCACCATGGACAGGCCCGGGAAGAGCATGAAGGTGAGGTCCTCGGTGTAGAAACTTGCACCCCGCGCGATCATGACGCCCCAGTCCGGGGTCGGGTCGATCATGCCGACTCCGAGGAAGGCGAGACCCGCCTCAGCGGTGACGTACGCCGGGAGCATCAGCGTGGTCTGGATGATGATCGGCGTCCACAGGTTGGGCAGCAGCTCCTTGAAGACGATACGCCCCGGTGATGCACCCGTGACCTTCGCGGCCTCGACGAACTCCCGTTCCCGCAGGCCCAGTACCTGGCCGCGCAGCAGTCGGGCGATGGACGCCCAGCCGAAGGCGGAGAGGACGATGATCAGAGCTGTGGCCCGCAGCCAGGTCGGGATCTCCTCGTCGGGAGCGACGAAGAGCCCGAACACGACCGGCATGAAGGCGATGAAGAACAGCGTGGACGGGAACGACAGCAGGATGTCGATGACCCGGCCGACGAGATAGTCCGTCTTGCCGCCGAGGTAGCCCGCGGTGGTGCCGATGACCACACCGAGGACCACGGTGAGCACGGTGGCGGCGAGCGCGATGCCCAGCGAGTTGCGGATCGCGTAGAGCAGGAAGGTGAAGACGTCGCGCCCCAGCTGGGGTTCGATGCCGAACCAGAACTCCGAGCTCATGCCGCCGTTCGGGCCTGACGGATAGGCGAAGGGGTTCAGCAGCTCGGGTCGCTGGCTGGCGTACGTGGTGTATGGGTCCTTGCCGTACAGCTTGGCTATCAACGGAGCGGCGACGGCGACCACGAAGAAGAAGCCCACGATGCACGCGGACATGACGCCCGTGCGGTCCCGCTTGAAGCGGTTCCACGCCAGCCGTCCGGGAGAGCGGCCTTCGCTGCCCTTGTGGGTGGAGGGCGCGGGCGACTTCTCGACGCTCTCGTCGGTCACCTCGAGCGGGGCAGCCGCTGATGGAGTTGGGGGGGTCATGGTGCTCCTGGCCCACGGGAGGGTCTGATGACTCCGCAGGGCACTCCCTACGGGCTACGCCGGACTTTTTCAACGCAATTCGTTCACGGTCAATAAATTCTGGCCTCCCTTGGTTTTCTCTTTACTTTCTTTGCCTGGACTTGACCATATCGTAGCTACGCGTGTAGCGCGCCGTGATCGTTCCGTGTCTGAATTCGGGCCAACTACGCTAAACGGGCAAGGGGTTCGATATTCGGACGCCGGGGTGTCGGAATGCGTACATCTCAGGGTCACAATCCAACGGTTCGGCATCGGATGGTGAAGATCCGTTGCGTGCTACACCGAAGATCCATTGCGACCTGCGAAGAAGATCCTTTTCGACCCCCCGCCAGGATCCTGCTGCCGGCCTCCCGTGTACTTCTGCCGTCCCCCGAATAGCCCTCCGATGGCCTCCCGTTGGGCGCGGCCCCTGTGCGTAATGCACCTTTTCAGTTGATATTTGCTGGTAATGGATCAGTGCTTCGGTGCTGACGGCACAGCGCTCAGGTAAAAGCGCGGTCAATGAGGAGGCATCCATGCGTGGAGCCACGCACGCCAAGTGGGCCGCATGCGCGGCGGCGGCAGCACTCGCGGCGACGGCGTGCGGGGGCGGGGGGAGCGACGGCGGCGGCGGTGACGGCGGCGCGGTGCTCAGCTCCTCCTGGGGAGATCCGCAGAACCCGCTGGAGCCCGCCAACACCAACGAGGTGCAGGGCGGCAAGGTCCTCGACATGATCTTCCGCAGCCTGAAGAAGTACAACCCGGAGACCGGCGCGGCCGAGGACATGCTGGCCGAGAAGATCGAGACCACGGACTCCCAGAACTTCACGATCACCGTCAAGGACGGCTGGACGTTCAGCAATGGCGAGAAAGTGACGTCGAAATCCTTCGTCACCGCGTGGAACTACGCGGCGAGTCTGAAGAACAACCAGAAGAACGCCTACTTCTTCGAGTACATCGACGGCTACACCGCGGCCCACCCCGCCAGTGGCTCACAGACCACGGACGTCCTCTCCGGGCTCAAGGTCGTCAACGACAGGACCTTCACCGTCAAGCTCAAGCAGAAGTTCTCCACCTTCCCCGACACCCTGGGTTACCCCGCCTACGCCCCGTTGCCGCAGGCCTTCTTCACCGACCACGCGAACTGGGTGAAGAAACCGATCGGAAACGGGCCGTACACGATCGACTCCTACACCAAGGGCTCCCAGATGGCCCTGAAGAAGTGGGACGGCTACCCCGGTGACGACAAGGCGGAGAACGGCGGCGTGACCCTGAAGGTCTACACCGACAACAACACCGCCTACACCGACCTGCTGGCCGGCAACCTCGACCTGGTCGACGACGTGCCCGCGGCCCAGCTCAAGAACGTCAAGAACGACCTCGGCGACCGCTACCTGAACACCCCCGCCGGCATCATCCAGACCCTGGCCTTCCCCTTCTACGACAAGAAGTGGAACACCACCGGCTCGGACAAGGTGCGTACCGGCCTCTCTCGCGCGATCAACCGCAAGCAGATCACCGAGACGATCTTCCAGAACACCCGCACCCCCGCCTCCGACTGGACCTCCCCGGTGCTCGGCGAGGAGGGCGGCTTCAAGGAAGGCCTGTGCGGGGACGCCTGCGAGTACGACCCCGCCGCCGCGAAGAAGCTCATCCAGGAGGGCGGCGGCCTGCCCGGCGGCCAGGTCAAGATCACATACAACGCGGACACCGGATCGCACAAACAGTGGGTCGACGCGGTCTGCAACTCGATCAACAACGCCCTCGACAACGACAAGGCCTGCGTCGGCAACCCGGTCGGCACGTTCGCGGACTTCCGCACCCAGATCGGCGACCGGAAGATGACCGGACCCTTCCGGGCGGGGTGGCAGATGGACTACCCCCTCATCCAGAACTTCCTCCAGCCGCTCTACTACACGAACGCCTCCTCCAACGACGGCAAGTGGTCCAACAAGGACTTCGACAAGCTCGTCGACCAGGCCAACGCCGAGACCGACACCGCCAAGGCCGTGCAGATCTTCCAGCAGGCCGAGGAGGTCGTCCGCGACAACATGGCCGCCATCCCGCTCTGGTACCAGAACGGCAGCGCCGGCTACGCGGAGCGCCTCTCGAACGTCAAGCTCAACCCGTTCTCGGTCCCGGTCTACAACGAGATCAAGGTCAGCTGACCCGCCATGGGCCGGTACGTGATCCGGCGTCTGCTCCAGATGATCCCGGTGTTCATCGGTGCCACGCTGCTGATCTTCCTGATGGTGAACGTGATGGGCGACCCCATCGCGGGCCTGTGCGGTGACCGGGAGTGCGACCCGGCCACCGCCGCCCAGCTGGAGAAGGAGTTCGGTCTCGACAAGCCGGTCTGGCAGCAGTACCTGACCTACATGGGGAACGTCTTCACCGGAGACTTCGGTACGGCGTTCAACGGCCAGCCGGTCACCGAGCTGATGGCGACGGCCTTCCCGGTCACCATCCGGCTGACGATCGTCGCGATCGTCTTCGAGATCGTCATCGGCATCACCCTCGGCGTGGTGACGGGTCTGCGCCGCGGCCGGCCCGTCGACACCGGGGTCCTGCTCCTCACCCTCGTCGTGATCTCCGTCCCCACCTTCGTCACCGGCCTGCTGCTCCAGCTGCTGCTCGGCGTCGAATGGGGCTGGATCAAACCGTCGGTCTCCTCGGAGGCCACCTTCGGCGAGCTGATCGTGCCGGGCCTGGTGCTCGCCTCCGTCTCCCTGGCGTACGTCACCCGGCTGACCCGCACCTCCATCGCGGAGAACAAGCGGTCCGACTACGTCCGCACGGCCGTCGCCAAGGGGCTGCCGCGCCGCCGGGTCGTCACCCGGCACCTGCTGCGCAACTCCCTCATCCCGGTGATCACCTTCATCGGCACCGACATCGGCGCCCTGATGGGCGGCGCGATCGTCACCGAGCGCATCTTCAACATCCACGGCGTCGGCTTCCAGCTCTACCAGGGGATCCTCCGCCAGAACACCCAGACCGTCGTCGGCTTCGTGACCGTCCTCGTCCTGGTCTTCCTGCTGGCCAACCTGCTCGTCGACCTGCTGTACGCCGTACTCGACCCGAGGATCCGCTATGCCTGAGCCGATGCCGCCGGAGCACCTGCCGGGCGCGGGCCGCACCCCGGAGGACGGAGCCATCGCGGACACCGGCATGGGCGGCACGATGGACCTGGCCACCGCGGAGGGGGAGACCCTCGAGAAGACACCCGGCGGGCCGCAGGGCACCGGGCCGTCCGAGAAGGCCCGTTCCCTCTGGTCCGACGCCTGGCGGGACCTGCGCCGCAACCCGGTCTTCATCATCTCCGGCCTGGTGATCCTCTTCCTGGTCTTCATCTCCCTGTGGCCCGGTTCCATCACCTGGCTGAGCCCCCTCAAGTGCGACCTCGCCAAGGCCCAGGAGGGTTCCCAGCCCGGCCACCCGTTCGGCTTCGACGGCCAGGGCTGCGACGTCTACACACGCGTCGTCTACGGCGCCCGGACGTCCGTCACGGTCGGCGTGCTGGCCACCCTCGGCGTCGCCCTGCTCGGCAGCGTGCTGGGCGGTCTGGCCGGGTTCTTCGGCGGGGCGGGGGACTCGGTCCTGTCCCGGATCACCGACATCTTCTTCGCCATCCCGGTCGTCCTCGGCGGCCTGGTCCTCCTCTCCGTCGTGACCAGCAACACGGTCTGGCCGGTCATCGGGTTCATGGTGCTGCTCGGCTGGCCCCAGATCTCCCGGATCGCCCGCGGCTCGGTGATCACCGTCAAGCAGAACGACTTCGTCCAGGCGGCGCGGGCCCTGGGCGCCACCCACTCCCGGCTGCTGCTGCGGCACATCGCGCCGAACGCGGTCGCCCCGGTGATCGTCGTGGCGACCATCGCGCTCGGCACGTTCATCTCGCTGGAGGCGACCCTGTCCTACCTCGGCGTCGGACTGAAACCGCCGACCGTCTCCTGGGGCATCGACATCTCCGCCGCCTCGCCCTACATCCGCAACGCCCCGCACGCCCTGCTGTGGCCCTCGGGCGCCCTGGCCCTCACTGTCCTGGCGTTCATCATGCTCGGCGACGCGGTGCGCGACGCCCTCGACCCGAAGCTGAGGTGACGGCCGGATGCTGCTCGAAGTACGCGACCTGCACGTGGAGTTCCGCACCCGGGACGGGATCGCGAAGGCCGTCAACGGCGTCAGCTACGGCGTGGACGCGGGCGAGACCCTCGCCGTGCTCGGCGAGTCCGGCTCCGGCAAGTCCGTCACCGCCCAGGCGATCATGGGCATCCTCGACGTGCCGCCCGGCCGGATCACCGGCGGCGAGATCCTCTTCCGCGGCAAGGACCTGCTGCGCTTCAAGGAGGAGGAACGCCGCAAGGTCCGCGGCGCCGAGATGGCGATGATCTTCCAGGACGCCCTGTCGTCCCTGAACCCCGTGCTGTCGGTGGGCGACCAGCTCGGCGAGATGTTCGTCGTGCACCGGGGGATGTCCCGGAAGGACGCGCGGAACAAGGCCGTGGAACTCATGGACCGCGTCCGCATCCCCGGCGCCCGGGAACGGGTCAGGGACTACCCGCACCAGTTCTCCGGCGGTATGCGCCAGCGCATCATGATCGCGATGGCGATGGCCCTGGAACCGGCGCTCATCATCGCCGACGAACCCACCACCGCCCTCGACGTCACCGTCCAGGCCCAGGTCATGGACCTGCTCGCGGAACTCCAGCGCGAGTACCACATGGGCCTGATCCTCATCACCCACGACCTGGGCGTGGTCGCGGACGTGGCCGACCGGATCGCGGTGATGTACGCGGGCCGGATCGTGGAGTCGGCCCCGGTCCACGACATCTACAAGGCCCCGGCCCACCCGTACACGCGAGGTCTGCTCGACTCGATCCCGCGGCTGGACCAGAAGGGCCAGGAGCTCTACGCCATCAAGGGCCTGCCGCCCAACCTCATGCACATCCCGCCTGGCTGCGCCTTCAACCCGCGCTGCCCGATGGCCCAGGACGTGTGCCGCACGGACGTACCCCCGCTGTACGAGGTCGACGCGGCCGACGGGTCCGACGGGTCCGACGCGGACCGCACGAGCGCGTGCCACTTCTGGAGGGAGTGCCTGCATGGCTAGTTCCGCATCGGCCGAGCCGATCCTCGAAGTGAGCGGACTGGTCAAGCACTATCCGCTCACCCAGGGCATCCTGTTCAAGAAGCAGGTCGGCGCCGTCAAGGCCGTCGACGGCGTCGACTTCACCCTCCACCGCGGCGAGACCCTGGGCATCGTCGGGGAGTCCGGCTGCGGCAAGTCCACGGTCGCCAAGATGCTGGTCAACCTGGAGAAGCCGACGGCGGGGGAGATCCGCTACAAGGGCGAGGACGTCACCGGCCTGTCGGGCAAGGCGCTGCGTGCCGTCCGGCGCAACATCCAGATGGTCTTCCAGGACCCGTACACCTCGCTCAACCCGCGCATGACCGTCGGCGACATCATCGGGGAGCCGTACGAGATCCACCCCGAGGTGGCGCCCAAGGGCGACCGGCGCAGGAAGGTCCAGGACCTGCTGGACGTCGTCGGGCTCAACCCCGAGTACATCAACCGCTACCCGCACCAGTTCTCCGGCGGCCAGCGGCAGCGGATCGGCATCGCGCGGGGGCTGGCCCTGCGCCCGGAGGTGATCGTGGCCGACGAGCCGGTGTCCGCGCTGGACGTGTCGGTCCAGGCGCAGGTGATCAACCTGCTGGACCGGCTCCAGAGCGAGTTCGACCTCTCCTACCTCTTCATCGCCCACGACCTCTCGATCGTCCGCCACATCTCGGACCGGGTGGGGGTGATGTACCTCGGCCGGATCGTGGAGATCGGCCGCGACGCGGAGATCTACGACCATCCGACGCATCCCTACACCCAGGCCCTGCTCTCCGCGGTGCCCGTTCCGGACCCGGAGGCGCGCGAGCACCGGGAGCGGATCATCCTGGCGGGCGACGTACCGTCCCCGACGAACATCCCCTCCGGCTGCCGCTTCCGCACCCGCTGCTGGAAGGCGCGGGAGCGGTGCGAGCTGGAGGTGCCGGTGCTGGCGGTCCCGGCGGAGTTCCGGCTCGCGGCCGGCCCGGCGGCACACGACTCGGCATGTCACTTCGCGGAGGAGAAGCGGGTGGTCCCACCGGAAGAGCCACCGAAGGGACCACCGCAGGGACCAGAGGAACCACCGAAGGGACCAGAGGAACCACCGAAGGGACCAGAGGAACCATCGGAGGAACCATCGAAGGAACCGCCGGATGATCACACCAACGGCGGTGTATAGCAGCACATTTGCTCAGCAACCGCGTTAACACACAGGCAACTTGACCGACCCGATTCCGATATACGGACGGGCCACTCTGAACAGCGTACGGCCGTGCGGGTGCCGTAAACGGGCCGGGAGCGCCATGTCTCCCGGCCCGTTGCCGTGCCTACGGCACTACGTCAGCCCCAGCGAACGCTTCAGGAAGTCCACCTGGAGCAGCAGCAGGTTCTCCGCGACCTGTTCCTGGGGGGTCATGTGGGTGACGCCCGACAGGGGGAGCACCTCGTGCGGGCGGCCGGCGGCCAGCAGGGCCGAGGAGAGCCGCAGGCTGTGGGCGACGACCACGTTGTCGTCGGCCAGCCCGTGGACGATCATCAGCGGGCGGTGGGGTTCGGCGGGCGAGGAGAGCCCCTCGTCGGTGACGAGCGAGCTCTTCGCGTACGCCTGCGGGGTGGTGGCGGGGTCGCCGAGGTAGCGCTCCGCGTAGTGGGTGTCGTAGAGCCGCCAGTCGGTCACCGGGGCGCCCGCGATGCCGGCGTGGAAGACGTCGGGGCGGCGCAGCACCGCGAGGGCCGCGAGCCAACCGCCGTAGGACCAGCCGCGGATCGCCACCCGGGAGAGGTCGAGGGGATGGCTCTTCGCCAGCTCCTGCAACGCCTCGACCTGGTCGTCGAGGCTGACCGTGAGGTCGTGGTGGATCGCCTTCTCCCAGCCGGGGGACCGGCCCGGGGTGCCCCGCCCGTCGGCGACGACCACCGCGAAACCCTGGTCGGCGAACCACTGCGAGGTCAGGTGCGCGTTGTGCGCGGCGAGCACCCGGGGCCCGTGCGGGCCGCCGTAGGGATCCATGAGGACGGGCAGGGGGGTGTCACCGGGGTAGTCCGTAGGCATAAGCACGGCGCACGGGATGCGCCGTGCGCCCCCCTCGGTGAGGAGTACGCGGGGGGACAGACCGGGATCTTCCGCATACGACCGGACAGTCGCCGCCGGCTTCCCGTCCCGCACTACCCGCGCCACGCCGCCCGGCCGGTCGAGCACCGACGACACCAGAACGGTCACGTTCCCCGAGCGCACCGCCGAGTGCACCCCGGGCTCCTGGGAGAGGCGCTCGACGCCGAGTTCGTTGACGCGGTAGACGTGCACCTCGCCGGTCTCCGGCGCGGCCGCGTCCGCCCCGGCCGAGGCGGCGACCAGCACGTCGTCGGACGTGACGTCGAGCACCGCGCGTACGTGCAACTGGGCCCCCGTCAGCGGACGTTCCCCGACCGCCAGGACCCGGGCGCCGCCCTCGTCGGCGATCCTGACCAACTGGCCCGACGGGCTCCAGCACGGCACGCCAGGGAAAAGATCGAGCCAAATCCGATCTTCGTCGGCGTGCACCATCCGGGTCGCCCCGGAGTCGGTGTCCACCGCCAGGAACAGCTGACTGCGCTGGTCGCGCGCCTGTACGAGCAGCAGCGGCGCCCCCGCCCCTGACCAGTGCACTCGCGCCAGATACGGATAGCGCGCCCGGTCCCAGACGACCTCGGTGCGCACCCCGTCGAGCCCGAACACGAACAGCCGCACCTCGGCGTTGGCCGTCCCGGCAGCCGGATAGGGCACGTGTTGTGGGTCACGTTTCGGCTGGGCCGGATCGGAGATCCACCACCGCTCCACCGGCGTGTCGTCCACCCGCGTGACCAGCAGCCGGTCCGACTCCGGAGACCACCAGAACCCCCGCGAACGGCCCATCTCCTCGGCCGCGATGAACTCGGCCAATCCATAGGAAACCGTGTCCGATTCCGGCTCCACCAGCGCCCGGTCGCCGTCGCCCTCGGCTCCCACCACCCGCAGGGCGCCCCCGACGACGTACGCGAGGAGCCGTCCGTCGGGGGACGGACGGGGGTCGATCACCGGCCCCGGGACCGCGAGTTCGGTCGCCGTGCCGGCCCGCAGCTCCGCCGTGAAAAGCCGCCCTGACAAGGCGAAAGACGCCAGCTCGACGGTCTCGTCGGTGGCGTAGCCGATGATCCCGGCGCCGCCCTCACGGCTGCGCTCGCGGCGGGCGCGCTCCTGGGGCGAGAGGTTCTCCGAGGTGCCGCCGAGGAGGGCGCGCGGGTCGGCTGCCGGGCGCTCGGTGCCGTCCGCCGGGTCGAGGACCCACAGCGCGCCCGCGCGGTCCGTGCCGGAGGCGGAGCGCAGGAACACGACCCGGGAGCCGTCGGGGGCCACCGTGAACGAACGCGGCGCGCCGAGGGTGAAACGCTGGGTGCGGGCGTGCCTGCGGGGGAAGGAGTCGGACTCGGTCGTCATCCTCCGACCATATTGGCCATGCGACCCCCTTGTGCGGCTGTGCGCCGCGAGATGCGCACCCACACATAGTTATGATCACTAGCGCTGTGTGGGTATGAACCTGCTGGCTGATGTATGGATTTACAAGTTCCCTGTTCTGCTTCTGCCCCCACGTCCCCGGGTCCTTGGAGGTGAACCGCCGTGGCACTCTCGATTTCGGCGGTGGTGCTGCTGGCGATCATCGTCTTCTTGCTGATCAAGAAGTCGGGCCTGAAGGGCGGTCACGCGGTCGTCTGCATGCTGCTCGGCTTCTATCTGGCCTCCTCGACGATCGCCCCCACGATCAGCGACCTGACGACGAGCGTGGCGAGCATGATCGGCAGCATCAAGTTCTGACGCGTGCCGGCACAGGGCTCCGGCGGGCGACCGACCGGAGCTTGCCACCGGCCGTCTTGTGCTGCGCCTGCCCCGCATTCGGATCCGTATGCCGTCAGCCCTCGGACGCGTACGGCACGAAGTCGGCCCAGGCTTCCGGCGAGAGCCGGAGGCGGGGGCCGGCGGTGTGCTTGGAGTCGCGGACGTGGATGGTGGCGGGGGTGATGGCGATCTCCACGCAGGACTCACCGTCGGGCCCGCTGCTGTGGCTGCTCTTGAACCACGCCGGTTCGGATAGGCCGCCGGCGGCGTGCTTGCGGATCATGTCTCTCCCAGCAGTTTCTCGATGAGGGTCAGCGACTCCCCTGGGCGGAGAGCCTGCGCCCGGATGGTGCCGTACCGCAGCTCAAGGATGCGGAGCTGCCTCAGGTCGGGCGTCGGACGGCCACTGAACGCCCCGTCGGAACGGCCTACTCCTGTGCCGTCCTCGAACTTCAGCAGCTCGATCCTGCCGCTGAGGCCAGGGTGGGCCCCACTGTCCATCGGCATCACCTGAAGCGTCACGTTGTTCAACCGCCCCACCTGTAGCAGGCGTTCGAACTGCTGTCGCCTCACCATTGTGCCCCCAACCTTGCGGCGCAGCGTCGACTCTTCCAGGAGGAAGCCCAGCGCGGGCGCAGGTGACCGCTCGAAGACGGATTGCCGTGCCATGCGAGCCGCAACCAGCCGTTCCACATCCTCCGGCGTATAGGCGGGCTGCCAAGATTCCAGCAAGGCGCGCGCATGCTCGGGAGTCTGCAACAGTCCATGAATGTTGTTGCACTCGTACACCCCGATCTCGACCGCCCTCGCTTCCATCGCCGCCAGATCCCGCACCTTCTTCGGATACCGGACCTTCTTCACGTCCTCCTTCATCGCCGAGAGCAGCCCGCCCGCCCTCAGCACCTTGTCGGCCTTGTCCAGGTACTCGGGGCGGGGGATCCGCTTGCCGCTCTCGATCTTGTAGACGAGGTCCTCGCCGTACCCGACCGCCAAGCCGAAGTCGGCCGCGCGCATCCCCACGGCCTCTCGCCGCAGCTTCAGCTGTCGCCCCACCGTCTCCACGACGGCGATGCCCCAGTCGTCGTCCGGGTCCACCTCCCAACCCGGCTCGTCCGCCTCCTCCTTGAGCTGGACCGGCTTGCCGTTCACCTGCGTCATTCCGCACCCCTCCGTCACCCGGACCGACAGTCCGGACACGACCGGACAACGCCCGGACAGTCACCGTACGCAACGGCTCCATCACTGTTCACGGTAAGCGGGAGTGGCCACTCTGAGTGACGTGATCCAGGAATCCGTCTCCGCCGGGACCCGACCCGGCCAGCACTTCCGCAACTTCAGCGTGCGGTTGTCCCCCACGCCTCGCGGAGCGCGCCTCGCCCGTCTGCTGACCGCCGAGCAACTGCGCTCCTGGGGAAAGCCGGTGGACCCGGCGGGCCAGATCGTCGCCGAACTCGCGGCGAACGCGGTGACCCACGGACGCGTGCCGGGCCGGGACTTCAGACTCACGCTCTACGTCATCGCGAACACGCTGCGGATCGAAGTGACCGACACGGCGGGGGACCGGCCGCCCCGTCCAGGGCGTCCGGGCCCGGACGCCGAATCCGAGTCCGGCCGTGGGCTGCTCCTGGTCGAGGCGCTCGCCGACCGGTGGGGCTGGGGCCCGGAGCTGCGCCCGCGCAAGACGGTGTGGGCCGAGGTCGTACTTCCGCCGGATGACGTTCGGAGCCGCCACGGCTCCTGACCGGCGGAAGCCCCCGACGGGGCGACGCGCGTCCGTCACCGGAACCCGGATTCTCAGGCTTCGGGGCAGGTGGCGCTCATTCCAAAGGACCACGACGGCGGCGAAAGAACCCGACCAAGCCCCACCCCTCCCGCCCGTCGAGCAAACTCACTCCCGCGAGTGAATATGCCCAACTCGGCTGGATTCGTGACGGGTTGCCTGCCTTACGCTCAGCGCAACGCATGACCCCGTCGCAGGACCCCCATCGCAACACCACAACCGCAGACATGCGACGGCCCCCGCCGGGACGGCAATCCCAGTGCGAGGGCCTGACCACCGAGGAAGACAGGACTTCCCGATGGACACCCAAAACCCTAGCGCGCCCCCGTGCGCCGAGTCCGGTAACGCGGGTAACGCGGGTAAAAATCACCCCCGCGCGGGCGGACTCACCCACGACAACGCCCGCCACACCACCCGATTCACGGTGATCGGCAACCACCTCGCCCAGCACCGGGAGCTGTCGCTCCTGGCGATCGGGCTGGGCGTGCACATCCAGTCGCTGCCGAAGGGCGCGCGCGTCGACATCAAGTCCCTCACCGCCCGCTTCCCCGAGGGCGCCACCCGTATCGCCGCCGCCCTGCGCGAACCGGAGTCCCACGGCTACCTGCGCCGCGAACGCTCCCGAATCCCGGGCGGCCGGATCGTCACCCGCACGGTCTCCTGCAACCAGCCCGGCCATCACCGCCGGACGGCCGCCGTCGCCGACCGCGCCCACGCCCCGGGGGCCTCCGCCCAGCCGAAGAAGCGCACACCGCGCAAGCCGCTGCCCGCCGTGCCGCGTCCGGCCTACCCCGCCCCCGCGCTTCTCCAGACGGCTACGGACCTCCTGGCCGGCCTGCGCCGTCACGACCCGCGCCTCCTCCTCTCCGCCTGCGACACGGCCCATCTCGCCCCCGGCGTCGCCGCCTGGCTGGAGCGGGACGTACCCCCCGACGCCGTCCGCCAGGCCCTCACCGCCGGCCTTCCGCCCGAAGGCCCTCGCCGACCCGCCGCCCTCCTGGCCCACCGGCTCACAGCGCTGCTGCCACCACCGCCACCGTTCCGTGCGCCCGCGGCCCCACCGCCTGCCCCGGAGCGGATGCGGAACTGCGACGGCTGTGACCGCGGCATCCGCTCACCCGAGCCGGGCACCCGCTGCCGCGACTGCCGGGAGCGGCCGGCGACGACCCTCTGAAGACCCCGCAGGCAAAGGAACCGCATGGTCAGCTCACCGCACGAAGCGATGCACCGTATTTTTCAGCACGACACCAAGCTCTTCAGCCGTGTCTCAAGAGCCCTCGGATGTGACCTCCCCGTCCCGGACAGCGTCACCATCCTGCCCACGGACCTCACCGAGACCAGCCCTGTCGAACGCCGGGTGGATACCCTCCTGCGTCTCGACAGCGCGGAACACGGCGCGTTCCTCCTCGCCATCGAGGCCCAGGGCAGGAAGGACCTCGCCAAGCCCGCGAGCTGGGCGTATCACACCGCGTTTCTGTGGACCAAGTACCGGCTGCCCACCGCACTCCTGGTCGTGGTCCAGGACCGTGCTACCGCCGCATGGGCCCAGCGCCCGGTGGCCAGCGGGCCTCCCCAGCTGCCCACCCTCACCATCAGGCCCCTCGTGGCAGGCCCCCACAACATGCCGGTGATCACCGACGCCGCCGAGGCCCATGAGGACCTCGTACTGGCCACGCTCGCCGCCATCACACACGCGGGCGATCCGGCCATTGGTGACATACTGAAAGCCCTGTCTGTCGCGCTGCAGAACGAGCACGAAGACATCGTCGACCCCATCATTGAACTCGTCGCACAGGGCCTGGGCAGCCGCCCGGCCAAGGAGCTCTGGAGGAACCTGGTGGCCGTGGATCTTTCCTTCTACAAGTCGGACCTCGCGGAGGAGCTCCGCGACGAGGGGAGTGTCAACACCTACGGCACGGCCATACTGACCGTCCTGGAACAGCGCGGCATCGATGTGCCTGCCGACGCGCGTCAGCGGATCACGGAGTGCGGAGACCTCGAGACGCTCCACGCGTGGCTCGTCCGCGCCGCCACCGCCACGTCTGCCGCAGAGATCTTCGCGGACGGAAAGGCCTGAGTGGCAGACGGCCGGGCGGGCGACCCGGGGCGGGCGGCGGCCTCGTAGGCTGGCCTCATGACGGAACGCCCCTCCCCCGACCTCCGGCCGGGGGGACCCCCAGCTCGCGCCGCTCGGCGTCTGCTCCTGGTGCACGCGCACCCGGACGACGAGTCGATCAACAACGGCGCGACCATGGCCAGGTACGCGGCCGAGGGCGCCCAGGTGACCCTGGTCACCTGCACCCTGGGTGAACACGGCGAGGTCATCCCGCCGGAGCTGAGGCACCTGACCGGTGCCGCCCTGGGGGAGTACCGGCGCGGTGAACTCGCCGCCGCCATGGCCGCACTCGGCGTCGACGACTTCCGCCTGCTCGGCGGCCCCGGCCGCTACGGCGACTCCGGGATGATGGGCCTCCCCGACAACGACGACCCCGCCTGCTTCTGGCGGGCCGACGTCGACGAGGCCGCCGCGTCCCTCGTCGAGGTCATCCTCGAGGTGCGCCCGCACGTCCTCGTCACCTATGACGACGACGGCGGCTACGGCCACCCCGACCACATCCAGGCCCACCGCGTCGCCATGCGGGCCGCGGAGCTGGCCGAGGACGCCGGGTGGCGCATCCCCAAGGTGTACGTCAACCGCGTCCCGCGCTCCGTCGTCGGGGCCGCCTTCACGCGGCTCCGGGAGGAGCTGCCGAAACTGCCCTTCACCCGGAGCGCCGTCGTCTCCGACGTGCCGGGCGTGGTGGACGACGGCCTGGTCACCGCCGCGATCGAGGGCGGCCCCGAGTACACCGCCGCCAAGGCCGCCGCGATGCGCGCGCACGCCACCCAGGTCGAAGTCGCCCCCGGCGGGCAGTACTTCGCCCTCTCCAACGAGCTCGCACAGCCCCTGTTCCCGGTCGAGTACTACGAACTCGTACGCGGGGAACCCGCCGGGAAGCCGGAGACCGACCTGTTCGCCGGTACGGGCGACGCGACGGAGGTGGCGTGATGTCCGACCGTGGTTCGATGCTCGCCCAGCCGCTGCGGATGCCCCCCGCCGGACGGATCGCCGCCTGTGTGGGACTCCTGCTCCTCGGCGCCCTCGCCGGTCTCGCCGGGGCGCTCGTCCAGGCCGGCTGGTTCCCGGGCGGACTGCTCCTCGCACTCGTGGGCGCGGGCGGGCTGTTCCTCGGCGGGGCGCGGGCGCTCGGCAGCCGCGCCGGGGCCGTCGCGCCCGCCGCCGGCTGGATGATCTCCGTCATCCTGTGCACGGCGGGCCGTCCCGAGGGTGACTTCCTGTTCGGAGCGGGAGGCGGTTCGTACCTCTTCCTGCTCGGCGGCATGGCACTTGCTGTGATCTGCGCCACCATTGGTTTGGGGCGGCAACCGGTCGGCGGCGACGTCCGACTTGGCAAGTGACGTACCACTTCACCGTGGGGTGCCCGTGGGAGTCCCGTGTGGGTTTCCCCGGCGGTCGTGGGATACGGGCCAGAAGTGGCCAGTATGGTGGTGCGCGCCGCCGAACTGCCCGTGAGGCCGTGCGGGCGGCGGAGCCAACCTGGAGAACCTGCCTTGAGTCGTGAAACTGACAGTCCGTCCTCCGGGCCCAACGGGCGCGGCGGAGCCGCATACCCCTCGGGCACGCCGCCGTACGGCACCCCCGTGGTGTCCGACGGCGGTGCGGACGCGGGCCGTTCGTCCGCGCAGCCGGAGGAACGCAAGACCGAGACCACGCTGACGACCCGGATCCGCATCAACATCCCGGGTTCGCGGCCGATTCCGCCGGTCGTGATGCGCACGCCCGTCGCGGACGCGGAGAACAAGGGCGGTGACGGCCCCGACGGCAACGCCCGGGCCGGTGCCGACGCGCAGTCGGCGCCCACCGCGCCCGCCGTCGGCCACTCCTCGTCCGACACGGGCTCGTTCGAGCTGCCCGCCGAACCCGCGCCCGCCGCCGAGACGAGCAACTGGTTCGCGCCCCGCAAGTCCGGTCCCGCCAAGGGCGGGCAGGGCGGCGGCTCCACCAACGGCGCGGGTCTGCCGGGCGGTTCCGCCGCCGGTACGGGCGCGCCCACGGCCGCCCCCGCCGGCGCGGCGGGACCGGGTGCCGGAGCCGGCGCGGGTGCGCCCGGCGGCGCGCGGCCGGGCAACGGACGTCCCGGTGGCGTGGTCGGCTCCATGAGCGTGCCGGGCGGTTCGCGTCCCGGCGGCACCAACGGCGCCGGGGTCCCCGGTGGCGCCACCGGCGGTCCCGTGGCTCCGGGACACGGCGGCGGCACGGGCTCCTTCGACGTCACCGAGGCACTCGCCGCGGGCCCGCTCGGCAACGGCCCGCGGCCGGGCCAGCCGGGTCAGCCGCCCGTGCAGGGACAGGGGCCGGGGCCGGCACAGGGTCCGGGGCAGGGCGCCGGCGGCGCCGAGCCGCGGCGTGACAACCTGCCGTACTTCTCCGACAACGGCCAGAACGGCCAGCACGGTCAGCAGGGTCAGCAGGGTCAGAACGGCCGGCAGGGCTTCGGCGTGCCGAACGGCGTGCACGGGCAGGGCCCCCAGGGCGGTCTCCCGGCCGGTCCCGGCGGCTCCTACGACTTCAACGGCCCGGACGGACCCGGCGGTCCCGGCGGCCGTGGCGGCCCGCAGGGCGGCCCCGCGGGCCCGACCGGCGGTCCGGTCACCGGCGACGGCCCGATGGTGCCTCCGATGGGAGGCGCACCGCACGGCGCTCCCGGCGTGACCCGCCCGCCCGGCGCTCCCTCCGGTCCCGGTGGCCCCGGCGGCCCGAACGGCCTTGGCGGTCCGGGTCATCCGGGTGGTCCGGGTGGTCCTGCCGGACCCGGTGGCCAGGCAGGTCCCGGCGGTCCGCGTGCCGTCGGCGCCGCCCCCGGCACCGGTCGTCTCCCCGGCGGTGGCCTGAGCGACGACACCGCGATCCTCACCCCGCAGAAGCCCGCCCCCGAACCGGGCGCGGGCGGCTACGGCGGCCGTCCCGTCGACAACGTCTCCGGGAACACCGTCACCAGTGGCATCCCCGTCGTGCCCGGCGGCGGCCAGGGCGGTACGCGCACCGACGGTCCGCTGCCGCACACCCCGCCGAAGGGACCGGCCCCGGCCCCGCAGAGCTCGCCCGCGGGCGAAGCCAAGAACTCCAAGAAGAAAAAGAAGAAGGGCCGCGGCAAGCTGCCCCTGCTGGGCGGCCTGGTGGTCGTCGCGGGGATCGGCCTCTACGGCGCCGGCCTGCTGATGAACCACTCCGACGTGCCCAAGGGCACCACCGTGCTCGGCGTCGAAGTCGGCGGCGGCACCAGCGACGACGCCGTCAAGAAGCTCGACGACGCCTTCGGCAAGCGGGTCACCCAGGCACTGAAGCTGTCCGTCGACGGCGACACCGTCGTCCTGAAGCCGGATCAGGCGGGCCTCCAGTTCGACCTCCAGGCCACCGTCGACGACGCCGCCAAGAGCGACTACAACCCGGTCTCCGTGATCGGCTCGCTGTTCGGGCAGCACCGGGAGGTCGAGCCGGCGATGCCGGTCGACGAGGAGAAGCTCCAGGCGGCCCTCGAGTCCGCCGCGGGCGGCTCCGGCTCGGCCAGCGACGGCACCATCAAGTTCGAGTCCGGCAAGGCCGTCGCCGTCTACGGCAAGGCGGGCAAGGGCATCGACGCGGCGAAGGCCCAGGAGGCCGTCGTCGAGGCCTACCGCACCCAGGTGGAGACGGGCACGGCCGCCGGGGTGAAGGTGCCGACGACCGACAAGCAGCCGACGATCTCCGACGCCGAGGTCGACCGGATGATGAAGGAGTTCGCCGAACCGGCGATGTCCGGCAAGGTCACCGTCATGACCGACGCCGCGCACTCGGTCTCCTTCAGCCCGAAGAACTCCCTCTGGAAGTTCCTCCAGGTCAAGGCGGTCAACGGCAAGCTCGTCGAGAGCTACGACCAGGCCGCGCTGACGGAGCTCTACGGCGGCACCTTCAACGGTGTGCTGATCACCCGCGGCACCGGCCAGAAGACGGCCGTCACGGTCCAGGACGTCATCAGCGCCCTGCGCCCGGCGCTGAAGAGCGAGACGGAGCGGACCGGGATCATCGACACCGACCCGAGCTGACCCGACGGCGGTGCCGCATGACATCTGTCATGCGGCACCGAGGACGGCAGACACTGCCGCCCACCCGGTCCCCCGGGCGACGATCGATGCCATGACGACGACAGCACCGGTGGTCGGGTTCGACCAGGTGAGCAAGAGTTTCGGGGACGTGCGGGCCGTGGACGGCCTGACGCTCGCGCTGCGCCCGGGGGAGACCGTGGCGCTGCTGGGTCCCAACGGGGCGGGCAAGTCGACCACCCTCGACCTGCTGCTCGGCCTCAAGCAGCCCGACAGCGGCACGGTCCGCGTCTTCGGCACCGGCCCGCGTGAGGCGATCGTCGCCGGCCGGGTCGGCGCGATGCTCCAGAGCGGCGGACTGATGGACGAGGTCACCGTCGCCGAACTGGTCGCGCTGGCCTGCGGACTGCACCCCAGGCCGTACCGGGTGGCCGATGTGCTGGCCCGCGCGGGCGTCACCCAGATCGCCGACCGCAAGGTCGACAAGCTCTCCGGCGGCCAGGCCCAGCGGGTCCGGTTCGCCCTCGCCACCGCCGGCGACAGCGACCTGATCGTCCTGGACGAGCCCACCACCGGCATGGACGTCACCACCCGGCAGGCGTTCTGGGCCACCATGCGCGAGCAGGCCGACCAGGGCCGCACGGTCCTGTTCGCCACCCACTACCTCGAAGAGGCCGACGCCATCGCCGACCGGGTGCTGGTCCTGCACCGGGGCCGGCTCCTGGCCGACGGCACGGCGGCCGAGATCAAGGCCAAGGCGGGGGCGCGCAGGATCGCCTTCGACCTGGCGGACGGCATCGACGAGGCGGCCCTGCGCGCCCTGCCGTTCCTCACCAGCCTGACGGTGTCCCACAGCGGCTCCGCCGCGGGCTCCGGCCGGACCGTCCGCATCCAGTCCACCGACGCCGACGCCACCGTCCACGCGGTCTACGGCCTCGGGCTCTACCCCCGCAACCTCGAAGTCGCCGGACTCGGCCTGGAGCAGGCCTTCGTCGCCCTCACCACCGCCGAGGAGGCGAAGTCCAAGTGAACGGCCTGATCAAACTGGAACTCACCCGCGCCCTGCGCAACCGCAAGTTCCTGTTCTTCTCGGTGATCTACCCGTCGGTCCTCTTCCTGCTCATCGCGGGCAGCGCCGACGCCACGGAGAAGGTCGACGGCACGGGCCTGACGCTGCCGACCTACATGATGGTCTCGATGGCCTCCTTCGGCGCCCTCACGGCCGTCCTGATGGGCAACAGCGAACGCATCGCCAAGGAGCGCCAGAGCGGCTGGGTGCGGCAACTTCGCCTGACCACGCTCCCGGGCCGCGGTTACGTCCTGGCGAAGACGGCGAGCGCGGCCGTGGTCAGCCTGCCGTCCATCGTCGTCGTCTTCGCCGTCGCCGCGGCCGTGAAGGACGTACGGCTGGACGCCTGGCAGTGGTGCGCCCTCACCGGCGCGATCTGGGCCGGCAGCCTGGTCTTCGCCGCCCTCGGCGTGGCGATCGGCTACCTCGCGAACGGGGACGCGGTCCGCCCGATCACGATGATCACCTACTTCGGCCTGTCCATCCTCGGCGGCCTGTGGATGCCGACGACGACCTTTCCGGGCTGGCTCCAGGACATAGCCGAGTGGGTGCCGACGCACGCGTACGCTGCCCTGGGGCAGTCCATCGAACAGAGTCAGGCCCCGCATGCCCAGGACATCGTCATCCTGGCCGTCTTCTTCGCCCTGTTCACGGGCGGCGCGGCCTGGCTGTACCGGAAGGACACGCTGAAGGCGTGAGCGTCATGACCGACGACCAGCTGACCGAGAAGGCCCGGGGCGGACCGCCGATCATGCTGGGCCAGACCGCCCGCACGACACGCGAGCTGTGGCGGCGCAAGGTGCTGTGGATCGGCGTCTGGCTGGTGTTCCTCAGCTCGCCGGTCCACGACCTCGTCTCGGGCGACCACACCACCGGCGGCACGGTGGCCGGCTGGCTGGGGCTCGCGGTGTTCGTCACCGTCTACCTGTCGCTGCTCTTCCGGGACATGGGGGCCGCGCCCTACCCCGACAGGCTGGTCGCCGCCCTGATCGGCTCCATGGCGGTGCTCGCCACCGTCCTGTGCCTCACCCTCGGCTCCGCCTGGCTCGGCCTGTACTGCTACGTCTCCGTGGCCTGCGGGATGGTGCTCCCGCCGCGGGTGGCGTTCTGGACGATCCCGGGCACGGCCGCGCTGATGCTCCTCGTCGGCCTGCGCACCGACGAGGACGAGGCGCTCAACCTCCTGCTGCTGGTCCTGCTCATCGGCTTCGCGATGACCGGGGTGAGCCAACTGGTCCGCACGACGGTGGAGTTGCGCAAGGCCCGCGCGACGGTCGCCCAGCTCGCCGCCAACGAGGAACGGCTGCGCCTGGCCAGGGACCTGCACGACCTGCTGGGCCACTCGCTCTCCCTGATCACGCTCAAGAGCGAGCTGGCCGGCCGGATGCTCCCCGGCCATCCCGAGAAGGCCGCCCAGCAGGTCGCCGACATCGAACAGGTCAGCCGCCAGGCCCTGGTGGACGTCCGGGAGGCCGTCACCGGCTATCGGCGGCCCCGTCTCGCCGCCGAACTCGCGGGCACGCAGGTCGCGTTGACGGCGGCCGGCATCACCGCCGTGATCCCGGCCGAACCGGACCTCGACGGCGTCCCCGAGGAGAGCGAGTCCGCCCTCGCCTGGACCCTGCGCGAGGCGATCACCAACGTCGTACGGCACAGCGGCGGCGCCCGCTGCACGGTGGACCTGGTGCGCCGCCAGACCCTGGACGGCCCCGTCCTCGAACTCTCCGTCGAGGACGACGGGTCCGGCGGTTCCGGCAAGGGCCCAGGCAACGGCCTCACCGGCCTCACCGAGCGCCTGGAGAAGGCCGGCGGCACCCTGGAGGCGGGCCGCGTCCGGCGCGGCTTCCGGCTGACCGCCCGGGTCCCGGCCGGCCCGGTGCCGGACGTAGGATCCCGCTCATGAGTGGTGGCATGATCAAGGTCCTGCTGGCCGAGGACCAGTCGATGGTCCGCGAGGCCCTGGCGGCCCTGCTCGGCCTCGAGGACGACATCGAGGTGGTCGCCCAGGTGGCGCGCGGCGACGAGGTCCTCGCGGCCGCCCGCGCCCACGACGTCGACGTGGCCCTCCTCGACATCGAGATGCCGGGCGCGACGGGCATCGAGGCCGCCGCGCAACTCCACAAGGAACTACCGGGGTTGAAGCTGGTCGTGCTCACGACCTTCGGCCGCCCCGGCTATCTGCGCAGTGCCATGGAGGCCGGCGCCGACGCCTTCCTCGTCAAGGACGCGCCCGCGGCGCAGCTCGCTGAGGCGGTCCGCAAGGTCCTGGCGGGCGAGCGGGTCATCGACCCCACGCTCGCGGCGGCGGCCCTGGCGGGCGGCGCCAACCCCCTCACCGACCGCGAACGCGAGGTCCTGCGCGCGGCGGCCGACGGTTCGACGAACGCGGAACTGGCGGCGGCCCTGCACCTGTCCCAGGGCACGGTCCGCAACTACCTGTCGACGGCGATACAGAAACTGGCGGTACGCAACAGGGCCGAGGCGGTACGCACCGCGAGGGAGAAGGGCTGGCTGTGAGGATCAGCACCCCGACGGGCCTGTGACGGCCTTCCAACGGGCCTCCCGCGGGCCTCAGTTCAGCATCGCGCGGGCGGCGAACGCCTCCTTGCGCACCCGCTCCGCGGTCCCCTCGTCCACGACCTCCACCAGCCCCGCGTACTCCTCCAGCTCCACGGCCCCGCCGACGAAGTCCCCCCGCTGCACCAGCAACTGCCCCTTCTCGTACCGCAACCGGGCCGGATGGGAGGGCACCGCCAGCGCCAGCTCCACGGCCCACAGCGCGACATCCGACCGCTCCGGCCGGGCCAGGGCCCACGACCGGATGTTGTTCAGGATCCGCATCACGACGTCCAGAGGCTCCGCCGGGACCAGCATCGACGGTTCGAGCGGCGCCCCCGTCGCCGCGGTGACCAGCGAATCCGCGTCATCGCCCGACAGGATCCGGCCCCCGTCGAAGGGATCGACGAGCACCTGGCGCGCCACGTCCGCGGGCGGCCCGAACCCCACCACGAAGTGCCCCGGCAGCGCGACCCCGTACACCGGCGCCCCGGCCCGTCGCGCCACCTCCACCCACACCACCGACAGCAGGATCGGCAGGCCCCGCCGCCGTACCAGCACCCGATGCAGCAGCGACGACTCCAGCCGCTCGTAGTCCGCCGCCGCGCCGGAGAACCCGTACCGCTCGCCGAGCAGCTCCCGCAGCGCCACCGCCCACTCCCGCGGCCCGCCGGGCCGGTACGGCAGCTCTCCCGCCAGCCGGTCCAGCTCGATCTGCGCGGCGTCCAGTGCGGCCTCGTCCAGCTCCCGGTCCGGCTCCGCGCCGATCAGCAGGCACAGCAGGGCCAGATCGGGCCGCTCGGCCCGCGCCTCCTCGGCGAACCGCCGCCGCACCTCTGCGGCCTCGAACCCGCTCACGCATGCTCCCGATAGTGGTGGTAGGCGTGATGCGCCGCGAAGCCCATCCCGGCGTACAACGCCCGTGCTCCCGCGTTCTGCTCCTCCACCTGGAGCCAGGCCGCCGACGCCCCCTCCTCCAGGGCCCGCCGGGCGAGCGCGGCCATCACGACGGTGGCCAGGCCCCGCCGCCGCCGCGCCGGATCGACCTCGACCGCCGCGAACCCGGCCCAGCGCCCGTCCACGACACACCGCCCGATGGCGGCGGGAGCCTCGCCGGACGCCCCGGGCACCGACGCGAACCACACCGACGGTCCCGATCCCAGCACCTTCAGGGCCACCTCACTCACCCCCTTGCGCTGATAGCGGGCCAGCCACGCCTCGTCGGCATCCCGGGCCAGGGTTACCCCCTCAGCCTCCGCCCGGTCGGCGAGGGGCGCCAGTGCCCCGATCCACAGCTCGGCGCTCACCTCACGCACCCACCCGCGCCGCTCCAGCTCCGCGCACAGCAGCTCCTGGGCGCCCTCGGCCCCCGTCGCGGTCTGCACGTAGGCGGGCAGCCCGCGCTCGCCGTACCAACGCCGTACGACGTCCAGGGCCTCGTCGAGCGGGACGCCCGGCGCGCCGAGCGGCAGCACCGAGTTGGCCCGGCGGGTGAATCCGGCGGCGGCCCGCAGCTCCCACTCGCCGAGCCGCGCGCTCTCCAGCGGACGCCAGGCCCGGGAGGCGACCCGCGCGAGCTCCTCGTAGCCGGCGGCCGGACCCCGGCGGCGGGCCGGGGCGGCCGGTACGACCTTCCCGGCGACCAGCGAGGACGCGTCAACGCGGACGCTCTCGCCGCCCTTCCGTGTGATCACCAGCACACCGGCGTCCCATGATGTGAGAACGCCTACCGTGTCGGTGAATTTCCCCCCGGCGGCACCCGCCTCGGTCAGGCATCGCACGGAGACGCGTTTGCCCACGTCAGCAGTGGTGATGCGGACCTCGAGGCGTCCGGCGGCCGAGAATTCCACAGGTCAGTTCACCCCTCCTGTTCGGATCATGCCCGAGAACGGAGATACTAGAGGCGGGCATCGACGACGCCGCGCTCCCGCGCGCCAGGCGGCGGAGCCTGAGGAGGCCCGCCGGCGCCCTATCGAGGAGGAACGACAGCGTGACCTACGTCATCGCGCAGCCTTGTGTCGACGTGAAGGACAAGGCGTGCATCGAAGAGTGCCCGGTCGACTGCATCTACGAGGGCCAGCGGTCCTTGTACATCCACCCGGACGAATGCGTCGACTGCGGCGCCTGTGAGCCGGTCTGCCCGGTCGAGGCGATCTTCTACGAGGACGACACTCCGGAGGAGTGGAAGGACTACTACAAGGCGAACGTCGAGTTCTTCGACGAGCTGGGCTCGCCCGGCGGCGCCAGCAAGCTGGGGCTGATCGAGCGCGACCACCCCTTCGTCGCCGCGCTTCCGCCGCAGAACCAGTAAAGCGGCCCGCACCTCGTGCCGCCTCGGTCCCGTACGGCCTGATCGCCTCAGATCGCCGTGCGGGGCCGAGGCGTTTGCCGTCAGGGGCAGCTGCCGTACCAGAAAGTGAGCCAGAAGCCGTGTCCGCAGTCTCCGACCGTCTCCCCACCTTCCCCTGGGACAAGCTGGCGCCGTACAAGGCGACGGCCGCGGCCCACCCGGACGGCATCGTCGACCTCTCCGTCGGCACCCCCGTCGACCCGGTCCCCGAGCTGATCCAGAAGGCCCTGATCGACGCGGCCGACTCACCCGGCTACCCGACGGTCTGGGGCACGCCCGAACTGCGCGACGCGATCACCGGCTGGGTGGAGCGGCGGCTCGGCGCCCGCGGTGTCACCCACCGGCACGTGCTGCCGATCGTCGGCTCCAAGGAACTGGTCGCCTGGCTGCCGACCCAGCTGGGCCTCGGCCCCGGCGACCGGGTCGCCTACCCGCGCCTGGCCTACCCGACCTACGAGGTCGGCGCCCGCCTGGCCCGCGCCGGGTACGAGGTCTACGACGACCCCACGGACCTGGACCCGGAGGGGCTGAAGCTGCTCTGGCTCAACTCGCCGTCCAACCCCACGGGCAAGGTGCTCTCCAAGGACGAGCTGACCCGGATCGTGGCCTGGGCCCGTGAGCACGGCGTCCTGCTCTTCTCGGACGAGTGCTACCTGGAGCTGGGCTGGGAGGCCGACCCGGTCTCGGTCCTGCACCCGGACGTCAACGGCGGCTCGTACGAGGGCATCGTGTCGGTCCACTCGCTGTCCAAGCGCTCGAACCTGGCGGGCTACCGGGCGGCCTTCCTGGCGGGCGACCCGGCCGTCCTGGCCCCGCTCCTGGAGATCCGCAAGCACGGCGGCATGATGACCTCGGCGACCACGCAGGCGGCGGCCGTGGCCGCCCTCGGCGACGACGCCCACGTCCGTGAGCAGCGGGAACGCTATGCGGCCCGGCGCACCGCGCTGCGCGAGGCACTGCTCGCCCACGGCTTCCGCATCGAGCACAGCGAGGCCAGCCTGTACCTCTGGGCCACCCGCGACGAGTCCTGCTGGACCACCGTCGCCCACCTGGCGGACCTGGGCATCCTGGTGGCCCCCGGCGACTTCTACGGCGAGGCGGGCGAGAACTTCGTCCGCGTGGCCCTGACGGCGACGGACGAGCGGATCGCGGCGGCGGTCGCGCGGCTCGCCGGCTAGGACGCGTCCCGAGCCCGCCCCCGCCCGGGCCCGCCTCCGCCCGGGCCCGCCCGGGGCCGGCCTGCCGCGACGACGAGACGGGGCCCAGGGAACACCCTGGACCCCGTCACCGGCTCGAGGGCCGCGGGCGTCAGCCGAGCGGCAGGCTCTTCACCGGCAGGGTCTCGGCGCCGGGCAGCCCGCCCTTGGTGAGCGAGTCCGTCGGCAGTCCGCCCTTGGTGGCGGTCGACGCGGTGTCCCCGAGGAGGCCCCCGGCGGAGCCCGCCGCCTCGCCGGCCGTCTTCTGTGCCGCGGGCGCCGTCTTCTTCACGGCCTTGCCGCCGGTCCTGCCCGCGGCAGGCACCGCCTTCTTCACGGCCTTGCCGCCGGTCTCACCCGCGAGTCCGGTGACGTTCTGCGCCGCGCCGTCGACCGTGGTGCCGACGCTCGCCGCGTCCAGGGCGGTCAGTCCGCCGAGGTTCGGAGCGGCGGGAAGGCTGGGGGCCGCACTGGCGGAGCCGGCCGCACCGACCCCGGCGGCCGCTCCCGCAGCGACAAGCAGCGCGGCACGGGCGATCCGGCGGGTCAGGGGGAGGGACATGATGCTCCTTCGACGGGAGAGAACAAGGACTGTCTGTGTCTGCTGTGTCTGCTGTGACTGTCTGTCTGTCCGGGCCCGGACGCAGTGACTACCGCTCGAAGCCCGCGAAGGTTGCGCACGGCCGACGCAAAGAGTTGGCAATGCGTCGCATTATCGCCTGCGGATAAAAACGGGCAAAAACCGCCCGATGTGAAAGTCCGTCAAACCCCTGTAGCCCTTTGTCCGCAAGGGATTCGCCGGATGCGGGGGTGACGGCGCGAAAACCTGAGCACCAGGTCCCCCGAACGGTCCGTACGTGACCCGGCCGAGTGACGACCCGTACTGCTGCGCGGTCCACTGCGCGGTCTACTGCGCGGTGACTATCCGTACGCTGCCGTTCCCGCCGCCCGCCCCCGTCGCCCCGGCGGCCTCCGCGTTGGTCGAGCCGGTCGCCCGCCACCGGCTGTCGGTGTTCCCGGAGACCCACTCCCGGCCCGCGTACGACACGCTCTCGATGCGCAGCGCCGAGGCGTTGGCCACCGCCCAGTGCGCCAGCTGCCAGCCGCGCTCGCCGGCACTGCGCCCACCGGAGGCGGTGTCCTCGGTCACGGGCAGCGTCACGGTCCGCCCGGCGCTCTCGGCGGCGGGTGCGTCCGGGTCCGCCGGGGGAGTGGACGAGACGTCCTGCGCGCCGGCCTCCGAGCCCGCCCGCCGGAGCGTGTCCCGCCCGAAGTCCCGCACCAGCGCCGCCCGCACCGCCTCCGGACCGGTGGTCGTCGGCGTGGTGGCCGAGCGGCCGTTGCAGGTCAGCGTGGCCGCCGCCGTGCCGGTCAGCGCGGCGGCCAGCACCGTGGCGTCCGGCTCGTGCTTGGCGTACGCCTCCGGGTAGCCGCTGCGCTGCACGCGCTGCGCGGCGACGGTGAGCGGGAGCTCGGTGTAGTCGCGGACCTTCGCGAGGTGCTCGTAGAAGATGTCCGCCGCGTACGCCGGGTCCGTGACCTGCTTCTCGGTGCCCCAGCCCTGCGAGGGCCGCTGCTGGAACAGGCCGAGCGAATCCCGGTCGCCGTGGGTGAGGTTGCGCAGCCCCGACTCCTGGAGGGCGGTCGCGAGCGCGATCGCCACGGCACGCTCGGGCATGGCCCGGTTGGTGCCGACGGCGGCGATCGTGGCCGCGTTCACCGCCTGCTCCGGCGTGAACTCGTAGGTCACCCCGTTCGCACCGCCCGAGACGACCCGGCACCCCGGATCGTCCGTGCCGCCGCTGACGTACTGCACCACGACATAACCCGCGACGGCGGACAGGACCACGCAGGCCGCCCCGAAACGGAGGAGGCGGCCGCGGCGCTTGGGAGAGGGGGACGGCTCTGGCACGCGTACAAGGTACTGGAGAGTACTGAGGAGCAGGAGGCCTGTGCGCCGAGCGCGGAAAAGCCGGACGCCCCGGTCGGCGCGTTAGGGTCGACGGCATGGCCGACACCCCGCTTGACCTCACTCTGGACGCCGCCGCACTCACCGCGCGGCTCGTCGACTTCCGTTCGGAGAGCGGCACCGAGAAGCCGCTCGCGGACGCGATCGAGTCCGTCCTGCGCGCGCTGCCCCACCTCACGGTCGACCGCTACGGCAACAACGTGATCGCCCGCACGAACCTGGGCCGCGCGGAGCGTGTGGTCCTCGCCGGGCACATCGACACGGTCCCGATCGCCGACAACGTCCCCTCGCGGCTGGACGAGGACGGGGTCCTGTGGGGCTGCGGCACCTGCGACATGAAGTCCGGGGTCGCGGTCCAGCTGCGCATCGCGGCGACGGTCCCGGCGCCCAACCGCGACCTGACCTTCGTCTTCTACGACAACGAGGAGGTCGCCGCCGACCTCAACGGCCTCAAGCACGTGGCCGAGCATCGCGCGGAGTGGCTGGCGGGCGACTTCGCGGTGCTGCTGGAGCCCTCCGACGGCCAGGTGGAGGGCGGCTGCCAGGGCACCCTGCGGGTCCTGCTGAAGACCAAGGGCGAGCGGTCCCACTCGGCACGCAGCTGGATGGGCTCCAACGCCATCCACGCGGCGGCCCCGATCCTGGCCCGCCTCGCCGCCTACGAGCCGCGCTACCCGGTCATCGACGGCCTGGAGTACCGCGAGGGGCTCAACGCGGTCGGCATCACGGGCGGGGTGGCCGGCAACGTCATCCCCGACGAGTGCGTCGTCACCGTCAACTTCCGCTACGCGCCGGACCGGAGCGAGGCGGAGGCCGTCGCCCACGTCCGCGAGGTCTTCGCCGACTGCGGGGTCGCGGAGTTCGTGGTCGACGACCACAGCCCGGCCGCCCTCCCCGGCCTCTCCCACCCGGCCGCGGCGGCCTTCATCAAGGCGGTCGGCGGCACCCCGATGCCCAAGTACGGCTGGACGGACGTGAGTCGCTTCTCCTCGCTGGGCGTCCCCGCGGTCAACTACGGCCCCGGGAACCCGCACTTGGCGCACAAGCGGGACGAACGCGTGGAGACGGCCAAGATCCTGGCGGGCGAGGAGCGGCTGAGGGCCTGGCTCACCGCCTGAGGGGACGTTCGGCGCGGGGGCTCTTCAGGGCGGACACGCCGACGTCCCCCGTCCGTAACCCGCGTAGATCTACGCTGAGGTGGAACAAACTTCCCCGGCTCTCGGCCTCGCCCGAGCCGGGGAGGGTCAATCGCGGAGGGAGCTCACCATGGCTACAGGGAACCCCGAGGGCAAGAAGCAGCCACCGGACGAACAGCGCCTGGGACCGGTCCTCCGCAGGCGGGACCAGGTGCAGTCGAGCACCACGGACCAGCGGCTGCTGGACGAACGGGCGCCCTCCGACTGGGTGCACACGGACCCCTGGCGGGTGCTGCGGATCCAGTCGGAGTTCATCGAGGGCTTCGGCACCCTCGCCGAACTGCCCCCGGCGATCAGCGTGTTCGGTTCCGCCCGCACCCCGGTGGGCTCCCCGGAGTACGAGGCGGGCGTACGGCTCGGCAGCGCCCTCGTCGACGCCGGCTGGGCCGTGATCACGGGCGGCGGTCCGGGCGCGATGGAGGCGGCCAACAAGGGGGCGTCCGAGGCGGGCGGCATCTCGGTGGGCCTGGGCATCGAGCTCCCCTTCGAGCAGGGCCTCAACCCGTACGTCGACATCGGCCTGAACTTCCGCTACTTCTTCGTGCGGAAGATGATGTTCGTGAAGTACGCGCAGGGTTTCGTGGTCCTGCCCGGCGGCCTCGGCACCCTGGACGAACTCTTCGAGGCGCTCACCCTCGTCCAGACCCAGAAGGTCACCCGGTTCCCGATCGTCCTCTTCGGCACGGAGTACTGGGGCGGCCTGATCGACTGGCTGCGCAACACCCTGATCGCCCAGGGCAAGGCCTCCGAGAAGGACCTCCTGCTCTTCCACGTCACGGACGACGTGGAGGAGGCGGTGGCCCTGGTGTCGAAGGAGGCGGGCCGCTAGGGCGCTTCTTTTGGATCAGCCCGGGTCCGCGGCGCCCGGTACGGCACCTCGCGGCGTTGTCGCATGATCCGCGTACACCCGGTACGCGGATCATGCTCCGGCCTGCGACGCACCGCTCCGGACACCGCGGCCTGATCCGACCCGATCCCAAAGAGACGCCCTGGGCGCTCCGCCTGGGATCCCGGCCCCTCCGGCGTTTGAGGAGCTGGGTCCAGGGACGGAGCCCCTGGGACGGGACGGGTAGGGGCGGCGGGGGCGAGGAAACTACGCGAGCCCCCGCCGGGCCACCGCCGGCGCCCGGTGCCCGGCGATCGACGCCACCATGTCCAGCACCTGCCGGGTCTCCGCCACCTCGTGCACCCGGTACACCTGCGCCCCCAGCCACGCCGACACGGCGGTCGTCGCCAGGGTCCCCACCACCCGCTCCTTCACCGGCCGGTCCAGCGTCTCGCCCACGAAGTCCTTGTTGGACAGGGACACCAGCACCGGCCACCCCGTCTCCACCATCTCCCCGAGCCGCCGGGTCGCCTCCAGGCTGTGCCGGGTGTTCTTCCCGAAGTCGTGCCCCGGATCGATCATGATCGACTCCCTGGGCACGCCCAGTTGCGCCGCCCGCTCCGCCAGCCCCACGGTCACCCGCAGGATGTCGGCCATGACGTCGTCGTACGTCACCCGGTGCGGACGGGTCCGCGGCTCGGCGCCCCCCGCGTGCGTGCACACCAGCCCCGCCCCGTACCGCGCCGCGACCTCCGCCAGCCGCGGATCGACGCCGCCCCAGGCGTCGTTGAGCACATCGGCCCCCGCCTCGCAGACCGCCTCGCCGACCTCGGCCCGCCAGGTGTCCACGCTGATGACCACGTCCGGGAAGCGCCGCCGCACCTCGGCCACGAAGCCGACCGTCCGCCGGGCCTCCTCCCGCGCGGTGACCTCTTCACCGGGCCCGGCCTTGACGCCGCCGATGTCGATGATGGCCGCGCCCTCCGCCACCGCCTGCTCCACGCGTGCGAGGGCCGGCTCGTCACGGAAGGTGGCCCCCTGGTCGTAGAAGGAGTCGGGGGTCCGGTTCACGATCGCCATGATCACCGGCTCGTGCGCGCCGAATTCACGCCTGCCCAGCCTGAGCATCCCCTGTGACCTCTCCTCGTACGTCCTGCACATCCACCGCCTGCGACCCTAACTGTCGGACCCGCATGGCACGATCGGACCCAAGCACATCCACTCCGAGCACACCGAGCGTGGGGACCCACCGATGGTTATGTTCTTGTTCCTGGTCATCGCGCTCGCCGTCGTGGTCGCCGCGGTGACACTCGCCGTGGTGGGCGGCGGCGAGGGCACCGGCCCGCTTCCGGAGGTCGCCCCCGAGCGACTGCACGACCCGCTGCCCGAGGACCGCCCGGTCGACCGCTCCGACATCGACCACCTCCGCTTCCCGCTGGCCGTACGCGGCTACCGCATGGCCGACGTGGACGACGCCCTCAACCGGGTCGCCGCCGAACTCGCCGAGCGTGACGCCCGCATCGCCGACCTGGAGTCCGCCCTGGCGGGCGCCAGGACCCCGGCAGGCGGCGGCCACGTCTCCATGGAGAAGCCGGCCCCGGAGGACCAGCAGTGAGCGAGGGGAGTGCGCTCGCCGGCGCGGACGGCGCGCTGCGCTGCCCCTGGGCACTGTCCACGCCGGACTACGTGACCTACCACGACGAGGAGTGGGGCCGCCCGGTCCACGGCGACGACGCGCTGTTCGAACGCCTCAGCCTGGAGGCCTTCCAGTCCGGCCTGTCCTGGATCACGATCCTGCGCCGACGCCCCGGCTTCCGCACCGCCTTCGCCGACTTCAAGATCGCCTCGGTCGCCGTCTTCACCGACGAGGACCGCACCCGCCTGCTCGCGGACCCGGGCATCATCCGCAACCGCGCCAAGGTCGACGCCACCCTCGCCAACGCGCGCGTGCTGGCCGACTGGGCGCCCGGTGACCTGGACGAGCTGATCTGGTCGCACGCTCCCGACCCGGCCGGCCGGCCGGTCCCGAAGACCCTGGCCGACGTGCCGGCGGTGACGGAGGAGTCGACGGCCCTGTCCAAGGCCCTGAAGAAGCGGGGCCTGCGCTTCGTGGGCCCGACGACGGCGTACGCGCTGATGCAGGCCTGCGGCCTGGTGGACGACCACCTGGAGACCTGCGTGGCGAGAACCGCCCCTTGAGGGCCGCGGGGACCGCGCGACCGGCCATGACGGTCCTGGGGTCCCCGTGCCCTCCGAAGCAGCTCCTGCGCTCCCGTGACCGGGCTCGGCCGCTCCTGTGACCGGGCTCAGCGGCCCAGGTACTTCGGCTCCTCCTTGTTGACGAAGGCCCGCACCGCGATCGCGTGGTCCTCGGAGGCCCCGGCCCGTGTCTGCAGCTCGTCCTCCCGGTTCAGCGTCTCGGCGAGGGAGTGGGAGGACCCGAAGGCCACCGCCTCCTTGATCGCCGCGTACGCCACCGTCGGCCCCTCGGCCAGCATCCGCGCCAGCCGCTCCGCCGCCGTGCGCAGCGAGGCCGCCGGGACGACCCGGTTGGCGATGCCCAGCTCGTACGCCTCCTGGGCCGTGATGCTGCGCGGGAAGAGCAGCAGGTCGGCGGCCCGGCCCGGACCGATCACCCGGGGCAGGGTCCACGAGACACCGGAGTCGGCGGTGAGCGCGACCCCCGCGAACGAGGTGTTGAAGGACGCCGTGTCGGCCACGACGCGGTAGTCCGCGGCCAGCGCGAAACCGAAACCGGCTCCGGCGGCGACCCCGTTCACGGCGGCGACCACCGGCTTGGGCGCCTCGGTCAGCGCCCGCACGATCGGGTTGTAGTGCTCGGCGACCGTGCTCATGACCTGCTTCGAGCCCTCGGCCAGCAGCCCGATGTGCTCCTTCAGGTCCTGTCCCACACAGAACGCCCGCTCGCCCGCGGCGGTCAGCAGGACGGCCCGCACGGCGTCGTCGGCAGCCGCGGACTGGACCGCGTCCCTGAGGGCGACCTTGGTCGCGACGTTCAGCGCGTTCATCGCCTCGGGGCGGTTCAGCGTGATCGTCGCGAGCCCGTCGCTCACCTCGTAGAGCACGGTGTCGGCCATGGCGTTTCCCCTCCGTGTCGCGGCTCCGGCGTACTACTGGTCAGTACGTCCGGTGTACGAGGACAGCATGGCGGAGATCACCGTCCATGGACCGGACCCGACATGTGACCTGCGTCAAAGAATTCGGGACGGTTTCCGGTGCGTGGAAGTCCGTGCGGCGGTGCAGTATCGCAGTCACATCGCCGAATTGAGTGGTTTTGCTCGCGCGCGTTGCCCAAGCGATGCCGACTGATGTTGGTCATCGGGTCCTGAGATGCGGGATAATGGCCTGGAAGCAATGTGTTCGATGCCGGTGTCGTGTGTCCCACGCTGGACCGCGGCTGCCCTCCACGGGGCCGTCGGCTTTGGCGATGAGCTGGTTTCAGGAAGGGGAACGAGCATGGCGGCCATGAAGCCGCGAACGGGTGACGGCCCGCTCGAGGTGACCAAGGAGGGGCGGGGCATCGTCATGCGCGTTCCGCTCGAAGGCGGCGGTCGACTCGTCGTCGAGCTGACCCCCGATGAGGCCGACGCGCTCGGCGACGCCCTCAAGAAGGTCGTCGGCTGACGCGCAAGCGACCCTACTCTTTCGACCGCTCCGGCATCCTTCAGGGTGCCGGAGCGGTTGTTTTCTCAGCTTTCCCGCGGTCCGTCCGGCCGTCCTTCCGGGCCGCATGGCCCGAAAGGCCCAAAGGCCGCCCACGGGCCTGCCGGCCGCGATCCGCGGACCTTCGGACTCAGCGCTTGACCGCGCACAGCAGTCCGTCGCCCACGGGGAGCAGCGAAGGCACCATCTCCTGGCTGTCGCGCACCGCCCGCAGCAGTTCCCGGATCCGTATGACCTCCGTGGGCTGCGGTCCGGAATCGACCGTGCGGCCGTTGGCGAAGACACCCTCGAAGACGACGAGTCCTCCAGGCCGCAGCAGCCGCAACGATTCGGCGAGGTACTCCATGAGTTCCAGGCGGTCGCCGTCGCAGAAGACGAGGTCGTAGCCGGAGTCCGCGAGGCGGGGCAGGACGTCGAGCGCGCGGCCGGGGATGAACCGGGCCCGGTTGCTGGCGAAGCCGCAGGCGCGAAAGGCCTGCCGGGCGAACTGCTGGTGCTCAGGCTCGGGGTCGACGGTCGTCAGCACGCCGTCCGGGCGCATTCCGTGCAGCAGGTGGATCCCGGAGACGCCGGTGCCGGTACCGATCTCCGCGACCGCCTTCGCGTCCACGGTGGCGGCGAGCATCCGCAGCGCGGCGCCCGTGCTCGGCGACACCGAGCGCAGCCCTGCCTCGCGGGCCCGGTCACGGGCCCAGTGCAGCGCTTCGTCCTCGGCGGCATAGGCGTCGGCGAACGCCCAGCTTGCCTGCCGGTTGCCGCTAATGACCCTCTCCTGTCCCCGTGGTTGCCTGGGCGTGACTGTATCCGTTGCCGCCGGGAACCCGCAGATGGGACCGCGCGTTTGAAGGGGTGGGAACGACAACGGGGGGGACACGGTTGGATCACGACGAGGGACCGGGTGTCGAGCAAGTGCTGACGCAGTCGTATGAGCCGTATCAGCACAGATCAATTTCTCGTAAAACCGCTTATCCGGAGCTAACGGGCGAGGTGGCTATGGTAGGGGCTCCACTGGACATCACCACCAGAGCCGACAGGGGAGGTGCGGCCGCGCCCGTGGATCGGGGAGGAGTGCTGCGGCGCTTTCTCGGTTCGGCAGGCAGGCCGAAATCCGTGAACGACACCGCTGCTGACCACAGCCAGGCCGCAGGCACCGCCGCCGGCCCCGCCCAGACCGCGACCTTCTCCACCGACGCGGACGGGCAGGCGTGGACTCCGCCCACGTGGGAGGAGATCGTCAGCATGCACAGCGGCCGGGTGTACCGGCTCGCCTACCGTCTGACCGGTAACCAGCACGACGCCGAGGACCTCACCCAGGAGGTCTTCGTCCGCGTCTTCCGCTCCCTCTCCACGTACACCCCGGGCACCTTCGAGGGCTGGCTGCACCGCATCACCACCAACCTCTTCCTGGACATGGTCCGCCGCAAGCAGCGCATCCGCTTCGACGCGCTGGGCGACGACGCGGCCGAGCGGCTGCCCAGCAAGGAGCCCAACCCTCAGCAGCTCTTCAACGACGCCCACTTCGACGCGGACGTCCAGCAGGCCCTCGACACCCTCGCGCCGGAGTTCCGCGCCGCGGTCGTCCTCTGCGACATCGAAGGCCTGTCCTACGAGGAGATCGCCGCGACCCTGGGCGTCAAGCTGGGCACGGTCCGCTCGCGCATCCACCGCGGCCGTTCGCAGCTGCGCAAGGCCCTCGCCCACCGTTCGCCCGAAGCGCGTGCCGAGCGCCGCTCCTTCGTTCCCCGCGTGCCCGCTCTGGGAGGAGGAAGGGGAGCGACCGCGTGAGTGGATCCCGGCACAACTCCGCCGAGAGGCTCCTCGCGGAGCAGCACCTCGGAGACCGGCTCTCCGCCCTGGTGGACGGGGAACTCGGTCACGACACCCGCGAGCGGGTGCTGGCGCATCTGGCGACCTGCCCGAAATGCAAGTCGGAGGTCGACGCACAGCGGCGACTGAAGAACGTCTTCGCGGAAGTCGCCCCGCCGACCCCCTCCGAAAGCTTCCTGGCCCGCCTCCAGGGGCTTCCCGGGGGAGGCGACCCGGACGGCGGCGGCACACCGCTGGGCAGGGGCGGATTCGGCGACGGAGTCTTCGGAGTGAGCGGAACAAGACGGGACGAGCCGTTCGAGTTCGGCTACGTACCCGCCCATGACCACGGCTCCTTCCTGTCACCGGCCTCGGACCGGGGTTTCCGCATCCACCCCGTCGGCCGTGGCGACCGCCATGACGCCGAGCGTTCGCGCGGTATGCGGTTCGCGTTCGTCGCCGCGGGCGCCGTGTCACTGGCCGCGATCGCGCTGGGCGGCATGACGACCGTCGCGCCGATCGACACCACCGCGGACGGTCGCGGGGGCGTGGGCTCCGGGAGCAATGTGACACCGGCCCGCACCCCGGGCACGGGCTCGGCGACATCGCCCGAGAGCCAGCGCCGCCGTTCCGCCGGCCCGCTGCTCTCCCAGGGCGGCCAGCTCGGCGACGCCCCGGTCGCACCGACCGAGGTGTCCGCACCGCTGCTGCCCGGCGTGCCCGCCCCGGCCACCGGCCCGGTCGAGCAGGCCCTGCACCGGCTCACCTCGCCCATGGTGGCCGGCGCCGCGGTGATGTCCCCGCTGATACGCCCGCTCGGCACCACTGCGCCGATCACTCTGAACTCCCTGACCTCCCTGACCACCGCTGCGGAGGTCACCGGGCCCGGTCTGCTCGCCGCACCCGTCCCCGTCACCACCACCTCGCCTTCCTCGCAGAACACCCGCTGACCCGGGCCCTGCGCCGCTCCGCCACGAACCTGGTTGAATCCAAGGAGGATCCGGGGAGGACCGCGCCCTGCCGGGCAGCCGGGCGCGAAAGCGGGTGGGGGAGAGCATGGACGACGGGAAGCCCACGAGGGCGAAGTGGTGGAGCCGGCCTCGACCGCAGGCGTCCCCGGGGCGACAGAGCCCCGCGGACCCGGTCGACGCCACGACGGCGGAGCCGGCCTCCGAGGAGACCCTCGGCCGCGAGCCGTCAACCGGAACCGAGGACGAAGGCGACTTCGAACTGGCCCGACCCGCACGGCCGGCACCCCCCACCGACGACGGCGACTATGAACTGAGCCGCCCCGCGACACAAACGGCTCCTCCACCGACACTCCCAGTCCCGTCGCCTACGCCTGCGGCGCCTGCGGCTGGGGAGGTCCTGGCTGCGCCTGCCGAGCCTGCCGAGCCTGCCGAGCCTGCGGCGCCGGAAGCCCCGGCTGCGCCTGCCGCGTCTGTGGCTCCGGAGGTCTCGGCTGCGCCTGCCGTGCCTGCGGCTCCGGAGGTCTCGGCTGCGCCTGCCGTGCCTGCGGCTCCGGAGGCCCCGGTTGCTGGGGCTGCCCTGGCTGTCCCGGAGGCTTCGGCTGCCTCGGAGGCCCTGGCTGCTCCGGCTGCGCGGAAGGGCCTGGCTGTTTCGGAGGCCCTGGCTGTCCCGGTTGTCCCGGTTACCCCGGACGCTCCGGTTGCTTCGGAGGCTCTGGCTGATCCAGGGGCCCCGGCGCAGTGGAGCGGCCCGGAGGGCCCGGCCGGTCGAGTCGACGCCGTCGCCCACGCCGCGCTGCCTCCCACCGAGCCGCCGCCGGTCACCGGCGAGCGGCCCAAGCCCCTGCACGACCCCGACCCCTACAGCACCCCGCCGTACGGCGACCCGGGCCCCTGGGCGCCCGCGCCGCCGGTCCAGCACCCGGCGGCGACCTCCACGCCCGCCCCGGCCGCACATGGCGCCGCGCCGACCACACCCGCGCCCGCGCTCACCGCGATGCCGGTGACGGTGGAATCCACGGGCCCCGGAACGGCCACTGCGCCTGCCGCGCCCATCTCGTCTGCCGCGCCCACCATGTCGATCGCGTCTGCCGCGCCTGTCTCATCTCCCGCGCCTCCCGCGCCTGCCATGTCTGCCGCACCCACCGCGCCCGCCGCACCCACCGTGCCCGCCGCGCCCACCGTGCCCGCCGCGCCCACCGTGCCCGCCGCACCCGCCGCGCCTGTCCCACCCACCGCGCCTGTCCCACCCGTCGCACCTGCTGTACTCACCGCACCTGCCGGACTCACCGCACCTGCCCTGCCCACCACACCTGCCGTCCCCGTCGCGTCGGCCGTCGCGCCTGCTGCGTCGCCCGCCACACCCGCCGTGTCCGGCGCACCCGTCGGCGGTTCGGTCGGGGGGCAGGTGTCCGGCGGGGATCCCGGGGCCGCGCTCCCTGCCGACCCCTGGCAGCGCTACGACCCCTGGTCCGCCAACCCCCACGCCGGGGCCGCGGCTTCCGGAGGTCCGGGGCGCGGAGCGCTGCTCTGGGCGCCGCTTCAGTACCAGGGTGCGGGCGGGCTCGGCCGGCGCCCCGGGACGGGCTTCCTCACCGAGTCCCAGCAGCGCAGGCGGCTGCGGGGGCGGCTGGTCGGGGGAGCGCTGGCCATCGCGCTGGTGGCCGGCGGGCTCGGCGGAGCCGTGGGCGTCTATCTGGAGCGCAACGGCGGGCTCGGCCCGGTGGAGCTGCCGCAGGCCGCCGAGGCGCCCACCGGGCGGTCCGCGGACAGCGTGGCCGGGATCGCGGCGCGCGCCCTGCCCAGCGTCGTGACGCTGCACGTCAGCGGAAGCGAGGAGTCCGGTACCGGTACCGGCTTCGTACTCGACTCGCTCGGCTACATCCTCACCAACAACCACGTCGTCGAGCCCGCCGGAGGCGACGGCCGGATAACGGTCGTGTTCAACGGGGGCCGGACCGCCGAGGCCGAGGTCGTCGGCCGGGACAGCGGCTACGACCTCGCCGTGGTGAGGGTGACGGGGGTCAAGGGGCTGAAGCCGCTCTACCTCGGCAACTCCGACAACGTACGGGTCGGTGACCCGGTCGTCGCGATCGGCGCCCCCTTCGATCTCGAGGGCACCGTCACCTCCGGCATCATCAGCGCCAAGGAGCGGCCCATCACCGCCGGCGGCGGGAGCGGGGACGGGAGCGACGTGTCGTACGTCGACGCCCTCCAGACCGACGCGCCGATCAACCCGGGGAACTCCGGCGGCCCCCTCCTCGACGCGCAGGGTCATGTCATCGGCATCAACTCCGCCATCCGTTCCGCCGCCGACGGCACCGACTCCGGCACCGCCCAGGCCGGCTCGATCGGCCTGGGTTTCGCCATCCCGGTCAACCAGGGCAAGCGCGTCGCCGAGGAGCTGATCAACACCGGCCGGGCGACCCACCCGGTCATCGGCGTCACGCTCGACATGGACTACGCGGGCGACGGCGCCCGGGTCGGCACGGCGGACAGCGCCGCGGGCGACCCGGTCACCGAGGGCGGGCCCGCCGACCGGGCCGGCGTCCGCGCGGGGGACGTCATCACGGAGATCGACGGCCGGCGCGTCCACTCCGGCGAGGAGCTGATCGTCAAGACCCGCGCCCACCGTCCCGGCGACCGGCTGGCGCTGACGATCGAACGGGACGGCGGGGAACGCACCCTCACCCTGGTCCTCGGATCGTCCGGCGGCGGCTGACGCGGCCCGCCCCCTTTTCCGGCGCTTTCCCAGGGATTGACAGAAACGTCACAGGTCGGGCCCCGAAACCCGGTCCCACAAGGCAAACAACGCGGAAAACCGGCCGCGTACACGTACTCGGACGCCCCCGGACGGTACCGGTCGGACAGGTGCGACAGGTACCGTGGACCCGGCCCGGACCACGGAAGACCCGACTTGACCACCGAGGGCCGAGAGCCGAGGGCCGCGGACATCGCAAGGAGCTTCAGGTGTTCAATGACATAGGACCGCTCGAGCTGGTGACGATCGTCGTCCTGGCCGTGCTCGTCTTCGGTCCTGACAAGCTCCCGAAGGTCATCCAGGACGTGATGCGTACCGTCCGGAAGATCCGCGAGTTCTCGGAGAGCGCCAAGGCGGACATCCGCAGCGAACTGGGCCCGGAGTTCAAGGACTTCGAGTTCGAGGACCTCAACCCCAAGACGTTCATCCGCAAGCATATGGACAACGACGAGCTGGGGCTCAAGGAGATCCGCAACGGCTTCGACCTGAAGAAGGAGATGGCCGAGGTCACGGACGCGGTCCACAGCCGCGACACGGACGCCGCCGTCTCGGGTTCGGCCGCCTCGGCGATTTCGTCGGGTTCGGCGGCGTCTTCGGGCGACGGTCGTATCGACATGACCAAGAAGCCCGAGGAGCCCGCCAGGGACGACCGTCCGCCCTACGACGCGGACGCCACCTGAGTGACTCGCGCCCCCCGGTGTGAGGGGGCGCACGCCCCATGCGCCGGGCGGCTTCCGGGCAGCGCGGAGCGGGGTGGCTATGCTGCCTGGTTGTTGTGCGGAGCGGACGAGTACGCCCGAAGGGGGGCGGGCCGGTCGTTCCGTCGAGAACGAGGAGGCGTCCGGGCACATGGAGACGACGAGTCGGGCGGTCGAGCAGACGCCGGCCGCGGAGGGCGGACAACAGGTCCCCTCCGCGCGGCGTACGGTCGACGGCTACTTGGAGGCGCCCTTCCCCTGGTACGGCCTCGACGAGGCCTTCACGGGGCCGCGCTGGCTGATGCAGGTGGGTGCGGCGGCCGACGGGGCGGTCGAGCACGGTTCCATCGGTCACGGCGACGAACCCTCCGTGCGGCACGAGACGGCCGGTGAGGACCGGGGGAAGTTCGCGGTCGTGGTGACCGTCGCCGCGAACCCCGTACGGCGCAGCCCGGACGGCACGGGCCTGCTGGAGGCCACGTCGGTGTCCTCGGCGGCCTGGCTGGCGGGGGTGGGCCTGCTGACCTTCACCTGGCCCGGCCAGATGGACCACAGCCTGCGCGACGACTGGCTGGACCAGCAGACCGAGACGGCGTGGGTCCTCGCCGACGACCTCGCGGGGCCGGACTGGTCGACGCTGTCCCTGCCGGTCGACGGCGTGCCGACGTCCTTCCACTACCGCGAGTCGGAGTTCGGCTGGGTGCTGGCCGGCTCGACCTCGCAAGGGGTGCACGTGGGGGCGTACGGGAGGGGCATGAGCGCGTACGGCCTCGGTTTCGCCATGATCAAGGACATCGAGGCCTACGCCTGATCAGCGGTACGAGAGCGGGGGCGCCGTCCGTGCTGGGCGGCGCCCCCGCTGTCGTGGGCAGGCGATGTACGGGACCGGCGTAGGGGACCCGAGGCCGGACCGGGGGCCGGGCTAGAACTTGTTCCTGGGCGTGATGCCGAGCGACAGTCCCGAGAGACCGCGCTGCCTGCCGCCCAGCTTGCCCGCGATGGCCCGCAGGGCGGAGCCGGCCGGGGACTCGGGGTCGGTCAGGACGACCGGCTTGCCCTCGTCGCCGCCCTCGCGCAGCCGGACGTCGATCGGGATGGAGCCGAGCACCGGGACGTTCGCGCCGGTCGTGCGTGTGAGGCCCTCGGCCACCGACTGTCCGCCACCCGTGCCGAAGACGTCGACCATCTCCCCGCAGTGCGGACAGGGCAGACCGGACATGTTCTCGACCACGCCGACGATCTTCTGGTGGGTCTGTACGGCGATGGAGCCCGCCCGCTCGGCCACCTCGGCCGCCGCCTGCTGCGGAGTCGTCACGACCAGGATCTCGGCGTTCGGGACCAGCTGCGCCACGGAGATCGCGATGTCGCCGGTGCCCGGCGGGAGGTCCAGCAGCAGCACGTCCAGGTCGCCCCAGTACACGTCGGACAGGAACTGCTGGAGCGCGCGGTGCAGCATCGGGCCGCGCCAGACGACCGGGGCGTTGCCCGGAGTGAACATGCCGATGGAGATGACCTTCACGCCGTGCGCGGACGGCGGCATGATCATGTTCTCGACCTGGGTGGGACTGCCGTCCGCGCCCAGCATGCGCGGCACGCTGTGGCCGTAGATGTCGGCGTCGACGACACCCACCTTCAGGCCGTCGGCCGCCATCGCCGCCGCCAGGTTCACCGTCACCGACGACTTGCCGACGCCGCCCTTGCCGGACGCGACCGCGTACACCCGGGTCAGCGAGCCGGGCTTGGCGAACGGGACCTCGCGCTCGGTCTGGCCGCCGCGCAGGGCGTTCGCCAGCTCCTTGCGCTGCTCGTCGCTCATGACGTCGAGAGTGACGTCGACGCGGGTGACGCCGTCGACCCGCGAGACCGCGTCGGTCACCCGCTGCGTGATCGTCTCGCGCATCGGGCAGCCGGAGACCGTCAGGTACACGGTGACCGCGACCGTCCCGTCCGCGCCGATCTCTACCGACTTCACCATCCCCAGCTCGGTGATGGGCCGGTTGATCTCGGGGTCGTTCACCGTCGCCAGTGCCTCGCGCACCGCGTCTTCGCTAGCCATAGGGACGATGGTACGGCGCTCGGCGGGGGCACGGGTAAGCCCGTCACCGGTCTTCTACGTCACGTCCCCGCGGCCGTTCTGCCGGGAATACGGCATGTTCGCGATGCCCGTCCCGCCGTTCCTCCAGTTCCTTGACCATGTCCTGGAGCTCCGAGCGGATCCAGTCCCGGGTGGCGACCTCGCCGAGACCGATCCGCAGGGCGGCGATCTCCCGGGTCAGATACTCGGTGTCGGCGATGGACCGCTCGTTCTGCTTGCGGTCCTGCTCCAGGTTGACCCGGTCACGGTCGTCCTGCCGGTTCTGCGCGAGCAGGATCAGCGGGGCCGCGTAGGAGGCCTGGAGCGACAGCATCAGGGTCAGGAAGATGAAGGGGTAGTTGTCGAAGCGCAGGTCGCGCGGGGCGAAGATGTTCCACAGGACCCAGACGATGATGACGATCGTCATCCAGACGATGAACCGCCCGGTGCCGAGGAACCGCGCGATGCGCTCCGACAGCCGCCCGAAGGCCTCCGGATCCCACTCGGGCAGGATCCGGTGCCGGGGCTGCCGCGGCTGGTCCAGCCGGGCCCGGGGACGGCTGGTCGCCGTGGCGCCGGCCGGGGTGCGCTCGCCGCGCCCGGTCTCGCGGTCAGGAGCCATGCGGGCCCACCTCCTCGGTCTCGTCCTCGTCGAGGTGGAACTCCGTCTCCCGCCAGTCCTCCGGCAGCATGTGGTCCAGGACGTCGTCCACGGTCACCGCGCCCAGCAGCGAGCCCGCCTCGTCGACGACGGGAGCCGCGACCATGTCGTACGTCGCGAAGAACCCGGCGACCACGGGCAGCGCCGCGTCCGGCGCCAGGGCCTGGAGATCGTCGTCGAGCATCGAGCTGACCAGCGTGTACGGGGGGTCGCGCAGCAGTCGCTGGAAGTGGACCGTGCCGAGGTACTTGCCGGTCGGGGTCTCGTCGGGCGGGCGGCAGACGTAGACCTGCGCGGCGAGGGCGGGGGAGAGGTCACGGTTGCGCACCCGCGCGAGGGCGTCGGCGACGGTGGCGTCGGGGCGCAGGATGATCGGCTCGGTGGTCATCAGCCCGCCCGCGGTGTGCTCCTCGTACGACATCAGGCGCCGCATGTCGGCCGCGTCCTCGGGCTGCATCAGGCTCAGCAGCCGCTCCTGGTCCTGCTCCGGGAGTTCGGAGAGCAGGTCGGCCGCGTCGTCGGGGTCCATGGCCTCCAGGACGTCCGCCGCGCGCTCCTCCTTCAGCTTGCCGAGGATCTCGATCTGGTCGTCCTCCGGGAGCTCCTCGAGGACGTCGGCGAGACGGTCGTCGTCGAGCGCGGCGGCGACCTCCGCGCGCCGCTTCGGCGACAGATGGTGCAGGACGTTGGCGAGGT
The DNA here is from genome assembly GCF_032248645.1 of Streptomyces zaehneri. Classification (NCBI taxonomy): domain Bacteria; kingdom Bacillati; phylum Actinomycetota; class Actinomycetes; order Kitasatosporales; family Streptomycetaceae; genus Streptomyces; species Streptomyces zaehneri. The sequence continues at coordinate 362,340 of NZ_JASTTJ010000007.1, forward strand.
CGGCGGGGCGCAGCTGCTCGAAGGTGGCGAGCAGGCTCTCCGCGCCCTGCCCGTGCTCCTCCAGCGAGAATCCGGTGACCGCCGACCACTCCACGGTCAGCGTCTCGCCCTTCGCCCGCCGGAAGGCGCTCGCCTTCTTCCCCTTGCGCACGAAGACCCGGTCGAGCTCCCAGTCCCGGCGGGCCGGCAGCTGCTGCACCGACACGTCGAGGACGGTGACCTCCTCGCCGGTCTCGCCGAGCGTGACGCGGCGGTCGAGCAACTCCCCGAAGACGAGGCGTTCGGTGGGCCGCTGTTCGAAGCGGCGGACGTTGAGCACGCCGGTGGTGATGACCTGGCCGGACTCGATGCCGGTGACCCGGGTCATGGGCAGGAAGATACGGCGACGCGTGGAGAGTTCGACGACCAGACCGAGGACCCTCGGCGGCCGCCGCCGCACCCGCAGTACGACGACGAGATCGCGCACCCGTCCGACCTGGTCGCCGTTCGGGTCGAAGACCGGGACGCCGGAGAGGTGCGAGACGAAGATCCGCGGGGCGCCCGCCGCCATGACCGGACCTCCTTCTGTGCCGCTGCTGTTGCTGGTGATGTTCTTTTCCCAATTGCCCGCTCGTGCGGGCTTCAGGCTAGCCCGTCCCGATCGGAACCGCCCTGGTGGGCGGTCCGGACGGACTGGCTCCGCTCGCGCACCGCGACCCCGGTACGCTGCCGTACGCCGCTCAGCACACCCCCGCAGAAAGGCGGCCTTCTCTGTGACTGCGATTCTCCAGGGCCGAACTCGCCGCGCCTCACTGGTGAGCGCGATGTGCGCACTGGTCGTGGGCATGGGACTGACGGGATGCGGCGAGGATCCGGACGCGGGCACGAACGGGGTGGGCAAGCTGTCCGCCGCGCAGATCCAGGCGAGGACGAAGGCCGCGGCCGGCGCCGTGGACGCGGTGCGGCTCTCCGGGAGCGTGGTCACCAGCGGCCACACGTACAAGCTGGACATGAGCCTGAAGGCGGACGGCGGCACCGGGTCGGTCACCGCGGAGGACGCCACCTTCCACCTGCTGCGGGTCGGCGAGCAGCTGTACCTGAAGGCCGACGCGGCGTTCTGGAACAAGGAGGACGGCAAGTCCGGCGAGGACGGTTCGGACACGGCGGCCGCCGACAAGCTCGACGGCAAGTACGTGAAGGTGCCGACGGGCGACCCCTCGTACAAGAAGTTCAGCGGCTTCACGGACAAGGACCTCCTCCTCGACGGTCTGCTGACGCTGCACGGCTCGCTGGCCACCGACGGCCACCACGAGCAGTCCGGCGTCCGGACGATCCGCATCACCGGCGACGGCGGTTCCGGCGGCAAGCTGGACGTGTCGCTGGAGGGCAAGCCCTACCCGCTGCGCCTGGAGCGCGCCGGTGGAGCCGGAACGCTGAGCTTCTCCTCCTGGGGCAAGGACTTCGCCCTGGAGGAACCGGCGAAGGACGAGACGGTGGACTACGGCAAGAAGCTCCCGACCTCGTGAGCTGAGCCGCCGCTCGCGGCACCGACCGATCGATGTCCCGGCCGATCGATGTCCCGGCCGTTCGCGGCCCCGGCTACGCGCGTCTGCGCTTGCGCAGCAGCAGCTTCGGCAGCCCCGCCGGCGCCGGCTCCCGCGTGGTGGCCGGCGAGGGCACGGGCCGCGCCGCCAGATCCCCTTCGGGCAGGGGCAGCGTGGCACCCGTCGGCTCCAGACGCAGCACCCGGCACTCGCGCGCCCAGCGCTCCGTCATCGCCTCGCCGTCGGGCGCGTTCAGCCGCTTGCCCTTGAGCTCGGCGACGGCCGCCCGCCACGCCTCGGTGCCCGGCGCGAGGGAGACGACCTTCGCCGTCCAGCAGACCAGCCGGCCCCCCTTGTCCTTGCTGCGGACGGTGACCTCGGCCGAACCGCCCTCGGTCAGCCCGGCCAGCGGCTGCTCCCCTGGCCCGTCGCCGACCAGACAGACCGCGCCCTCGTGCCACACGTGCCACAGCGCACGCGCGGCCGGTTCACCCGCGCCCTGGACCCAGACGAGGCCTGACTTCTTGGTGGCCTCCTCGACGAGGGCCTGGTCGAGCAGCAGCTCTCTTGTCATGGCACAACCCTAGTCAGCCGGTACCCGGGCTCTCACAGCCAGCCGTTGCGCTTCAGCGTGCGGTGGATGCCGACACAGAGCGCCACCATGGCCGACATGACCACGGGGTAGCCGAACTTCCAGTGCAGTTCCGGCATGTAGTCGAAGTTCATCCCGTACACCCCGCACACCATCGTCGGTACGGCGATGATGGCGGCCCAGGACGTGATCTTGCGCATGTCCTCGTTCTGCGCGACGGACGCCTGCGCGAGGTTGGCCTGGAGGATCGAGTTGAGCAGCTCGTCGAAGCCGATGACCTGCTCCTGGACCCGGGCGAGGTGGTCGGCGACGTCCCGGAAGTACTTCTGGATGTCGGGGTCGACCAGCCGCATCGGCCGCTCGCTCAGCAGCTGCATAGGCCGCAGCAGCGGCGACACCGCGCGCTTGAACTCCAGTACCTCACGCTTGAGTTGGTAGATCCGGCCGGCGTCCGTGCCGCGCGGGGTGCCCTTGCGTCCCGGCGAGAACACCTCCGTCTCGACCTCGTCGATGTCGTCCTGGACGGCGTCCGCGACCGCGATGTAGCCGTCGACGACGTGGTCGGCGATGGCGTGCAGCACCGCCGAGGGGCCCTTCGCGAGCAGCTCGGGGTCGTCCTGGAGGCGGTGACGCAGCGCGCGCAGCGAGCCCTGGCCGCCGTGCCGGACGGTGATGAAGAAGTCCTTGCCGGTGAAGCACATGACCTCACCGGTCTCGACGACCTCGCTGTTGGCCGTGAGCCGGTCGTGCTCGATGTAGTGGATGGTCTTGAAGACCGTGAAGAGCGAGTCGTCGTAGCGCTCCAGCTTGGGCCGCTGGTGCGCCTGCACGGCGTCCTCCACGGCCAGCGGGTGCAGCCCGAACTCGCTTGCGATACCGGCGAATTCGGCCTCGGTCGGCTCGTGCAGGCCGATCCACACGAAGCCTCCGTCGCGCCGTACCTGGCGCATGGCCTCCTGCGGGGTGGGGGGCTGCGCGTAGGTGACGCGCGCTCCGTCGCGGTAGACCGCGCAGTCGACGACGGCCGAGGGGGTCGCGGGGTCGCGGGTGGTGTCGTAGGCGCCGGTGTCCGTACGCCCGCCCCCCTTGCGCAGGGAGGGGCGGGCCGGGCGGACAACGGCACGGAGGTCGCGGATCATCGACATGGCAGGCTCCTTCGCGACTAGCAAAGAAAGACCGCCACGACGGGTGGAACTGCCCGGAATGAGGACGTCCTGAGTGCGGATGTTTGGCACGTCCACAAAGCGGGAAGCACCGCTCCGTCGCGGTGGCGAGCTTCGCTACTGAATTCAGACCGGAGAGATCTGGCAGATCAGACAGATCGAGCAGATCGGGGTGAAAAAGGAAACGAAGTGCTCTTCCGCATGAAGATGAGCGCGAGAGATGGCGACCAGCGGGGGGCCAAGAAGCCGGAGCAGCTGCGTCAGCGGCAGGAAGAGCGAGTGGTACTGCACGGGTGACTTCGATCCATGACAGCCCCACCTCCTCCAGCCGGTCCCTCGTAAGGGAGTCTCGTCTGCGTCGGGGACAAGATCGCGACTCCCTCAGTGCCCTGAAAGCCTGGGGGGACCTTCATCTGCGCGCTGCCCCGAACCACCGGCTCAGAATAGCAGTCGACTGAAGTGTCAAGGCGCTGCTTTGCCCAGCACCGACGAGTTCTATGCTCGCCGCATGGTTGATGTTCTTCCTCTGGTCGAGGCTCGTTTGCGCAGCGCGCTGGGCGAGCCGGACGCCCGCGCCGCGGTCACCTTCCTCGGTACGGACCGCCTCGAGGTGCTGCGTTTCCACGAGGGCGACGTCGTCCGCTACGCCACGCTCGGCATGTCCGCGCAGCCGATGAGCGACCCGACGGCGATGCTCGCCGACCCGGTCGAGGGACCGCGTGCCGAGCTGGTGCTGTCCGTCCGGCCGGGCGCCTCGGACACCGACAAGGTGCTCCGCCCGCTGGCCGTGCTCGCCGCGTCCCCGCAGGTCGAGGGTGTGGTCGTGGCTCCCGGCAGCTCCCTCGACGTGGGTGAACCCCTGTGGCCGGGCGCCCCGTTCACCTCGGTCCTGGTCGCCGAGCCGGGCGGTCTGGTCGAGGATCTCGACCTCGACGAGCCCCTCGATCCGGTCCGTTTCCTGCCCCTGCTCCCGATGACCCCCAACGAGGCCGCCTGGAAGCGCGTGCACGGCGCCCAGGCCCTCCAGGAGCGCTGGCTGACGAACGGGACGGACCTGCGGGATCCGTCCCGCAAGTCCGTCCCGCTCGATTGAGGTCCGGGTGACCGATGTCACCAACGCTCAGGTTTCGATGGTCAGTTGACGGCCGGTCGGCTCAGTCGGCGAAGACCGACACGCCGTCCTGGGTCGCGTGCTGCGGTTCCAGCGCCTCGGCTTCGCCGGTGAGCGCCCTGCGTCGGACGACGACCACGACCGCGCCGAGCAGCGCGGTGACCGCCGCGACGGCGAACGGGACGTGGATGTCGGTCCACTCCTCGATCTTCGGCGCGAAGTAGGGCGCGGCCGCCGCGGCGAACCAGCGCACGAAGTTGTAGCCGGCGCTCGCCACCGGACGCGGGGCGTCCGAGACGCCGAGCGCCAACTCGGTGTAGACGGTGTTGTTCACGCCGATGAACGCGCCCGACAGGATCGTGCAGACGATCGCCGTGGTGTGGTCGCCGTACCCGAGGACGAACACGTCGACGGCGAGCAGCACCAGCGAACCGCCGAGCACCTTCAACGAGCCGAACCGCTCCTGGAGCCGCGGCGCCACGAGAACCGAGAAGACGGCGAGCAGCACGCCCCAGGCGAAGAACACCGCCCCCGACTTGTACGGGGTCATGTTCAGCACGAACGGGGTGAAGGCCAGCACGGTGAAGAACGTGTAGTTGTAGAAGAACGCCGAGGCCGAGGCGGAGGCGAGACCGCCGTGCCCGAGTGCCTTGATCGGGTCCAGGACGGAGATCTTCCGGGCCGGCTTCGGCTGGTCCTTCAGGAACACCGTGATGCACAGGAAACCGATCGCCATCAGGAACGCGGTGCCGAAGAACGGGTAGCGCCAGCTGGCGTCGCCGAGCAGCGCGCCGAGCAGCGGTCCGCAGGCCATGCCGAGGCCGAGGGCGGACTCGTACAGCAGGATGGCGGCCGCGCTGCCGCCGGCCGCCGCTCCGACGATCACCGCGAGGGCGGTCGACACGAACAGCGCGTTGCCGAGCCCCCAGCCCGCCCGGAAGCCGACGAGTTCGCCGACCGAGCCCGAGGTGCCCGCGAGGCCCGCGAAGACGACGACGAGGGCGAGGCCGACCAGCAGCGTCCTGCGGCCGCCGATGCGGCTGGAGACGAAGCCGGTGACCAGCATCGCGAACGCGGTGATCAGGAAGTACGAGGTGAAGAGCAGGGAGACCTGGCCGGCCGTGGCGTCCAGCCCCTGGGCGATGGACGGCAGGATCGGGTCGACGAGGCCGATGCCCATGAAGGCGACGACGGACGCGCCGGCCGTCGCCCACACCGCCTTCGGCTGCCGCAGGATGCTTCCGGCTCCCGCATCGAATGGGTCCATGGTTCCGCTCACCCCTCGGAAGGTAGTTGGTATATACACACGATAAGTTAGATCGCCTAATTAATGCAAGTTACATCTATATCGGGGTGGGGGCCGATGGGTTGTCGATGGTGGCCCAGGGGGTGGTCGAGAGGGTGCCGGGGCGGTGGTCGAAGGGGTGTCGGGGCGGTCGAGGGGCGGTCACTTCCGTCCGGACGGGTGATCGTCCTTGACGTGGGCGTGCTCGGGTAGGACCGTGGGGCTCTATGAGGGGCGAACCCAGTTGCCCGAAGTGTGGTGGCCGGGTCAGGGCTCCCGGACTCTTCGCCGATTCCTGGCAGTGCGATGTGCACGGGACGGTGCATCCGCTTCAGCCCGTGATCCCGCCCAGCGTCGAGGCGCTCAGCGTCGTCGTGCATCGCACGCAGGTGCCGGTGTGGATGCCGTGGCCGCTGCCGGTCGGCTGGCTCTTCACGGGCGTGACGTACGCGGGGGACGACCGCAGTGGAGGCCGCGCCACCGCGGTGGCCTGTTCCGGACCGGGCCCGCTCGGCGGCATGGGTGAGCTGATCCTGGTCGCCGAGGAGCTCGGTGTCGGGCTCGGCGCGCGATATGCCGGCGTCGACGGGCCCGACCCGGGTCCGTACATGAGCGTCGAGAAACCCCCGCAGGCCAAGGTCCTGGCCGCCGGCCGTCCCACCCCGCTCTGGCATGTCTCCGCCACCCCGGACGACCGGGCCGTCTTCGCGGGAGAGGCGTGCGGGCTGTGGCTGTGGGCGGTGGTCTGGCCCGAGCAGTCCGGGCTGCTGATGTACGACGAGCTGGTGCTCACGGATCTGCGGGACGCGGGGGCCGAGCTGGAACTGGTGCCGTGCGGGGCGCTGTCGCCGCGTCTGCTCAAGCCATAGCGTTCCACCGGGCTGAACTGATGGGGGTGCGTCGCGCTTCCGGTCCTGGTTGGCTGCCGCGCGGTCGTCGCTGGTCGCGCGGGTCCCCGCGAAGCGCTCCGCGGGGCTGGGCGGTCGAGGGTTCGTGGGGCTTGCGGTCGTGGGTGTCCGTCGCGCCGTCGTGGCTGGCCGCGCGGTTCTCCGTGCCCCTGGTCGCCCACGGCGATCGGCGCGTCCCGGCGTCCCCGTGCTCCTGGAGGTTTCGGTGCCGCCCATGTAGGGGGTGCTTTGGGGTTTTGGGTGTGACAGAGGTGGTGTGATTACCGGCTATGCTGGAGCGTCCCCTTCCGCCCTGTCACCGCCTGGAGCCTGCGTCGTGCGCATCGATCTGCACTGCCACTCCACGGCCTCCGACGGTACGGACACCCCGGCCGAGCTGGTCCGCAACGCGGGTGCCGCCGGTCTGGACGTCGTCGCGCTGACCGATCACGACACCACGCGGGGATACGCCGAGGCCGTCGCCGCGCTGCCGGGCGGGCTCACGCTGGTGACCGGCGCCGAGCTGTCCTGCCGCATCGACGGCATCAGCATGCACATGCTGGCCTATCTGTTCGACCCCGAGGAGCCCGCCCTGCTCGCCGAGCGTGAGCTGGTGCGCGACGACCGGGTGCCGCGGGCACGGGCGATGGTCGCCAGGCTCAACGAACTGGGCGTCCCCGTCACCTGGGAGCAGGTCGCGCGGATCGCGGGCGAGGGGTCCGTCGGGCGGCCGCATGTCGCCACCGCCCTGGTGGAGCTCGGCGTCGTGCCGACCGTGAACGACGCCTTCACCGAGAACTGGCTGTCCGACGGCGGCCGGGCCCACGTCGAGAAGCACGAGACCGACCCCTTCGAGGCGATCCGGCTGGTCAAGGGCGCCGGCGGGGTCACCGTCTTCGCGCACCCGGGTGCGAGCAAGCGCGGTCGTACGGTGCCGGAGTCCGTGGTCGCCGAACTGGCGGCCGCCGGTCTCGACGGCATCGAGGTCGACCACATGGACCACGACGCGGACACCCGCGCGCGGCTGCGCGGGCTCGCCGCCGATCTGGGGCTGCTGGTCACCGGCTCGTCGGACTACCACGGCAGCCGCAAGACCTGCGTGCTCGGCGAGTACACGACCGACCCCGAGGTGTACGGGGAGATCACCCGGCGCGCCACCGGGGCGTTCCCGGTGCCGGGCACCGGCGGGGCCTGAGGCTCGCCTCCGCCCGTCCGGTCCACCCCCTTTCCCGCAAGGCTCCTGTACTGATGTTCGACGTCGCCGTCTTCGGCTCCCTCTTCCTCACCCTTTTCGTCATCATGGATCCCCCCGGGATCACCCCGATCTTCCTCGCGCTGACCGCCGGACGCCCCGGCAAGGTGCAGAAGCGGATGGCCTTCCAGGCGGTCTGCGTGGCCGGCGGCGTGATCACCGTCTTCGGGCTCCTCGGGCACCAGATCCTCGACTATCTGCATGTCTCCGTCCCCGCGCTGATGATCGCGGGCGGGCTGCTGCTCCTGCTGATCGCCCTCGACCTGCTCACCGGCAAGACCGACGAGCCGAAGCAGACCAAGGACGTCAACGTCGCGCTCGTCCCGCTGGGCATGCCGCTGCTGGCCGGGCCCGGTGCGATCGTGTCCGTCATCCTCGCGGTGCAGAAGGCCGACACTGCGGCGATGCAGGTGTCGGTCTGGGTGGCCATCCTCGCCATCCACGTCGTGCTGTGGCTGGTGATGCGCTACTCGCTGCTGATCATCCGGGTCATCAAGGACGGCGGCGTGGTCCTGGTGACGCGGCTCGCGGGCATGATGCTCTCCGCGATCGCCGTGCAGCAGATCATCAACGGGATCACTCAGGTGATCCGGGCCGGCTGACCGGCGCCCGGCACGCGCAGAGCCCCCCACGGCATCGCCGTGGGGGGCTCTGAAACCTGTAAGGGACCCGTGTTACGAGGCCGAGTTGTCGGCCGGACGGATCCACAATCGCTGCCCGATGGCGGCGGCCTGCTGAACGATCCGGTTGACGGAGGCGGCGTCCACGACGGTGCTGTCCACGGCGGTGCCGTCGACGTCGTCGAGTCGCATGATTTCGAAGCGCATTGGCTTCTCCCTTCGTCTGGTCATCCTCCTGAGGAGAACTACTTGGTTACACAGGGAGTCAACGGGATGCGTGTTACAAACATTCCCTACGCTAAAGAAATTTTTCGAACAACTAATTACTGACGAGTAAGTGGGTTTGCGGAGACTGAACGGGACCGGTTGTGTTCGCAGCGTGACCACCGGGACAATGGAGGCGATGAACGACGACCTCCCGGCCCTCGCCGACCGTATCGACCGCACGAACGCGCTGCTGACACGCATGCTCGCCGAGGTGGCCAAGACACCCTCGACCCACGCGATCTTCGTCGACGCGGGGTACCTGTACGCGGCCGCGGGGCGCCTGGTGGCCGGGACCGAGGACCGCCGGGCCTTCGACCTGGACGCCGAGGGCCTGATCGAGGCGCTGATCGACCGCGCCCGCTCGATCTTCGCCGACAGCCGGCTGCTGCGCGTCTACTGGTACGACGGCGCCCGGCGCCGCATCCACACCTCCGAGCAGCAGTCCATCGCCGAACTGCCCGACGTGAAGGTGCGGTTGGGCAACCTGAACGCCAACAACCAGCAGAAGGGCGTCGATTCGCTGATCCGGACCGACCTGGAGTCCCTGGCCCGGCACCGCGCCATCAGCGACGCGGCCCTGCTGGGCGGCGACGAGGACCTGGTCTCGGCGGTGGAGGCCGCGCAGGGGTACGGCGCCCGGGTGCACCTGTGGGGCATCGAGGCGCCGGAAGGCCGCAACCAGGCCGAGCCGCTGCTCTGGGAGGTCGACAGCCAGCGCACCCTCGACCTCGACTTCTTCAAGCCGTACGTCTCACGGCGCACCGCCCCGGCCTACGAGGGCCCCGGCGCGAACCGGCCCACCCGTGAGGCCGTCCGCTTCGTCGGCGCGCAGGTCGCGGCGAAGTGGCTGGCGGCGCGGGGCAGGGAGTCGCTGGCCGACCTGCTGCCGGGCCACCCCTACCTCCCCGGCTCCGTCGACCAGGATCTTCTCGTGGAGGCGGAAGGCATCCTCCAGTACTCCCTGCGCGGCCAGGCCGACCTGAGACGCGCCCTGCGGGACGGCTTCTGGGAGCACGTGCAGACGCAGTACTAGGACACGACCGGCGGGACAGACCCCTGTCACCCGGGGTGGCGGTCCCAGAAGTCGGCGAGCGCGTGGGCCGTCGGCAGCGGCTGGTCCTGGTTCGGCGAGTGCTCGGCGCCCGGGACGACCGTGCGGTGCGCCCGCAGCTCCACGGCCATGTCGTCGAGCAGGGACACCGGCCAGGTGTCGTCCCGCGCACCCGACAGCACATGGAACGGCAGCGGAACGGCGGCGAGCTCACCGACCCGGTTCGGCTCCACGCACAACTGGCGCCCGGTGGCCAGGAGTTGAGCGGGCTTGTGGTTCAGCCAGCGCCGTCGCAACAGCTCAGGGTCGCCGGGGCCGCGGGCCGGACCGCCGACCTCCTCCGGCGGACCCATCGCCAGGATCGCCTCCCACACCTGCGGCATCGTCATCACCGCGAGCGCGTCGTGGAGCAGTTTCACGCGCTGCTTCTGGGACTCCGAGATCTCGGCCGGGCCCGAGGCGACGAGCGTGAACGACAGGAAGGGGGAGTGGTCGAGAAGCGCGGCGGCACGGGCGATCTGACCGCCGAGGGAATGCCCCATCAGGTGCACAGGGGCATCGAGAGCCGCCGCCTGCGCCAGCACGTCCCGCGCCAACTCCTCGCGCGCGTAGGCGGATTCGTCGACAGCCGGTCCGTCGGACTCGTTCTGCCCGCGCCCGTCCACGGCGACGGTCCGGTAGCCGCGGGCCGTGAGCGGCTCGTGCATCCGGTGGAAGTCCTCCTTGCTCCCGGTGAAGCCGGGCATCAGCAGCGCGACACCCCGCTGCTCGACACCGGCGGGCACGGGCGCGTCGACGACGGCGAACTCGCCGCGCTCGGTCCGCAGCGGATACGAGAGCGCGCCGGGGGGCGGCGGGAAGGGGCTGCTGGTGCTGGGCCTGGTCACGCCCCGAGGCTACCGGGAGGGCCCGCCGCGCGCCGTCGGTGGTACCTCTCCCGGGACCGCTCTGCCGGGACCGCTCTCCCGGGAACGCCGACGGCCCGGCCCCTCACCGAGGAGGGGCCGGGCCGTCGGGCCGTCATGGCATGCCGGTGAATCAGCCGTCCGCAGGTTCCGCGGCGGTCGTCGCCTTGCGGGTGCGGCGCACCCTCGGCTTCGCCTCCGCCGTGTCGACCGCGACCACAGCATCGGCCTCGGCCGGGGCCGGGGCGGTGGCGGCGGTCTTGCGGGTGCGGCGCGGCTTGGTGGCTTCCGCTTCCTGGGTGGCCTGGGCCGGGATGTCGGCCGTGGTGGCCGTCGTCTCGGGCGCGGTGGCCTTGCGGGTGGTGCGGCGGCGGGGTTTGGCCTCGGTCGCTTCGGCCGTGTCGACGGCGGCTTCGGCCGGGGCCGCGGCTGCCGTCTTGCGGGTGCGACGCGGCTTGACCACGGTCTCGGCGGCCGCGACGGCCTCCGGGGCCTCGACGGCCTCGATGGTCTCGACCACGGCTTCGGCGGGCGCCGTCGCCTTGCGGGTGCGGCGGCGCGGCTTGGCCTCCGTCGCCTCCGCGGTCTCGACAGCGGCCTCGGCGGCCGGCGGCTCCGTCACGGCGGCAGGGGCGGTCGCCTCGGGCTGCACGGTCTGCACGGTCTCCGCGGTCTTGCGGGTACGGCGGCGACGCGGCGCGGCCACGGTCTCCGCAGCTGCCTCCGGAGCGGTGCCCTCGGCGGTCGCCGCAGCCGCCACAGCCGCTGTCGCGACCTCGGCGACGGGCTCGACGGTCGCCGCGCCGGCCGGTACGGCCGTCACGACGGCGGCCTCGTGCGCGGACCCGTTGCGGGTGCGGCGCCGACGGCGCGGAGTACGCGGGCCTGCGGTCTCCTCCGCCACGGACGTCGGCTCGGCCACGGGGGTCTGCTCGGCCGCCGTGGTGCCGGCGGGTGTCGCCTCGAGCGGGGAGCCGTTGCGCGTACGACGACGGCGACGGGGTGTGCGGGCCGAACGCTCACGCTCTTCGGTCTGCTCCGCCGTCCGGTCGCCGGGACGGGACTCGCCGCGGCCACCGCGGTCGTCGCGTCCGCCCCGGTCACCGCGACCGCCTCGGTCGCCACGGCCACCGCGGTCCCCACGACCGCCCCGGTCGCTGCGACCGCGCGCTCCGCGGCCGCCCGGCTCGCCGAGGTCCTCGAGCTCCTCCGCGTCGAGCCCGGCGCGGGTGCGCTCCGAGCGCGGCAGAACACCCTTGGTGCCCGCGGGAATGCCGAGTTCCTCGAAGAAGTGCGGAGAGGTGGAGTACGTCTCCGGCGGGTCGCTGAACTCGAGCTCCAGCGCCTTGTTGATGAGCTGCCAGCGCGGGATGTCGTCCCAGTCGACCAGCGTGACCGCGATGCCCTTGGCGCCCGCGCGGCCGGTACGGCCGATGCGGTGCAGGTAGGTCTTCTCGTCCTCGGGGGACTGGTAGTTGATGACGTGCGTGACGCCTTCGACGTCGATACCGCGGGCGGCCACGTCGGTGCAGACGAGGACGTCGACCTTGCCGTTGCGGAAGGCGCGCAGCGCCTGCTCACGGGCGCCCTGGCCGAGGTCGCCGTGGACCGCGCCGGAGGCGAAGCCGCGCTGCTGGAGCTGGTCGGCCAGGTCGGCGGCGGTGCGCTTGGTACGGCAGAACACCATGACCAGGCCGCGGCCCTCGGCCTGGAGGATGCGCGCCACCATCTCGGGCTTGTCCATGTTGTGCGCGCGGTACACGTGCTGCTTGGTGTTCGCGACGGTCCTGCCCGCGTCGTCCGGCGACGTGGCGTTGATGTGCGTGGGCTGCGACATGTAGCGGCGGGCGAGGCCGATGACCGCGCCCGGCATGGTCGCCGAGAACAGCATGGTCTGGCGCTTCGCCGGAAGCATGTTGATGATCTTCTCGACGTCGGGCAGGAAGCCCAGGTCGAGCATCTCGTCGGCCTCGTCCAGGACGAGCGACTTGATGTGCTTGAGGTCGAGCTTCTTCTGGCCCGCGAGGTCCAGCAGCCGGCCCGGGGTGCCGACGACCACGTCGACGCCCTTCTTGAGGGCCTCGACCTGGGGCTCGTAGGCCCGGCCGCCGTAGATGGCGAGGACGCGGACGTTGCGTACCTTGCCCGCGGTCAGCAGGTCGTTGGTGACCTGCGTGCACAGCTCACGCGTGGGGACGACGATGAGTGCCTGCGGGGCGTCGGTGAGGTCCTCGGGACGGGCGCGGCCGGCCTCGACGTCGGCGGGGACGGTCACGCGCTCGAGGAGCGGGAGTCCGAAGCCGAGGGTCTTGCCGGTGCCGGTCTTGGCCTGGCCGATGACGTCCGTGCCCGTGAGGGCGACGGGGAGCGTCATCTCCTGGATCGGGAAGGGACTGATGATGCCGACGGCCTCAAGGGCCTCAGCGGTCTCGGAAAGGATGCCGAGCTCTCGGAACGTGGTAGTCAGGGTGCTGCCTCTTCTGTGTGCGCGGTGCGAGGCGAGCGCGGGGGTCGTGTCAGGACCGTGCCGGGGGACGTCGACTGCCTCACGGGCCAGCCGTCAGGACACGGGACCTCTGCCGACGCTCTAGCGCTCGTACCGCTGAGGGGGTCCCCTCCGGGTTTCCGTACGCACAGTGCCGTACGGGCGAGGAGGGCTGTCGGGTCGGAGCCGATCGGGCCACCGACCGGGCATCCTCATACGTGCGGCCCGTCGAATATTCGGCAGGCGCATTACCACCATACCCCGGAATCGCGCACACGCGATGGCCGATTCGGTCACGTTGTGGTTGTCACAGTGCCGGGGGTGGCCCCGTACGTCTTCGTTGTCACACTGATTGACCAGGGACTTCCCTCGTGCGACGAGCGGGCTATTGTGCGCTTCATGACGACCTCTGACAAGCCCGAGAACACCGCCACCGGCATCGCCGCCCAGGACTGGACTACGGCTTCGGCCGACCCGCAGTACCGTGCCGCGGTCGTTGATCTGCTGGGTGCGCTGGCGTACGGCGAGCTGGCGGCGTTCGAGCGGCTCGCGGAGGACGCCAAGCTGGCGCCGACGCTGGAGGACAAGGCGGAGCTGGCGAAGATGGCGTCGGCCGAGTTCCACCACTTCGAGCGGCTGCGCAACCGGCTCACCGAGATCGGTGAGGAGCCGACGCTGGCGATGGAGCCGTTCGTCGCCGCGCTCGACGGCTTCCACCGGCAGACGGCCCCGTCGGACTGGCTGGAGGGTCTCGTCAAGGCGTACGTCGGCGACTCGATCGCCAGTGACTTCTACCGCGAGGTCGCGGTGCGCCTGGACACCGACAGCCGCGCCCTGGTGCTGGCCGTGCTCGACGACACCGGCCACGCCGGCTTCGCGGTGGACCGCGTGCGTGGCGCGATCGACGCCGACCCGCGGGTGGGCGGACGGCTCGCGCTGTGGGCGCGGCGGCTGATGGGCGAGGCCCTGTCGCAGTCGCAGCGGGTGGTCGCGGACCGCGACGCGCTGTCGACGATGCTCGTGGGCGGTGTCGCGGACGGTTTCGACCTCGCCGAGGTCGGCCGGATGTTCTCCCGGATCACAGAGGCGCACACCAAGCGGATGGCGGCGCTGGGGCTGGCGGCCTAGAACCCGTTCGGCCGACCGAGCCGCGGGCGGCCGGCCGGCCGGGTCTCTCCCCGCCGGCCGTCACCTGTCGTCGTCGCCGGACTCAGGCCGGGGCCGACCGCCGGCGGAGTCGGCCGGCCGGGCGCAGCAGCAGGGAGAGCGAGGCGGCGGAGACGATCCCCGCGCCGAGGAGACTCGCCAGGCCGGTGCCGGGGCCCAGCGCGCTGTGGGTGACGAAGTCACCGAACAGGGCTCCGGCGACGCCCGTCGCGAAGACGAGGGTGCGCACCGGCAGACGGTGCGAGAAGCGGTGGACCGCCGCCCACGCGAGCACGAGACCGAGCACAGCGGAGCCGAGCGCTTCCAAGATCATGTGGGTCCCTCCCGGACGGTTGGGGCTGTGCATCAAGGTCGTAGCCCGTCATACCCGTGACCTGCGGAATGCAATCCTCCTCTGTGGCCGACTTGTGCTCCATCTGTGGAGAAGACGCCGACAGCGAAACCGACAGCGAATCCGGCCGGGAATCCGGCGGCGGGGTTGTCCGGCGGCTCGACGTCGATCTCCCCGAAGTCGTCGTCCTCTTCGAACGTCTCCGGGTCGGTGGGG